>LDXQ01000001.1 GCA_001443485.1 Candidatus Sysuimicrobiota bacterium CSP1-3
AACCCGCAAGGGAGGGAGCCGTCCAAGGTGAGGTCGGCGACTGGGACGAAGTCGTAACAAGGTAGCCGTACGGGAACGTGCGGCTGGATCACCTCCTTTCTAAGGAGAACTACCCACCACGGCGGAGTTCGGTGCCGCCGTGATGGGCGCGGTTCCTTACCACTATGGAGTTTTCAAGGAGTAGCCCGCTCCAAAAGGAGTGGGCTATTCCCTTGTATTGGCTCTCCATCTCACCCTGAGCGCCGTCACACAGATGCGGACGTGTCGGCTTCTGCTCTCCGCAAATGCCTCGCGCGTGGCACCCGCAGAAGCGAGGGCTTCTCGGGACGCGGGCATGGAGAAGTTCACGCTGACGGCGCGGGCGCGGGCAATTCGGATCGAGCCGGCCGAGGCCGAGAGGATCATCGTTCGTTTCCCCTACAGTCCTGAGTACGTTGCGAAGATCAGAACGGTCCCGGGCCGCCGCTGGCATCCCGACCAGAAGCACTGGACGGTTCCTCACGACGACGCAGCCCTTGCGCACCTGCTGGCACTCTTTGGTGACCACATTGTCGACCTCGACTCCGCGCTTCGGTCAGCGCAACGGCGCGACGGTCAGCCGCGCAGGCTGCTCTTGAAATTCCCGACGCCTCGCCGCAGGTGCCCGGGCTCCTTGATCGCGTGCGTGAGACCCTCCGCGTCCGGCATTACAGCCGGAGGACCGAGCAGGCGTACGTCGCCTGGATCATCCGGTTCATCGAGTTCCACGGCCCGCGCGACCCCGGCGAGATAAGCAAGCGGGAGGTCATATACCCACGCTCTGGAACCGAGGCGGGAAAGGTGGCAGGAGCCCGATAGACGGGCTGCAACCATGAGGCAGTCGGGGGGGGACGCCAGGGACGTTAGACTAACCGGCCTGGCAGTATAATGCTTGGCAAGGGCTGCGCAGGATGACGGGGATTCAGGCCGAACGGGCGGTTCCGGGGGGGCGGGCTTCTGGCCCCCGTCGTGTTAGGTTGACACGGGTGGGGTGTTAGGCTGGTCGGTCTAAACAGAAGTTAGCCCGCCGAGAATCCGTCCCGCGTCAATGTCAACCGCGGGTGGGAAGTTCAGTCCGAGGACTCGTCTCAAATGCCTTGAGCGGAAAGTCACATGAGCGATGCTACCGGACGAGAGCAATCAGATGAGGCCAAGGCCCTTGTCGAGCGAGTCTATTCGGCCTTCAATCGAAGAGAAGCAGAAGCGCTGGAGTCGTTGCTTTCATCGGAGTTTGTCGATCATACCGCCGGAGAAGGCCAGCAGCCCGGGGTAGAAGGCATCAAGCGTGTTTGGCAACAGCTGTGGACTATATACCCGGACATCCAGGTCAAGTTGGAGGACATGTTCGGCGAGGGTGACCGCGTAGTATCCCGGGTGTTCTTCTGGTCCCCCTCGCAAGACCGACCAATTGGATTCGCCATCGAGATCTTCCAGGTTGCGGGCGGGAGAGTGATTGCACTTTGGAATGTGCTGAAGCTCGGCCGTACTTGATCCTCTCCATTTCGCAGGGTGAGGGGCGGGCTAACAACTCGCTGCAGCGGGCGCAGCCTCAGCGCGATTTCATGTTCGCAGTAGCTTTGCTGCGCCGCTGAGCTCGATGCCGTTGGGCATCAGAGCAATATGAATCTGCACTACAGAGTGAGCAGCGCGGTCCAACAGCGTTCACCGGAAAAATATGATAGAGCTTTACCCAGAGATCGAACCATACGACCACGGCATGCTCGATGTCGGCGACGGGAACCTTGTGTACTGGGAGACCTGCGGCAATCCGCACGGCAAACCCGCTGTCGTCCTCCACGGCGGTCCCGGCTCTGGGTGTTCGACCGGAGTACGTCGCTTCTTCAATCCCAGCGCCTACCGGATCGTACTGTTTGATCAGCGAGGCTGTGGCCGCAGTACGCCGCATGCGAGTGACCCGCGCACGGACCTCTCGGTCAACACGACCGAGCACCTGCTTGCGGACATCGAACGCCTGCGGCACCACCTTGGCATCGACCAGTGGGTGCTGTTCGGCGGCTCTTGGGGGTCTACGCTCGGACTTGCCTACGCCGAGCGACACCCGCAGCGGGTCACTGCAATCGTGCTCGTCGGCGTGACGACCACGCGGCGGTCGGAGATCGACTGGCTCTACCGCGGTGTGGCGCCGTTGTTCCCGGCGCAGTGGGCGCGTTTCCGTGCTGGCGCCCCTGCCACCGAACGCGATGGTGACCTTGTTGAGGCCTACTACAGACTCCTGCAGGAGCCTGATCCTGTGGTGCGTGCCAAGGCCGCGAAAGACTGGTGTGAGTGGGAGTCGGCGCTTGTGTCGGTGGACCCGGACGCCACGCCGGACACTCGGCGCTTGCAGCCCGCGTTCCAGATGGCGTTTGCGCGCATCGTGACGCACTATTTCCGGCACAACGCGTGGCTCAAAGACGGGCTCCTGTTGCGGAATGCTGCTGTCCTGACCGGCATCCCGGGCGTCATGGTCCAAGGCCGCCTCGATCTCGGGGGACCGCTCGTCACCGCATGGGAACTTGCCCAGGCGTGGCCGGACGGCGAACTCGTGGTCGTCAGCGGCGCCGGTCATTCGTCCGGGGACCCTGGCATGAGCGCAGCGGTGATCGCCGCTACTGATCGATTTGCCGCACGCTACTAACATGATGGCTGCATCAGCACAAAGCAGCGGGGCATGGCGGCACCATGCAAAGGCGATGCGAAGGCCATTGGCGCATACTGACACACTCTGCCCAACAAGGGCATGCAGGCGACGGCGTACAGCGTGCGCTGCGCTCCCGCTTCCCGCCGCGCCTGATGCCTGGCGTTAGGCGCCTACGAGGAGTCTCACATGGCCGCCGGCAGGGCTCCGCAGTCGTATTCTGAGTGAGAAGCGGATCCCGATCCCGGTCGGTGCGATTATCGGTAACTCAGTTGCACCCTCAGCCGCCGGCAAAGCGGTTCTCGTCAACTGGAAGCGAGCGGTGGCAGCCACGGCGAAGCAGGCCAGGGGTGCGGCCCCTCTCAACCCGGACTGGACCTATGCGGTGAGCGCGGGTTTCTCGTTCCACATGCCCTCCCATGGCAATCACATCTTCGACCGCTTCTACAAATCGAAGGACTCCCGCGGCACAGGGCTCGGGCTGGCGCTTGCCAAGAGCCTCGTGATGGCGCACGGAGGGGAGATCGCCGCGTCGAGCGAACTAGGCCGGGGCACCATGATCTGCTTCGCGCTCCCGCTTGACCCCGGCGCGGGCTCAAGGTGAAGTGCATGACGAAGAAGCAGCCCTGGTTCGAACGGCAATTCCCCACCGGCCTGCCGGCGACGCTCTTCCCCGTCATCGTCGAGCGGCTACGCGGCACTCCGGCCCGGGTGGAAGAGCGCCTGGGCCGGCTGACGGCCCCGGTGCTGACCCACCGCTCCGGCAACACTTGGTCCATTCAGGAAAACGCCGGGCATCTGCTGGACCTCGAGCCGCTGTGGCTCGCGCGGGTGGAAGACCTGCTGACCCGGCGGCCCGAGATGACCCCGGCCGACCTGACCAATCGCCGGACCCACGAAGCGAACCACAATGCCACTCCACTCGCAACGCTGCTGCGTGAATTCCGGCAGGCCCGGGCGGTCCTGGTGCGCCGGCTGGAGACGGTAGACGTGGCCGCACTGGCGTATACGGCGCCGCATCCCCGCCTGCACGTGCCCATGAACCTCGTGGATCACGCCTTCTTCGTCGCCGAGCACGATGACTATCACCTGGCGCGGATGACTGAACTGCTTGCCGAGTTCGGCGCGAGCTGAACCCCGTCTATGAGCCTGGACCTCGACACCACCGTCAAGCTGGCGATCTACACCACCATCGCCGAGACGGCGGCGGCGCCCACGGCGGTCGCGGTAGCGCAGCGGATCGGGGCAGCCCCGCAGCAGGTCGAAGCCGCCTTCACCCGTCTGTACGAGAAGCGCCTCCTCGTTCCCGAGCCGGGTGATCCGTCGCGCATTCGCATGGCGCCGCCATTCTCCGGCGTCCCCACGGCGTTCCCGGTGGAAGCGCGAGGCAAGCGCTACTACGCCAACTGCGTCTGGGATGCGCTGGGGATTCCGGCCGCGCTGCACGAAGATGCCGTGATTCCTGCGGCGGACGCCTTCACCGGCGAGCGGCTCACGCTTGAGGTGAAAGCCGGGCGGGCCGTGCCACAGGAATGCGTCATCCACTTTGCGGTCCCCGCCGCCCGCTGGTGGGAAGACATCATCTATACCTGAGCCACGATGCTCCTCTTCCGGTCGGAAGAGACGGTCGATCACTGGTGCCAGGCTCACCGGGTTCCCCGGCGTCCCCTCATCACGCTCGGCCAGTTGTGGCAGCTAGCGGTCATCTGGTACGCGAACCGCCTTACTGCGGAATCGCGGCGCCCCGCGGCGGACGAGATGGCATCGGTCTTCGCGGCCGTCGGCCTGGAAGGACCCTTCTGGGATCCCAAGGCAGATACTTGGCGGTCAGCCATCTAGCCCTGCAGGGTGGGTCTGAGCACCCAATGACAGGCGATCATCAACCCCCGGCCGGCCGCTTCCTGATGAGGGTGAACTGGGTTACGCTGGTGAGGATTCTGCAGCGCCGTGCGCAGAGGGAGAGGAGGTCGTAAGGCTCGATGAGACTTGAGGTCGCCACGCTCGCGGGTGGGTGCTTCTGGTGCCTGGAGGCCGTCTTCAACGACCTGCAGGGTGTCGAATCCGTCGTCTCCGGGTACTCCGGGGGTCACGTCCCGCACCCAACGTACGAGCAGGTCTGCGACGACACGACCGGGCACGCCGAGGTCGTGCAGATCCCCTTCGATCCCGCGGTCATTTCCTATCGCGATCTGCTGCAGGTCTTCTTCACCGTCCACGACCCGACCACGCTCAACCGGCAGGGCCCGGACGCGGGGACTCAATACCGCTCGGCGATCTTCTACCACTCGCCCGACCAGAAGGCGACGGCGGAGGAGGTCATGCGGGAACTGACCGAGGCCGGCGTCTGGAGTGATCCGATCGTCACCGAGGTGAGGCCGTTCGAGGTGTTCTATCCCGCCGAGGACTACCATCAGCGCTACTTCGAGCGGAACCCGAACCAGCCGTACTGTCGCATGGTGGTCGCGCCCAAGGTGGCGAAGTTCCGGAAGCAGTACCTGTCGCGGCTGAAGAAAGTCGGCGGGCCGGCCGGCTCCTGAGCGTTCCGTGGAGCGGAAGGCGTTTCAGGACTACTATCCGGATGAACTGGCCTACTGCTTCGGCTGCGGGCGGCTCAACGAACACGGGCACCAGCTGAAGAGCTACTGGGACGGAGACGAAACGGTCGCGGTCTTCCAGCCGCAGGCCCACCACATCGCCATCCCCGGCTACGTCTACGGCGGGCTGATCGCCTCGCTCATCGACTGCCATGCGACGGGCACGGCCTCAGCGGCGGCGTATCGTGCGGCGGGGCGGGAGATGGGCACGGAACCCGCGCTTCGTTTCGTGACGGCATCGCTGCGCATCGACTATCTGCGGCCGACTCCGCTCGGGGTGCCGCTGGAAGTCCGGGGACGGGTGAAGGAGATCCAGGGACGCAAAGTGATCGTGACCGCCACAGTATCGGCGGAGGGTGAAGTCACCGCCCGCGGCGAGATTGTGGCGGTGCAGATGCCCGAGCACTTGAAGCCAAAGACTGCCCCGTAAGCCTGCGCGTTACCTTCCTCCCGTAGGGCCTAGTCCCGCACCCTCCTGGGCATAAGTCTCAGGTGGACCTGCACGAAGGCGCCTCTCGACCTCGGGCGTTCCGACACGAAAGTGCCATGAACATTTCATTGAACCCAGAGGCCCCGCTCGCTCAACTCTACCGGCAGGCCCGCGCGCTGGCGTCCGAGGAGACCGCCCGCCCGGGAGAGGCCCTCACCCTCTCCGAGACGAGCGCCTCGGCGTTCGCCGACCTCGTCGCCCAGGGCGGGCGCGGTCCCAGTGCCGGGGCCAGTCCGGTGGATCGCCGCCGCGATCAGGTCCGGCGGGCCGTCATCGCCGCACTGCAGCACCAGGCCCTGATGGCCCGGCGGGCGTGGGTGCAGCAGAGAGGATCCTCTGCCGACGGCGATCCTCAGGTGAAGGCGCTGCTGGTGCAGGCCACGACCCTGGCGGAAGCGGCGCTCAACCTCCACCGCGAGGGCGACGCGGGGCGCAATGAGGCCGAGTACGTCCGGCATTTCCTGCGGGCCACGTCCACGGTCGCCGCGGCCCCGGCGAAGAAGCCGCTTCCGGTCGCGCCTGCTCACGCCGAACCACAGCCGACGGTCGCCCAGCCGGCCGAGGCGCAGGCCGCCGCAGCACAGCCCGCGATCGCGGAATCGACACCCGCGCCGGCGCCGGCGCAGGCCGCCGCAGCACGCGTAGCAACGCCGCCCACGTCCCCCGGCATCGTCGTCGTAGGACCGCCCGCGGAACCGATGCCCGAAAAGGAGACCCCCCGCCTGGCGCGGGAGCGCGCGGCGGTCAAGACCGCATCCGCCCCGCGCCTGCGCCCTGCCCTCGTGGGAGCGCTCGCCGTGATCGCGTTGATCGGTTTCGCCGTGGGCGTGATGACGGCGCCGCGCTTTCTGGGCAACAACCAGCGGTCAACGAAACCGCCGCAGCAGGCAGCCGCTGCGCTGCCGACCGCTTCCCCACAATCGACACGCCCGCCGGTCGCGGCGGTGGCGCCTGCTCCGTCCGGTGCGCCAGGTGCTGCCGTATCACCGGAGGCGGCAGCCGCGGTCTCCCCGTCGGCGCCGCAGCCGACCGTCCGGCCGACGCCGCAGCGGACCCCTCCGCCGGGGCCGGCAATGGTCGAGCTCGTGTTCCGTTCGGAACCGAACCGCGCTCAGGTCTACGTCAACGGGACCCTCAAGGGGACGACGCCGCTGCAACTGGAGGCGCTTCCCGGCACGGCACTCGCGGTGACGGTGCGCCGCGGCTCGCGCGTCTGGCGCGGCACCGTGCGCGTGGGACAGAGCGGCATTCAGGCGATCACGGTGCGTCTGCCGCAGCCGGTCGTCGCCCAGAAACCCCCCACAGCCGCTCCGACGGCCGCACCCGTCTCGCCGCCGACCGCGATGAACCGGCGGGAGCACTTTGAGGGTCTGCTCGCGCAGGGAGTGGACCTGTACCGGTCCGGCTGGTATGGACCCGCCGCCGCGCGGTTCCGCCAAGCCATCATCGTCATGCCGGACTCCCCGCGGGGCTACCTCTGGCTCGCCCGCGCCAGCTTCAAGGCGGGCCGGTATCAGGAGGCCCGCAGGGCGCTTGAAAAGGTGATCGCGATGGCCCCGGGGAGCGAGTCGGCACGCGAGGCCCAGAAGCTGCTCAACCTGCTCAAGCACGTGGAGAAAGGCGCGTAACGATGGGCGCGAAGGACATCCAGGAGGCGGTGCAACGGCTGCAGCACTTGGAGCGCCTGGTCGATGCCTACGGCCACCTGCTGATCGCTGCCGAACTCGAGCGGGCGCTCCCGGCGTTGGTGCCGATCCTGGCAACCGGCGAAGTCACCGAGTCGGAGGCGGGCGGACTGCTCAAAGAGATCCTGCAACGGGGTCCCTCCGGACTGCTGGCGGAACTGGAGGAACTGGAACGGATCGGCCGGGCGGTCAAGGATCCGCAGATCTACGCCGCGCTCAATCGCGTGCGCGACATGTTCCTCTACGTGGCGCGCTACAATGCCGCGGCGCTGTTGCGCCGCCTGGAGCAGGGCGCCCAGGCCGGCCTCGCCGCGTCGCTGCAGAAGGAGGTCCAGGCGTTCATGCAGGGGGTGGCCCGGGTCGCCCCCATCAGCGCAACGGACCTGGATGAGGTCTTCGCCGACGAGGAGCTCCTGGGATCAGAGCAGCCCCCGGCGGAACGAGGCAACGGGTCGGACGGGCCGGGCGGCGCCATGACAGAGCCCGTCGTCCGAACCGCAGAGCGCACTCCTCAGCGTGCGGAAGCGCTGGTTTCTCCGACTCAGGACCTCGGGGCACTCGACGACCCCCCTGCGGTCGAAGAGGCCGTCGACGAACCTCTCCGCGCGCCCTGGCTGCAGCATTCGGAGGAGCCCGCGGCCGAGTCGCAGGTCGCACAACTCGCGGGAGCCAACGGATCTGCGGACGTGCTGGCGGAGTCGATTGACTCGGTGCGGGACCGGATCGAGGTCTTCAACGACATGCTGCAGCGCTGGGCGGCGAGCGAACGCCTCAATCCGGAGACCTCGCCGCTGGTGCGTCGGGGGCGCCTGACGCCCGATCGCTGCCGGGATCTCTACCGCGAACTGCTCACCGCAGGCGCCGTTTCGATCCTCGATCACCTCGCCAGCCTGAGCGAGGCGAACGGCGAAGCGGACGATCAGGCGCGCGCCCTGCGCGGTCGGATCGTCGACGGGGCCGTCGGGTCCATTCCCCGCTTGCTGGGCATCCTCTCGGCCGGTGAGCAGTTGGACACTGAGGTAGACGGCGTGCGGGGCGAGCAGGCGAGAGTCCTGGCGGACCTGGTGGACTACCTGTCCCGGGCGGCCGACCTCTACGCCGCCGGGTCGCCGCTGCGCGACCGGCTCCACTACCTGGCTCGGGAATTGCGCGCCGTCGCGGGCGACTGAGCCCACGCGCTCAGTATCCGCGCGGGATCTCTCCGGCGCATCACGTTCGCTCCCACCGGACGTCCGTCTCCTCCCGCCCGTGAATCCTCCTGGTATACTGTGGCCATTGTGCGGCGGGAGGTACGGGAAGTGCGCCGAGTCTTCGGTCTGGGAGATCTCCTCGTCCTGATCACGGTGGTCATGTGGGCCTCGTCCTTCACTGTGATCAAGTCGGCCTATGATGAATTCACGCCCCTGGCGTTCGCGGCGGTGCGCTTTGCCGCGGCGTCGGCGGGGATGCTGCTCCTGCTGGCCCTGCTGCGGCGGCCGCTGGTGATCGCCCGGCGGGACGTGCTGCGTGCGGCGATCATCGGCGTCTTCCACGTCGGTTTCTACCAGATCTTCTTCAGCACCGGTCTGCGCTACACCACGGCCAGCAACTCCGTGCTGATCATCGCCGTCTCCCCCGTGATCACCGCGTCCCTGGTCTGGCTCACCCGCGCCGAGCCGATCACCTGGCGGCAGGCCGTCGGCATCGCCCTGGCCCTGCTGGGCGTCTTCGTCCTGGTGGAGGCCGGCGGGTCGTTGAGCGCCGGGCACCTGAAGGGCGACGTGCTCACGCTGCTGGCCGCGGCCTCGTACGCCGTCACGCCCGTACTCGTGCTGCCGCTGCTGCGCCGCTACGCCACCGTGACCGTGATGACGATTGGGATGGTTTTCGGCACGCTGCTCCTTCTCGCGGTGGGCCTGCCCGAACTCCTCCGGCAGTCCTGGAATGTCTCAGCAACCGCCTGGGGGCAGTTGGCCTACGCCGCCTTTGGCGCGGGAACGCTGGGTTATCTGTTCTGGTACGAGGGCATCGGCCGGATCGGTCCGACCCGCGTCGCGGCCTACTCCTATCTCATCCCCGTCCTCGGCGTCGCCATCGCCGTGACGGTGCTGCACGAGGTTTTCACCGCGCTGCACTTGCTCGGGGCGGTCGTGGCGCTGATCGGGGTGGCGCTCACCCGCTGGCCGGCCCAGGCGCCGTCCGCGGAGGGGAGGGCCCCCGTCGGCCGGAGAATAGAGACGCCGCAGGCGGCGAAGGGAGGGAGTTAGCGTGGCGGTGACCGCGGTCGTGCTGCTGAAACTCGAGCCGGGCAAGGCCCGCCAGGCCATCCAGCGCATCGGCCGGGTGGTGGGGGTGCGGGAGGCTCACGTGATCACCGGCCCCTGGGACGGTATCTGCATGGCCGAGGCCCGGGACCTGTCCGCGCTGGGCAGCCTGGTTATCTCGAAGATCCAGCGCGTGGACGGGGTGGAAGATACGCTCACGTGTTTGGTCGTTTAGGAGGCGTTGACAAGGGGGTACCCGGCGATATAATAGGTTTTGGCACTTAAGGAGGGATTGAGTGTACCAGAGCGGTTAACAACTACATACGGTACTTCGGATGAGCGTCCGAGGGGATGAGCTCACCCCCTCTTTTTGTGCCTGCACGATCCGGCGGCGGTGGCCACCGGAGCCCGACGGACGCGGTCGGGTCCAGAACCTTGACAACTGCATAGGGAAGACATCCAACAGCGTTCCGAAAGGAAGCAGGCTCTGTAGAGCTGCTCCTAAGGCGGGATCTCAAGCTACTAAGGGCGCACGGTGGATGCCTTGGCGTCAGGGGCCGAGGAAGGACGCTGTCGGCGGCGATAGGACCGGGGAGGTGCCTAACAACCTTCGATCCGGTTGTCTCCGAATGGGGGAACCCGGCGCGGGTCATACCGCGTCATCCCGCGCTGAATCCATAGGTGCGGGAAGGTCAGCCGGGGAACTGAAACATCTCAGTACCCGGAGGAAAAGAAATCAACCGAGATTCCCGGAGTAGTGGCGAGCGAAACGGGAGGAGCCCAAACTCGCGGTGCGTGATAGCCCGCAGGCGTTGCACCGCGGGGGTTGTGGGGCGTCGCTGGGCCGGACTGCGGTCCGGCCGGGAAGTCATCAATCCCTGCTCTAGCCGATATGTCCTGGAACGGCATGCCATAGACGGTGAGAGCCCGGTAGGCGAAAGGGCGGGGACTTCCTGGGCGACGTTCCCGATTACCACGGGGCACGTGGAATCCCGTGGGAAGCTGGGGGGACCACCCTCCAAGGCTAAATACCCCTGACGACCGATAGCGCACGAGTACCGTGAGGGAAAGGTGAAAAGAACCCCGGGAGGGGAGTGAAACAGAACCTGAAACCGTGTGCCTACAGACAGTCGGAGGGCTATGCCGATCCCTTCGGGGATCGGAATGCCTGACGGCGTGCCTATTGAAGAATGAGCCGGTGAGTTGCGCTGCGTGGCGAGCTGAAGGGAGAGAATCCCGAAGGCGGAGGGAAACCGAGTCTGAATAGGGCTCCGCTCCCGGATGGGAGGGCGGCCGCAAGGCCGTCAGTCGCGTAGTGCAGACCCGAAACCGGGTGAGCTACCCATGGCCAGGGTGAAGCGCGGTTAATCCCGCGTGGAGGCCCGAACCCACTGGTGTTGCAATACCAGGGGATGAGCTGTGGGTAGGGGTGAAATGCCAATCGAACCCGGAGATAGCTGGTTCTCCCCGAAATGCATTGAGGTGCAGCCCCGACGGAGCCGCCTGGAGGTAGAGCACTGGATGGGCTAGGGCGGGAGGACCCGTACCGAACCCAACCAAACTCCGAATGCCGGGTGGGTGCTCGTCGGGAGTGAGACGGTGGGGGATAAGCTTCATCGTCGAGAGGGAAACAGCCCAGACCGCCAGCTAAGGTCCCAGAATGATGGCTAAGTGGGAAAGGAAGTGGCACCGCTAAAACAGCCAGGAGGTTGGCTCAGAAGCAGCCATCCTTTAAAGAGTGCGTAATAGCTCACTGGTCGAGCGATGCTGCGCCGAAGATCCAACGGGGCTCAAGCCATCTACCGAAGCTGCGGGTCTAGTCGCCCTCGGGCGACTGGGCGGTAGGGGAGCGTTCCGCGATAGGTTGAAGGCAGACCGGAAGGACTGCTGGACGAAGCGGAAGTGCGAATGCCGGCATGAGTAGCGAAAAGGCAGGTGAGAATCCTGCCCGCCGTAAGGCCAAGGATTCTTACGCAAGGTTCGTCCTCGTAAGGTTAGGCGGGACCTAAGGCGAGGCCGACAGGCGTAGCCGATGGACAGCCGGTCGACATTCCGGCCCCGCTCTGGATCCGTTACGAGCCACGGGGGGACGCAGGAGGGTAGGCCTACCGGGTGCTGGACGTCCCGGGCTAAGCGCGTAGGCGGAGGCTCTAGGCAAATCCGGAGCCTCATTCAACGCCGAGACGCGAATGCGAGCTCAAGGGCAACCGCGAGCGAAGTGGCCGAGCCCACGCTGCCAAGAAAAGCCTCGTGGTCAGGATTCCGGGCGCCCGTACCGCAAACCGACACAGGTGGCCGGGCACTTAACGTGCCAAGGCGCGCGAGAGAACCCTCGTCAAGGAACTCGGCAAAATGACCCCGTAACTTCGGGATAAGGGGTGCCTCCGTAGGGTGACCGCGTACAGCGGAAGCCCGAAGAGGTCGCAGAGAATAGGCTCAGCCGACTGTTTAACAAAAACACAGGTCTCTGCTAAGCCGCAAGGCGACGTATAGGGGCTGACGCCTGCCCAGTGCCGGAAGGTAAAGGAGAGGGGTTAGTCCGGGTTCGCCCGGGCGAAGCCTCAAACCGAAGCCCCGGTGAACGGCGGCCGTAACTATAACGGTCCTAAGGTAGATTCGCTGCCTTCCGTACTGGTAACAGTACGGTACGCATCCGGCTATATGCTGGGAAGTCTGGTGAATCCCACGCTACCTGAAACCGCTGGCACTTTGCCGATGGAACTTCAGGTGACAATGCGATGGGTGCAGACGATCAGCAGGAAAGACTGATCACTTTCCGAGGTGGTCAGAATCCTCAGAGACCATACGCCGGACGTCCGAGATCGGACGAAGATATGGTCCCGACTGCATGGCGACATGCAGGGGTGATGACTGGGAACTAAGTCGCCCGCTCGACCGTCAGGTCGAGTAAGGTCTCAAGCGAAGTTCCTTGTCGGGTAAGTTCCGACCTGCACGAATGGCGTAACGAGCTGAGCGCTGTCTCGAGGAGAGACTCGGCGAAGTTGTGCAGCCCGTGAAGACACGGGTATCCCGCGGCTGGACGGAAAGACCCCGTGGAGCTTTACTGTAGCTTGCTATTGGATGTGGTCTTGTCGTGTAGAGGATAGGTGGGAGGCGGAGAAGCCGGGGCGCCAGCTTCGGTGGAGCCAACCTTGGAATACCACCCTCGGTAAGATTACGTCCTAACCGGAGCCCTTATCGGGCTTCGGGACAGTGGCAGGTGGGCAGTTTGACTGGGGCGGTCGCCTCCTAAAAGGTAACGGAGGCGCCCAAAGGTCCCCTCAGCACGGTTGGAAACCGTGCGGCGAGCGCAAGGGCATAAGGGGGCTTGACTGTGAGGCCTACAAGCCGAGCAGAGGCGAAAGCCGGGCCTAGTGATCCTACGGCGGCAAGTGGAAGCGCCGTGGCTTAACGGATAAAAGCTACCCCGGGGATAACAGGCTAATAGGGCCCAATAGTCCACATAGACGGCCCTGTTTGGCACCTCGATGTCGGCTCATCTCATCCTGGGGCTGTAGTAGGTCCCAAGGGTTGGGCTGTTCGCCCATTAAAGAGGTACGTGAGCTGGGTTCAGAACGTCGTGAGACAGTAAGTGACCGCTGCTGTCTATAAATCTGGCTAAATGCTGGGAAGCCTGGAGAATCCCACGCTACCTCCTGAAAACGTCGGCACCGTGCCGATGACTGTCAGGGGTAACAACGCGATGGGCGCAGGTGATCAGCAGGGAAGGCCAGATGAGCAGATCGGACACTACATCGCGGGGTTCGTCGACGGAGAAGGTAGTTTCCACGTGGCGGTGCAGCGTAATCCGACCACGCGGTTGAAATGGCAGGTGATTCCGGAATTCCACATCTCGCAGAACGACGGCAATCAGCATGTGCTGGCGCTAATCCGAGACGTTCTGGGATGTGGGTACATCAAACCGAATCACCCAGGCAGTCTCCGCGACAGAACCTGCGTGCTGGTAGTGAGGAACCACGCCGACCTAGTTGAGAAGGTGGTGCCGTTCTTCAGGCGGTTTCAGCTCCGTACGACGAAGCGGGCCGATTTTGATCGGTTCGTCGAGGTCCTCGGACTGATCGCCGAAGACAAGCACCGCGACCCAGTTGGGCTGAAGCAAATCCTGACTGTGGCCTTCTCAATGAACCAGGGCGGAGCGAGGCGACGGAAGTCGCTGGAAACGATCTTGGCTCATCTGGAACCCTCAGAGACTATACGCCAGACGCCCGAAAGGGCGAAGATATAGTCCGAGCTTCCGGGCGACCGGAAGAGGCAGGCAGAAATGACCTGCCCCCTCTTCGAATGCGGGGAGGAGTAACAACACTGTCGGTCCCTATCCACCGCGGGCGCAGGAGACTTGAGGGGAGCTGCTCCTAGTACGAGAGGACCGGAGTGGACGGACCTCTGGTGTACCGGTTGTCCTGCCAAGGGCACGTGCCGGGTAGCCATGTCCGGACGGGATAAGCGCTGAAAGCATCTAAGCGCGAAGCCCACCCCAAGACGAGGTCTCCCACCGGGTAACCGGGTAAGTCCCCTGGGAGATGACCAGGTTGATAGGCCGGCGGTGTAAGCGCGGTCAACGCGTTGAGCCTACCGGTACTAATCGGACGAGGGCTTGAGCCCCCTTAGGGGCAGCTCTACGGAGCCTGAAGAACCTGTTGGCAATGTGTCCGGGATCCTGAGGGTGACGTGATCGCAACGCCAGTCGTGCGTGAGTCCGCCCCTCGGGTCTTGGGCAGTAGGCTCTCGGATGTTGGGTGTCGCGCATCGCGCCCGAACCCTCGCCTTACCTGCCCGCGGTACCCAACGTTCCGAGCTGTGTCTTCCCTGTGCAGATTCCCGGCGGCTATGCCGGAGGGGCCACACCCGTTCCCATTCCGAACACGGAAGTTAAGCCCTCCAGGGCCGATGGTACTGCGGTGGTAACGCCGTGGGAGAGTAGGTCGCCGCCGGGAGTTGTTCTTTTCGCAGGACCCTCGCGGTCCGCTTCGGAAGATACCTGGCGTGACAGATCCGCCTGAGGCGCCCCGCGGCCAGGCCCCGCCCGATCGGGCCGCCGCCGAGTCCAGTTACCGCCGGGGGCAGGAGTCCTTCAACCGGCGGAGCCGGGAGAGCAACGAAGCGGCCATCCTCTGCTTCCGCCAGGCGATTGAGCAGGATCCAACCTACGCCCCCGCCTACGCGGCGCTGGCTGCGGCCTACTGCGAGGCGATGATCCGGTACGGGCATCCCCGTTCCCTCGTGGATGCGGCCATCGGACTGACCGAGAAGAGCGTGGAGCTGGATCCGGGGCTGCTCGCGGGCTACGACGCGCTCGCGTTTGCCCACTTCGCCAGGGGCGACCTGCGGAAGTCCCTAGAAGCCCAGTACAAGGTCCACGTCCTCGACGCCGCCTACCCCGACGCCATTGCCAATATCGCCTACTTACATCTGGATCTCGGCGAACTTGACCTGGCCGTGGAATGGAACCGTCGGGCGCTGGCGGTGCAGTCGCCGGCGGTGGAGTCGCCGGCACGACGTGGGCTGGCGTACGTGTGCCGGAATTTCGGGCGGTTGGACCTCATGTTCGAAGAGGACGCGGAGGCCGAGGCGTGGCTGCGGAAGGCCGTGACACTGCAGCCGGATTTCTCCAGCGCCCGTGTGCTCCTGGTGTACGTCTATTACCGGCGCGGCAGCGGCGCGCGAACGGAGACGGAGGCGCGCGCGCTGCTGGAAGCGAGCCCCGACGACCCGGAGACCCTGAACTATGCGGCAGACGTGGCCCTGCTCCGCGGGAACCTCGCCGAGGCGCGGCGGCTGTTTGAACACGCCATCGCCCTGGGTCCCGACTCGCGTAACTTCTATCGGGCGCGACGGGCGAAGACCGGCCTGGGATTCGTCCTGTGGCAGCAGGGAGATCCGGCCGCCGCCCAATCCCTGTTGGACGAGCGCATCGCCATTCGCTCGAAGGAGGATGAAGAAGGATTGAACGCCTGGGGGCCGGCCTACGAACTGGCCGCCATCCATGCCGTGCTAGGGCGGCGGCCCGAGGCGCTCACCTGGCTCCGTCGCGCCGTCGAGCGGGGGTGGCGCGAGGCCCACCTGGCCGAGATTGACGTCATGCTGCAGACTCTCTCCGGCGATCCGGAGTATGAGCGAATCCTGCGGGACGTCCGGCGGCAGGTCGCTCAGATGAAGGTCCGCGCCGGGAGGATCGGGTTGCCCCAGTAGCTCCCCGGGCACCTCGCCACCCAGGGCTTCAGCGTTCGTGCCCGACCGCGTACAATTGAAGTGACCCCGATGGCATTGCCGCGTGTGCTCATCCTCGGTGCCGGATTCGGCGGCTTGGCCGCGGCGACGACGCTGCGTCAGGCGGTCGGCGACCGTGTGGACCTGCTGGTGGTGGACGCCGTCCCCGCCTTCATGATGGGTCTGCGCAAACTCTGGCTGTTGGACGGCCGGGGAACGCGGGCCGAAGGGACGCGCGACCGCCGGACGCTCCCGGCGCGGGCCATTCCCTACCGGCAGGGCAAGGTAGACGCGATCGACCTGGCCGGGCGCTGGGTCGCCGTTGACGGCGACCGACTTCCCTACGATTATCTGGTCGTCGCGCTGGGCGCCGAACCGCGGCTCGACCTCATCCCCGGCGGGGTCGCCGGCGCATACAACCTCTACTCGCCGGACGAGGCCGAGGCGCTGGGCCGCAGGCTTTCGGACTTCGACCGCGGCCGGATCCTCATCGCCATCGCCGGCCTGCCCTACAAGTGCCCGCCCGCCCCGTATGAAGCCGCGTTCATCATCGAGGCCATGCTGCGGCGCGCGGGGCGCCGCTCCTCCGTTGAGATCGAGGTCATCACTCCCCAGCCGATGTCGCTCCCGGTGGCCGGACCGGAGGTGTGTGCGCAGGTGGAAGGGACGATGGCCGCGCGGCGGATCCGCTTCCGGTCGAAGACGCAGGTCCAACGGGTCGAAGCGACGCGCGCGCTGATGGCCGACGGCAGCGCGGTGGCCGCCGATCTGGTGATCGTCGTCCCGCCGCACCGTCCGCCCGCGGTGGTCAAGGTGAGCGGGCTCACCGCCGGCGGCGAATGGGTGCGTCCCGATCCGGCGACCCTGGCCACAGCGGCGGAGCGCGTCTTCGCCGTCGGCGACGTCACCGAGATTCCTCTCCCCACAGGTCAGATGCTGCCCAAAGCCGGTGTCTTCGCGGAGCATCAGGGTGAAGTGGTCGCGCAGAACCTGGCGGACTTGCTGGCGGGGCGAGCGCCCGCGGCGCGCTTCGATGGCGTGGGGTACTGTTTCATCGAGCTGGGCGATGGACAGGCCTCAATGGTGGATGGGAGATTCCTCGCCGACCCGCCGGACGTGCGCGTCGTGGACCCCGCACCGGAGCACCTGGCCGCCAAAGAGGCCTTCGAGCGAGAGCACCTACAGCGCTGGTTCGGCTAGGGTGAAGTCCCCTGGCGCAGCGCCGTGCGGATCAACACCGTGGCGCCGGCCGCGATCGGCAGTGTGATCACGAAGGGCCAGGCCAGCCCGTAATCGGCGACGATCCCGCCGATCACCGGACCGACGAAGAAGCCCACGTCGGCCGCGGCGTTGTGCGCTCCCATCGCCACCACCGATTGCGCCGGCGTCGTCACCGCGGCCAGACGCGCGGAGAGCGCCGCCGGCACCACCGCCCCGACGATCCCGATGAGCCCGTTCAGCGCCAGCAGCCCGGCGAACGTGTGTGCCAGCGGGATGGCGGCCATGGCGGCGGCGCGCGCCAGGTAGATGGGGGCCAGCCTCGCCAGCGCGGGGCGTTCCTCCAGCAGGCGGCCCGCGGGCAGCTGCGCCGCCGTGAACGTGGCCGATCCGGCGGCGAAGAGCAGGCCGATCTGTGACGCCGAGAGCCCCTGCGTCGTCGCATAGAGAGGAAGGAAGGTACTGAACAGTCCGTAGATGGTCGTGTGCAGGGCGTTCAGGATCCAGACCGAGACGACCTCGCGCCGCCGCCGCAGCGCCCGCAGCGCCGCACCCAGGGATACGGGGGCATCGCGCCGCGCGCTGATCGTCCCTCCCAGGGCCAGCGGGACCAGCGCAAGTCCTGCTGACAGGACCAGCGGCGCCCGCAAGTTAACCGCGTCGGCGATCCACCCGCCGATCCACGGCCCGGCCAGCAACCCAACGCCGAAGTAGAGCCAGAATGTGGCGAAGGCCCGCCCGTGCCGACCGGGGGGTGTCGCGTCGGCGACTTCCGCAAAGAGCACCGGCCAGAGCAGCCCGCGGAAGGCGCCAAAGAGGAGCCGGGAAAGATACCATTCCGGCCGCGTCGCGGCGAACGCAAACCACAGCTGCGCGGCCGCCCCGCCGAGCGATCCCAGCAGGATTGTCCCCCGTCGGCCGAGGCGCCGGCTGACGGTCATCGCCCCCAGTTCGGTGGCGATAATGGAAAGGGACATGATCCCGACGAGCAGTCCCACCTCCACCGGAGGGAGGCCGCGCTCCTGGAGATAGAGCGGCAGCACCGGCTGGGCCACCATGATGGTCAGGATCATGGTGGCGGCGGTCAGGCTGAGGAGGTGGATGCGCGGGGGCACGGCGATGAGTGTATCACGCCCCGCGTGATGGGGCGGGTGCGCCGGTGGGCAGGGCCGGGACCAGCGGGCTTCGCGCAGGGATTCCGGCCGCGGCGGACCCGGTTAGCCGCGGGCCAGGAGATCCCGGAAGTACGCCACGGTGCGCCGGATCCCTTCCTCCAAGGGGACGCGAGGCGTCCATCCCAGCAGGCGCCCGGCGCGGGAGATGTCGGGCCGCCGCACGCGGGGATCGTCGACGGGGCGGGGGAGGAAGGTGAGCGGACTGCGACTGCCGGTAGCCTCCCGAACGATCCGCGCGATCTCCAGGACGCTGCGCTCCTCGGGGTTGCCCAGATTGATCGGATGGTGGATGGAATCCTCCGCCTCGGTGTTGTTGTGCAGGAAGGCCCGGTCCATCCGTTGTTCGCGCGTCCGGTCGGAGGGGTGCGAGAGGACGGCGAGCAGGCCTTCGACCATGTCGTCGAGGTAGCAGAAACTCCGGGTCTGCGAGCCGTCGCCGTGCACGGTGAGCGGTTCGCCGCGCAGGGCCTGCACGATGAAGTTGGAGATCACCCGCCCGTCGTCGCGCCGCATCCGCGGCCCGTAGGTGTTGAAGATGCGGACGATCCGCGTGTCCAGCCCATGGTAGCGGTGGTAGGCCATGGTCATGGACTCCGCGAACCGCTTCGCCGAGTCGTACACGCCGCGCGGGCTGATCGGGTTGACGTTGCCGCGGTACGTTTCGGGCTGCGGGTTGACCAGCGGGTCGCCGTACACCTCGGAGGTGCTGGCCAGCAGGAAGCGCGCGTCTTTCTCACCGGCCAGTTCCAGGGCGTGGTGGGTGCCGAAGGCGCCCACCTTCAGGGTGTCGATGGGGAGTTCCAGGTAGTCCTTCGGGCTGGCCGGGGACGCAAAGTGCAGCACCGCGTTTAGCGGGCCGTCGAGGTGTAGGTCTTCCGCGACGTCGCCGTGGATGAAGCGGAAGCGTGGGTGATCCGTCAGGTGGGCAACGTTCCCGGCACGGCCGGTAAGGAGGTTGTCCACGCAGAGGACCTCGGCGCCGTCGGCGATCAGCCGGTCGCAGAGGTGGCCGCCCAGGAACCCGGCCCCGCCAGTAATCAGCACGCGTTCAAGGGCCGGCATGCGCGACCTCCTCCCAGCGGATGCGGTAGAGGGCGAAGCGGCCGTCCTCGTACTGCAGCGCCAGCCACCGCCGACGAAACGATGGTTCTGCGATCGCCACACTTGCCGGAGAGAGCGTAGCCAGTTCCGTCTTGTCTACCAACACGTGCGAGATCTTCAGGTCGGCCAGGGCCTGCAGGACCCGGCGCTCCGCTCCGGCGGGCGATCCCCACACCGCGACACGCGCCTGCGGGGCATTGACCCAGACCCGGTCGCGGCGGCTGTAGAAGTTGTCTCCCCCGCTGAAGGTGAGGATGCGCGCGTCCGCGGGCAGGTGGGAGTTGATGTACCGCCAGGCCCTGTACGAGGGGACCGCCAGGCCCAGGTAGTTCTCCTCCGAGCGGACTCCGAGGACCACGCCGATGGGGACGCGCCGGGTCACGTGCGTGAGCCAGCCCTCCCAGCCCACCCGATCGACCTCGTGCAGCGGGATGAAGGGCGGTAGGTTGAGGAAGAGGAGCGCGGCGACACTCCCCGTCACTACTGGACGCGCCCAGGACAGGCGGCCGGCGCGCAGCAACGCGGCCAGGCGACCCAGGCCGGCCGCGGCCATCAGGGCAAGCAGCGGAGTCACGGGCAGCAGGAAGCGCAGTTGGAAGTTGCTGAGGGGTGAGGCCCACAGGGCGCCGTAAGCCAGCACGATCAACACCAGAGGAAGCGTCCGCGGGCGGCGGGCCAGGAGGAGCACCGGGAGCAGGAGGAGGAAGAGTGGGCCGAGCGCGCCCCCGTAGCGCGCGGCGTGGACGGTCACGTCCCAGGGCAGGGTGAGGAGGTACAGCGGCGTCCGCGGGCGGCCGAAGTACGCTTCGAAGCGGTTCAGCGCCGCGTCCGCCGCGGCATCCCACCGGTCCGGCGGCGCGCCGAAGAGGCCGTACAGTTCGGGAAAGACAGGGTTCCCCGTGGCCAGCCAGCTGCGCAAGTACCACGGCAGCGCGATCAGCAGGGCGACCGCGACCAGCAGGGCGACCGGGCCGACCACCCGGCGCAGACCATCCCGGCGCCAGAGGAAGAGAAACAGGCCAGCGGTGGCGACGACCAGGATGAGACCTCCCAGATGCTTTGTGGCGAGCGCGAGACCAAGCTGGACGGCGGCGAGCAGCAGCCACGACCGCGCGCGTGCTCCAGCAGCGTAGCGGAAGAGCGCGAAGCCGGCGAGTCCGGCATACAGGGTGAGGCCGAGGTCCACGTACGCCGTCGTCGCCTCCCACAGGACGGTGGGGATCGTGACGAAGAAGGCCACCGCCGCCCAAGGTGACGTCCGGGGAAGAACACGGCGCGCCGTATGGAAGATCAGGAGGCCCAGCAGAGGCAGCATCGTGAAGTGCAGGAGTTTGGCGGCGATCGGCCCGCCCAGCGAGAGGGCCGCGCCGTAGAGTAGTTCCCACGTCATCGGATAGAGGGCGACGTACTCCTGCGGCTGGTCCGTCAGGTACCCGCGCTCCAGCCAGAGACGGGGGAACCCCAGGTGATACCAGAGGGCGTCGTACTCCCGTTCCGGGGCGAGCGCGCCGATAAGCGCGATGACCAGCGCCACCAGGGTGACGGCTTTCCAGATCGCATCGCCGCGTCCGGCCCGGTCCAGAGGGCTGGTTCGCGATGATGCTACTCGCGGTCCCCGCTGTTCCCCCCGCAGCGCAAGCCATACGGCCCCAGTAACCAGCAGCGCGCCGACGAGGATCCGCAAATACGCCGCGGTGTACAGGTGCAGGCCCGCAAGACCAAAGACAAGGTAGGCCAGCGCACCCAGGCCGGTGGCGGTCCGGTACAGGATCAACTCTGCCCAGGTTGAGGGAGTTGCCCGGAGAAGACGGATGACTGCCGTGCCAGGGACCTGCGCCGCGAGCAGCACAGCCCCAGCGCCGACGAACCCCCCGGCGGCCCGCGCCGCCGCCTGCGGGAAGGCGGTCAGCCCCGCGGCCGCGGCACCGGCGGAAAGCGCCTGCCCCACCGGAGTGCGCTCCGGCGCCAGGAGCACGATCAGAAGGCCCACCGCGGCCGCGGTCGGCAGCAGGAGGAGGACCGGGCGGGCTCGACCGCTCCGCCGGAGGAACCGCGAGCCGGCGAATACCGCTGCTCCGGAAAGCGCGGCCAGGGCCGCGACCGGCAAGAGCGAGTCCACGACCATGCGGAGAAACGGCACCCATACGGCGGGTCCCGCGGACAACAGGCGCCAGACCTGGCGGAAGTAGCGTCCCAATAGGAGAACCGCCCATAGGGTCCACAGGGCGGCGAGGAGACGCGCGCGAAGATCAGTCAAGAACAATGCCGTGGTCTCCGAGATCGTAGCGCGGGGGCAGCGCGCAGAACGCCAGCAATTGCTCGACATTGAACGGAGGGGCAATCGCTCCGTCCTGCGCCAGGGCCCGCAGCAGTGGTCGGGCCAGGTGTGTGCCCAGGAGAGGGAGGAGATGCTCGCCGCGCAGCGGTTCCGCCCCAGGTTGCGGCAGAATCCGCGCAAGCGGCTGCGGGCCGAGGCGGAGCCGCACGGCTCCCGGCCGCGCTTCATCGAGTTGACGCTGCGCGTGTACGATGCCGGCCCGCAGATCCACTTCGATCTCGGGGGCGGGAGTGCTGCTGGCGGCGGGCAGAAACCGGGCCAACTCGGCCGCCGTCGGCAGTTCCTGGGCCACGCCGCGCCAGTACCAGTACGAGAGCAGGTCGTCCAACAGCCGCCGCCAGCGGAAGCGGAGCCGCAGGCGCTCCAAGAGATCGAGCGTGCGCGCCGCAGCGCCGGCGGCCGCGTCACCCGCCGCCGGCCGCACGAAGGCCAGACGGAAGAAGAGCCGACTGCGCGCGGAGCGACCGGGGCGCAGCCGGGCGAGGGGCAGCGCCCGCCGCAGATCGGGGTGGCGGCGGCCGATCTGCACGTCCGCCTGACCTTCCTCGCACTTGCGCCGCAGCGCCCGGCGAAGGTCCGTTCCCTCGTGATGAGAGCCCAGGGCGTCGGGCGCGTAGAGGAAGGGGACCCCGGACTGCATCAGGCGGACGCCCAGTTCGTAGTCCTCGTGGCAGCGAAGAGACGGGTCAAACCCGCCGCACCGGGCGAAGAGGTCGGCGCCGAGCGAGAAGTTGCCGCTGAGGAGGTCAAAGGCATGAAAGCGGTGCCCCGGCATCGCCAGGGCGTCGAACTTCGCTTCCCACCACCGCCGCAGCGCGATCCGGAAGAACCCGCGCTGGGCGCCCAGGAGAGGCGGCAGCCGGCCGATGACAACCCCTCCGGGCCGGCGCTGCTGCGCGGCGACGTGCGCCGCCACCAGACCGGGGGCGGCCTCAACGTCGTCGTCCAGGAATACGAGCAGCGTCCCTCCGGCGGCAGACGCGCCGCGATTGCGGGCCGCGCCCGCACCGCCGTGGGGTTGTGTGATGCACCGCAGCGAGAACGGCGCCGGGTACCGCCGGACCATCTCCAGCGTCTCGTCGGTGCATCCGTCCGCGACCACCACGACCTCCGTGCGTTCCGGCGGATAGGTCTGCGCGCGCAGCGCGTCCAGGCTGCGCCGCAGCGCGGACGCCCGGTTGCGCGTAGGGACAATCACGCTGACGGCCGGAGCGTTCATGTCTCCGCCCGGCCCCGCAGTCGCCGCCGGGAGGCGAGGTAAGCGCCCGGCCCGGTCAGGCAGCCCCGCAGTTCGGCCAGCAGGAGGTCGAGCGGCGTACTTCCCGGCCGGCGAAGCAGGGCCCGCACGACCGCGGGCAACTGGTCCTGGACGAACCAGCCCGCGGCCCGTTTCAGCACGCCCCATTCTCCTGCCTGCAGCAAGCTGCGCGTCCACATGGCATAGACGCCGGTGCCGTAACCAAAGAGCGTCCGCCGCAGTTCCTCCCGCGTCCGGCGGTGGCGGTGCCAACTCAACGCCGCGGGATCATAGACGATCCGGTATCCCGCGGCGAGAATGCGCGAGAACATCTCGTGGTCACCGCCGGTCCGGGTGGGCGTGCCGCCGTCCAACGCCTCGTCAAAGGGGCCCACCAGGTCGAGGGTCAGGCGGTGCAGGGCCATGTTGGCGCCGGCGCCCACCCGGCCGACCGAGAGCGGATCGTGCACGAGACCGTCGAAGACTGTGCGGCGGAAGCCGCGACCGAACGGCGTGTGGCGTTCGAACGCTTCCTGCGCTTCGGTCTCCAGTTCGAGCGGCATGGTCAGGCCCGTCGCGGCCAGGACCAGGTCATCCTGGAAGTTACGCAGGAGCGCGCGCAGCCATCCGGGGTCAGGACCGGCATCGTCGTCGGTAAAGGCCACGATCTCGTGGCGGGCTTCTCGCAGCGCCCGGTTGCGCGCGACGTTCAATCCGGGCCGAGGCTCGAGGACATAGCGCGCGCGCGGATACTCGCTGACCAGCCGCAGGGTGGCCTCGGTGGCCGGGGCGTTGTCGATGACGAGCACCTCCTGGCCGTCGTCGGGCAGGCGCATCAGGGCCTCGAGGCAGCGGCGCAGGTCCTCCGGGCGGTCGCGGGTGCAGACGGCGACCGTGGCCGTCACGGGCGAAGGCGTGATGCGGTCGCCCGGGCTCCAGCCCAGATACGCGTGCAACCAGCGCTCCCAGAAGGACCAGTCCAGCGCATCAAAGACCGCGCGGCGCAGCGCGTCCCCGGCAAGCCCGCCGTCGCGGAGGGAGACGGCGACCTGCCCCACAGGGCAGCCGTGGAAGCGGGTCATGATGAGCGCGCGGGGATACCCGTGGATCCCGGTCAACTCCGCGGGGATGTGATCGAGGTCGAGGTCCAGGACGGCCGTGGGCATGATCTGGTCGCGGCGGACGGTTTACTTCGCCTCGGCGGGGATACCGGCGGGGCGCCGGGTGTCCTCTGCGGCCAACGCGGTCGCGACAAGCGGCGGGAAGGCGGCGCGCGGCCGGTGGCGGAGCACGCCCCTTGCAGCGGCGAGGCGCGGCGGAACGCAGATGCGGACGATGACCGGAATATGCCGCGGGGCGGCGGCCACCCGGGGGGAGAGATGCAGGGCTGCGCCCAGGCAGCGCAGGGCCGCGCGATATTTCCCGGCGTGGCGCAGCATCAGGCCGGCCGCGAGATAGACCAGCGCCGGCCGCTCGGCAGAGTTTGGGAGGCCGGCGGCGGGCAGCCGGTCGGCCAGCGCCAGGGTGGCGTCCGCGACTTCATCTACGCCGGGCGTCCCCGTGAGCTGCCCACGGCGGCGGATGGCGCGGGCCAGGTAGTAGTACAAGTCCAGTGACGCGGCGCGGTCCGGGCGGTGTGCCAGAGCCGTGCGCAGCTGCGCCACCGCGCCGTCCTGGTCTCCCTGTTCGAGATGCAGTTTCGCCAGATAGAGCCCCATGTTGTAGTAGGCGTCTGGGCGGGCGGCGGCGGTCGAGCGCGGGAGCGTCGGCTCACTGAAGTAGCGGTCGAGGACCTGCCACACGTCCCGGGCGGCCCGCGCCAGATCCCCGCTCATGCTCCGCGCGTGGATCCGGTAGACGGCCACGGGCCGCGGGACGGCGCCGAACATGCACCCGCGGCGGGCCAGCCGCAGCCACATCTCCCAGTCCGCCGTGAAAGTGAGGCTGCGGTCGAAGCCGCCCGCCGCGATCAGCGTCTGGCGGCGCAGCAGCATGGCCGACGGTGTGGCGACGATGTTGCCGAGGAACAGGCGCGGCAGGACCGGCCCGTCGCGGATCGGGCTGCGCACGATGAAGGCCCTGCGCAGCCGAGTGTCGCACTGGTACCAGAGGCCGTAGGCGGCGTCCGCATCGGGATGCTCCTGCAGGTGGCGGGCCAGATGGGCGACGCCCTCAGGCAGCAGCAGATCGTCGGCGTCCAAAAACAGGACGTATTCTCCTTCGGCCGCGAACAACCCGGCGTTGCGTGCGGCGGCCACCCCGCGCCCTTCCAACCGCAGCGCACGGACGCGCCCGGCGAACCCGCGCAGGATCTCGGCGGTGTCGTCGGTGGACCCGTCGTCCACGACGATGACTTCCAGCGGCGCGTAGGTCTGTCCCAGCGCACTCTCCACCGCCGCCGCCAGGTAGCGGCCGTAATTGTGGGCGGGGATGACGACGCTCGCCAGCGGCCGGCTCACCGGCGCCCCCCGGGTGAACGGCCGGCCGGCCGACTCATGCGGGCACCGCCGCGCGCGCCACCTGCTCGGCGAGGGCGGCGATGGCGTCGTGGATGTGGTCCCAGCGGTACCGCCGCAGGAAGAGCTGCTGGGCGGCCTCCGCCAGACGCAGCCGCTGCCCGCGGTCCATCAGGAGCGTGACGCAGGCGCGGGCGAAGGCCTCGGGCGTGTCCGCGATCAAGATCTCCCGCCCAGACACCACGTCGAGTCCGGCAGCGCCCGACGTGGTCGACACCACCGGGATGCGGTGGGCGAAGGCTTCCAGGATCTTGATGCGGGTGCCGCCGCCGGACCGCAGCGGCGCAGCCACCAGGTCGGCGCGGGCGAGTTCGGCGGTGATGTCGGGGACAAACCCCGTGACGACGACCCGCGGCGGATCGGCCAGGCGGCGGAGCGACTCCGGGGCCTGGCCCACCAGGCGGACCTGCGCGGCGGGCATCTGCGCGCGGATCAGCGGCGCAATCCGCTGCACCAGGAGCGCGGCCGCGTCCCGGTTGGGAGGGTAGGTGAGGAGTCCGGCAAAAAGGATCACCGCCGGCTGTCCCACCGACACGCGGCCGAGGGGCTGCGCCGGCGCGGGGTAGCCGTTGGGAATGACGGCGCAGTTTGCCGCGCCGAGACGGCGGCGGTCCTCATCGCTGCAGACGACGACACTCCGCACCCGCGCCGCCACCGACCGCTGCAGTTCCTGCCACAGCCGCCGGTCGCGCTCGTCCTGCAGCCGCCCGGCCCAGCGGAACCAGAGGCGTATGTCCCGCTCCGGACGGCCCATCTCGTGGCCGCCGGCCAGGCGGGCGTGGAGTTTCTGGTCCTCCAGGTCGTCGAAGTCCACGACGCTGGGTGCGTCGATCTGGGATCCCAACACCGCGTGCGTCTCCACGTGGTGAAACCAGACGAGATCGTAGGGGCCGTCCAGCCAAGCGGCGAAGCGCTGTTGCGCCTCGCGCACGTCGAGCACGGCGAGCGGGCGCGGCGCGCGGCCCGCGATCATCCACTGCACCCGGCGCAGCGGCTGGAAGGGAAGGTGACGCCGCGCCACGATCTCAACGCGGTGGACGCGGGCCCCGTCCGGCACCTCTGCCCGGTCGGTGCGGCCGCCATCCACAAACGCAAAGAGGTCGACCTCTCCCAGCCGGGACAGCGCTTGGATCACGTTGGCCAGCCGCATCCGCCCCCCGGTCACCTCGGGCCAGGGGAAGGTCTGCCCGACGACCAGCAACCGCCGCGAGGGATGGCTCACTCCGCGTCCACCTCCCACGCCGCCTCCACGTGCACGGGAGCCAGGCGGACCACGCCGCGGGGCGGCCGGTCCAGGTCCGGCCCGGCGACGTCGAAGTGCGTCACGGGGTGCCAGGGCAGCAGGTCGTGCCCCGCCTTGTCGAAGATGCCCAGCCACAGGTAGAAGCGCCCCCGGGGCAGGGGCAGCCGGCGGATCAGGCAGCGCACCTCCGTCGCCCCCGCGGTCAGGTGCAGGTCGCGCTGTAGCACGAAGATCGGGGTGGCCGGCCCCTCGCTCACTCCCAGATAGAAGACCGAGGTGAGCGCGTGCGGGCTCTCGATAACTGTGGCCACGCGCAGTTCCTCGTGGCTCGCGGCGGTGCCATGGTCTGAACCCACCGCCACCCTGGCGACGCGGAGCACGCCGCCGGTGCCGACATACGCGTGGGCGGTCTCTTCGATGGAGCGCCGGTAGGCGGCCAGCACCTCGTCCACCGCGCCGCCGGCGGCGACGACGCCGTTCTCCAACCAGATGCCGTGCGTACACGTGGCCTCCACGGAGGCCAGATCGTGGGAGACGAAGACCAGCGTCACGCCCTCGGAGAGCATGGCCCGCATGCGGTTGAACGACTTCTGCTGGAAGGCGGCGTCGCCCACGGCGAGGACCTCGTCCACCAGTAGGATGTCCGGTTGCAGCGAGGCGGCCACGGCGAAGCCCAGGCGCATCTTCATCCCGCTGGAGTAGAACTTGACCTGCCGCTCGATCGCCGGGTCCAGTTCGGCGAAGGCCACGATCTCGTCGAAGCGGGCGGCGATCTCCTGCCGGCGGAGTCCCAGCAGGGACCCGGTGAGGTAGATGTTCTCGCCGCCCGTCAGTTCGGGGTGCAGCCCGGCGCCGATCTCGATCAGGGCGGCGACGCGGCCGGAGACCTCCAACCGCCCGGCGTACGGGTACATCACACGGTTGAGGATCTTCAGGAAGGTGGACTTGCCCGACCCGTTGGTGCCGACGATGCCCACCGCCCCGCCGGGCTCGACGGTGAGGCTGACATCGCGTAGCGCCCAGCGCCAGCCGCGGTGGCCGTTGCCGCGCACGAGGTCCCGCCAGCGGGCCAGCTGGTCGCGCAGGTAGTTCCGCGTGGGGTCGGCGCGGAAGCGCTTCCAGATGTGTGCGGCGCCGATGCTGCCCCTAGGCAACATCGGCGAACCCCGTCTCCAGGCGCTTGAAGAGGATGGAGCCGAGCGCCAGCAGGAGCAGCGACGAGAGCGTCCCCGCCAGCACCGCGTCCCAGGCCGGCGGCTGCCCCAGCAGCACCACGCGGCGGTAGCCGTCGATCACCGGGGCGAGCGGATTGATGAAGGCGTAGGGCAGGCGCAGCGCCGCGGGCACGACCTCGCTGCCGTAGGCCACGGGGGTGGCGAAGAGCCCCAGCTGCAGCAGGATCGGCAGGGCGTGGCGCAGGTCGCGCAGGTAGACGCTCACCGACGAGACGATGAGGGTGACCCCGAAGGTGAAGGCCAGCTGCACCGCGAGCAGCGGCAGCGCCAGGAGCGTGCTCGGCTGCGGGGCGGTGCGGAAGATCGCGAACATGATCGCCAGGATCGGCAGCGCGACCAGGGTGTCGACGCCGGCGATGACGATACTGGAGATCGGGTAGACCTCGCGCGGGCAGTAGACCTTGTTCAGCAGCGCGGCGTTCTGCAGCAGACTCTGCCCGCCGCGGGAGACCGAGGCGGAGAAGAACGTCCAGGGGAGCAGCCCGACGTAGGCAAACAGTGGGTAGGGGATGCCCCCCGTGTCGATCCGGCCGCCGCGATGCAGGAAGAAAGTGAAGACGAGCATCAGCGTCAGCGGCGGAATGATGGTCCACGCCGTCCCCAGCACCGCCTGCTTGTAGCGGGCGCGCAACTCCCGTTCCACTAGCGTGCGGATCAACTCTCGCGCCGTCCACAGCTCTCTGATGGCCTCGCCCAGATGGAGGCGCCGGTGGTAGCGGAGATGGACAGGGGGCTGCGCAGGGACGGCGGTGAGGTGATCCATCAGACCGAGGGGGTCTGCGCGTCCGCCGACGCATCCCGGTGGGCCGTCCGGGGCACGGCGCGGAGCAGATGCCAGATGGTGTTCACGTGGGGGTGCAGCCGGAAGCTGCGGGCGAAGGCGGTGCGGGCCAGCGCGAAATCCCCCAGATCCCCAGCCATCAGCCCGATGCGCTTCCATTGAAAGGCCGCCGCCGCCGGGTGGGCAGCAAAGTAGCCGGCGTGCACCTCCATCAGGAGGAGGCGCGAGCGGACACGCGTCGTCAGGTCGATGCGGTGCCGCGGCTGGCCGTGGCGGCGCAGCAGGTACCCGATCCGCGGCACCGTGTTCATCGGCGTGCGCTGGGCCATCCGCAGCCACCACTCCACGTCCTCGGCGGCGAGGAAGCGTTCGTCAAAGGGCACGGCGATCGCCCGCGCCACCGCCACCGTGCCCAGGTGCGGGGTCAGCCCGTCCAGTATCTGCGGTCCGACCTCTCCGTCAAGCACGCGGTTGCGCCCGGCCGGCGCGTCCACATACTGGATCCAGCAGTGGGTCAGTGGTCCCCGCGCCAGTCCCTCCACTGCCAGGGCCAGACGGTCGGGGGTGTAGAGGTCGTCGTCGTCCAGGAAGGTGACATACCGACCGCGGGCCTGCCGCAACCCCGTGTTGCGCGCGGCGGCCGGGCCGCCGTTTTCCGCCCGGCGAACGACGCGCACTCGAGGATCGCCCTCGTAGCGCACCGGGTCGGGACCGGCGTCGTCTACGACGATGATTTCAAAATCAGGGACGGTCTGCGCCAGGACCGAGCCCAGCGCGGTGGCAAGGAAGTCCGGCCGGTCGTAAGTAGCGATGATCACGCTGAAGACCGGGTCAGGCATGGGGGGCCGGTACGTGGGGAGACGGGTCGTGCTCGGCAGCATCGGGCGCCATGACGTGAGCCGACAGACAAGCCTGGGTTTTCCGGCGTGTGAGTCACCTTGGAGTCTATGAGGTGGGAACTGCAGCGTCGATACCCCATTGTACAGAACCACCCGGTTCGACTGATATATCTTTGGATAGACTAAACGAATCGTCCGCTCCTCACCCTCCCGGCCTAAGATGGCCTGGCGGCGGGCATAAGGCCAGCGAAAGCCCCCAGCGGCGTCAACGAAGGCTTTCCGAATGCCTTCGCCTCTGGCCTCTGCCAAGTGGAGGTTTCATGGACATTCACGGCCTCTTGAAGATGGTCATCGATCGCAAGGCGTCCGACCTGCACCTCAAAGTGAAGAGCCCTCCCGTGCTGCGGATCAACGGGCACCTGATGCCGGCCGATCTGCCGCCCTACGAGCCGGCCGAATTGCTGTCGCTGATCGAGTCCATGCTCACCGATGAGCAGCGGGAGACGTTCCGCCGGGAACTAGAGCTGGACTTCGGCTACGGCGTGCCCGGGCTCTCCCGCTTCCGCGTCAACGTCTTCCGCCAGCGGGGGAACATCGGCGCGGCCATCCGCACGATTCCGATGAAGGTGCCGACGATCGCCGACCTGCGGCTGCCCGACGGGGTGGAGCGCTACGCCGAACTGCCCCGCGGCCTGGTCCTGGTCACCGGCCCCACCGGCAGCGGCAAGTCCACGACACTGGCCGCGTTGATCAACCACATCAACCACCAGCGGGCCTGCCACATCGTCACCATCGAAGACCCGATCGAGTACCTGCACCACGACGTAAAGAGCATCATCGACCAGCGCGAGGTGGGGGCGGACACGCACTCCTTCGCCCACGCCCTGCGCCACGTGCTGCGGCAGGACCCCGACGTCATCCTCATCGGGGAGATGCGCGACCTGGAGACGATCGCCACGGCGATCACCGCGGCGGAGACCGGCCACCTGGTCTTTGCCACCCTGCACACGCAGAGCGCCGCCCAGGCGGTGGAGCGGATCGTGGACGTCTTCCCGCCCTACCAGCAGGAGCAGGTGCGGATGCAGCTCTCCCTGTCGCTGGAGGGGGTGCTCTCCCAGTCGCTGCTGCCGCGGCGCGACGGCCGGGGCCGCATCGCCGCCGTGGAGGTGTTGCGGCTGACTCCGGCGGTACGCAACCTCATCCGCGAGGGCAAGACCTTCCAGCTGCCCTCCGCGATCCAGTCCGGCGCGCGGGACGGGATGCAGACCCTGAACCAGGCGCTGCGCAAACTCGTGGAGGAAGGACTGGTCACTTACGAGGAGGCCGCGGCGCGCGTCACCAGCATCGAGGAGTTCGACCAGCTGCTCGGCCGGGCCCGGCCGGCGGCCATGCGCTGAGCGATTGACAACCCCCCGCTGCCTGTTAGAATACCTGCCGGGCATCCACCCGCGCCTTTAGTCCCAGCGAACGCAACCCGGAGAGTGCGAAGTGATCAAGCCTCCCCTTGAGGCCCTGCTCGACCGCGTGGAAAGCAAATACGCGCTGGTCATCGTCGCCGCCAAGCGGGCGCGCCAGTTAAAGGAAGGCGCGCTGCCCCTGGTGGACGTCGATTCCAGCAATCCCGTGACGGTCGCCCTGGAAGAGATTGCCGCCGGCAAGATCCGCTACGAGGCGCCCCGCGCCGGCATCAAGTAGTCACTCCAGCCGCGCCGTCCCCAGGAAGCGATCGGGGAGGGGAACGGCCAGGTCCTCCCACAGCCGGTCGCGCAGCACGTCCGGGTAGACGACCAGGTCGCGCAGGGCGTCGCGCGCGAACCAGCGGGCGCGCGTGACCTGTCCCCGCACCGACGAGATGTCCTGGAAAGCCGGATCGGCACCCATGAGCAGCGTCTCACAGACGATCCGACCCAGGAAGTAGCACTCGATCCCGTGCTCGCGCAGGTTGTCGTCGACGAATTCTCGAAGGTAGAGCAGCCGCTCCGGCGCGGTGCGCAGGCCGGTTTCCTCCAGCGTCTCCCGCACCGCGGCGGCCTCGAGCGATTCTGTCGCTTCCATGTGCCCGCCCGGCAGGAACCAGAACGCCTCACGGTCGTCGCTGACCAGCAAGAGCCGACCATCCCGTACGACGATCACCCGCGTATTCAGGCGGTGCGGCAGGGTGAGGTGCCCCGCGCCCTCCATACCGAGATAGGTATCGCGGTCGGCGCCCCAGGCCTGCAGGCTCCGCCGGATGAGCGCCTGGAATCCGGGGGTGGCCAGCGCCGCCGGAAACACGCGCAGCGCGTCCAGGTCCTCTAGGGGAACCAGGCGGCGGTGCCGTACCCCGCCGGTGGGGCCAAGATCCTCCGTCCTCGCCGCCGCAACGTCGCCGGGGATCCGGCCGAGGAAGGCGCACTGCAGCATGTGGCGCCTGCCGTGGAAGACCTCCCAGACACAGAGGAGCGGTCCGACCTCCACCGGCACCTGGGCCTCCTCGGCGGCCTCACGGCGGGCGGCGGCCGGCAGCGGTTCGCCGGGATCGACGTGGCCTCCGGGGAGTACCCAGTAGTCGCGGCCCGCCCGCTGAGTCAGCAGGACGCGCCCCTGGGGATCGACCGCGCCCACCCGGGCGACGACCTCGACCTCGGACGACACCGTTGAACCTCCCGCGGGCGCAGTCTCGTATGATGTCTTAGGGATCATACCATTGAAGGAGGGGCCACCGTGCCAGCGCTCATGCTCTGGTTTGTCGTCGCCGCACTCGTCACGACATTGACCGCACCGGTGTCGGTGCAGCAGAGTGTGGGGAAACTCCGCCTCGAGCTCGCGGTGAACAAACCGGTTTATGTGGCGGGCGAGCCGGTGGAGGTCCGCCTGACCCTGCGCAATGGAGGGGAGTCGCCGCTGCGCGTGCAGTTTGGCTCCGGGCAGCGCTTCGACGTGATCGTGCGACGGCGGGGCGCCTTGGTCTGGCGGTGGTCCTACGACAAGGCGTTCGTCCAGGTGATCCAGGACGTGACGCTGCGCCCGGGGGAGACGCTCTCGTTTGGCGCCGCGTGGGGACAGGTAGACCTCCAGGGGCGCCGCGCCGAACCCGGTGACTACGAGATCATCGGCGTCTTCCTGGGCCGCGTGCCGGACGCGCCCGGCACGCTCGAGACCCCGCCGCTGCCGATCCGCATCACGCCGTAACCCCTACTCGCGCTCCCGTGCCGCGGTTGTGGCCGCCCGGTGGGCCAGCGAGTATAATGAAGCACGTGGCGGCGTAGCTCAGTTGGTCAGAGCACGCGGCTCATACCCGCGGAGTCGGGAGTTCGAGTCTCCCCGCCGCCACCAGACGGGCCTCGAGGGGGGCTCTTCAATTTTTCTGCGGGAGACCGTTGAGGACACGATCCGCCGCCACCGCCTCCTGCGCCCGGGGGAGGGCGTGGTGGTGGGCGTCTCCGGCGGGGCCGACTCCGTGGCGCTGCTGGCCCTGCTGCGGGAGATCGCCGGGCCCTGGAGGTTGCGGTTGTGCGTGGCGCACCTGAACCACGGCCTGCGCGCGGATGCGGCGGGTGACGCCCGCTTCGTCGAAGACCTGGCCGCAGTCTGGGATCTGCCGTTCGTCGGCGAGGCCGCCGACGTGCGGCGCCACGCCCGGCAGCAGCGCCTCTCGCTGGAAGCGGCGGCCCGCGAAGTGCGCTACGCGTTCCTCGAGCGCGTTGCCGCCGCGCGGGGATGCACCGCCGTAGCGGTGGCGCACACCGCGGATGACCAGGCGGAGACGATGCTGCTGCGCCTGCTGCGCGGCGGTCGGCCGGGTGGGATGCGGCCGCGGCGGTCGCTGGGCGCCGCGACACTGGTCCGCCCGCTGCTCGACTGCTGGCGCCGCGACCTGCGGGCGCTGCTCGCGGCGCAGGGGCTCGCCTGGCGGGAGGACGCGACCAACCTGGACCTGCGCTACCTGCGCAACCGCGTGCGGCATGACTTGATTCCCGTCCTTGCAGGGTATATCCGAGAGGTACAGAATCGGCTGAAGCAGGGCGCCGATATCCTCGCCGCGGAAGATGTCGTCCTCGACGCGGCGGCCGCGGCGGCCGAGCCCACCGTGATCGCGGGACAGCGGGACGGCGTGCGGCTCCATCGCACGGAGTTGCTGGCACAGCCGCTGGCGCTGCGCTGGCGGCTGGTCCGCCGCGCGGTCGGGCTGGCCGGCGGGAACATCCGGCGCCTCCGCTTCGTCCATATCGAAGAGGCGCTGCGTCTGGCACTCGACGGATCTGACGGGCAGCGACTGAGCCTCCCCGGAGTGGTGCTGGAAGTCCGCGGGACCGATCTGGTCCTCGGGTCTCTCCGCCGGTCTCGGCCCGCAGCCGAGTTCGTCATCCCCGTCGAAGGGCGGGTCGACGCCGAACCCTTCGGCCTGATCGTCGAAAGCGCGGTCCTGCCGGCGGAGGCGGCGGATTTCGCCGACGGGGCGGCGTACCTGGACGCCGATCGCGTGCGGTCGCCAATCGTCCTGCGCGCCTGGCGGCCGGGCGACCGGTTCCGTCCACTGGGGATGCGGGGCATGAAGAAGGTGGGGGACTTCCTGACTGACGCGAAGGCGCCCCGCCTGCTGCGCTTACGGATCCCGGTGGTCCAGGGCGCCGACGGGACGATCCTCTGGTTGGTGGGGTGGCGCGTTGCGGAGGACGCACGCGTCACCGACCAGACGCACCGGGTGCTGCGCCTGCGGGCGCGGCCGCGGGTCTCGGGCGGCGGGGCGGGCGGTTTCGCCCCGCCCGCAGAGCGTGTATAGTCAAACGGGAGGCGTGGCGTGCTGAACCGTTACGTGCGCAACATGATCGTCTGGGCCATCATCATCGCCGTGGTGGTTTACTTCTTCCTGCCGCTCTACAAGCAGCGCGAGCCCCGCACCGATCTGTCCTACAACCTCTTTCTGAAGAGCGTGCAGCAGGGGGAGATCCAGGACGTCAAGATCAGCGACGAGAAGATCACCGGCACCCTGCGCAACGGCGACAAGTTCGTCACCTACGGCCCGGTCACCGAGGAGACGATCAGCGCGCTCGCCGGCAAGGGCGTGAAGATTGAGTACGAACCGCGCTCCCGCTCCACGCTCTGGCCGAACCTGCTTACGTCCATGCTGCCGATCCTGCTGATCGTGGGCGTCTGGATGCTCATGCTGCGGCAGGCGCAATCTGGCAGCAACCAGGCCATGTCGTTCGGCAAGAGCCGCGCCCGGCTGCACACGGAGAACAAGCCCAAGGTCACCTTTGACGACGTGGCCGGCGTGGACGAGGCCAAGGAGGAACTCGAAGAGATCATCGAGTTCCTCAAGCACCCCAAGAAGTTTCAGGCGCTCGGCGCCAAGATCCCCCGCGGTGTCCTGCTGGTCGGGCCGCCGGGCAGCGGCAAGACGCTGCTGGCCAAGGCCATCGCCGGCGAAGCGGGGGTGCCCTTCTTCTCCATTTCCGGATCGGAGTTCGTGGAGATGTTCGTCGGCGTGGGCGCCTCCCGCGTCCGCGACCTGTTCGATCAGGCCAAGAAGTCCGCGCCCTGTCTGGTCTTCATCGACGAGATCGATGCGGTGGGCCGGCAGCGCGGCGCGGGGCTGGGCGGCGGGCACGACGAGCGCGAGCAGACCCTGAACCAGCTCCTCGTGGAGATGGACGGCTTCGACCCCAACGCCGGGATCATCCTCATCGCTGCCACGAACCGGCCGGACATCCTCGACCCGGCGCTGCTGCGCCCCGGCCGCTTCGACCGCCGCATCGTCGTGGACAATCCCGACACGAAGGGCCGCAAGGCCATCCTGGACGTGCATGCCCGCGGGAAGCCGCTGGCCGAAGATGTGAACCTGGAGATGCTGGCCAAGCGCACCCCCGGTTTCTCCGGCGCCGACCTGGCGAACATGGTGAACGAGGGGGCCCTGCTGGCGGCCCGGCGGAACAAGAAGAAGATCACCATGTCCGAGATGGAGGAGGCGATCGAGCGGGTGATCGCCGGCCCGCAGCGCAAGAGCCGCATCCTCAGCCCGAAGGAGCGGGAGATCGCCGCCTACCACGAGGCCGGCCACGCCCTGCTGGCCAAACTGCTGCCCTACGCCGACCCGCCGCACAAGGTGACGATCCTGCCGCGGGGCATGGCCCTGGGGTATGTCATCTCCGCGCCGCCGGAGGACAAGTACAACTACACGCGCAGCGAGATCCTCGACCGGATCGCCGTGGCCCTGGGCGGGCGGGTGGCGGAGGAAATCGTCTTCGGCGAGGTCACCACCGGCGCGCAGAACGACTTCGAGCAGGCCACCGAGTTGGCGCGTCGCATGGTCACCGAGTTCGGCATGAGCGAGAAACTCGGGCCGCTCACCCTGGGTAAGCGCCACGGCCCGATCTTCCTGGGGCGCGACCTGGTGGAGAGCCGCAACTACAGCGAGGAGATCGCCTACGAGATCGACAAGGAGATCCGCCGCATCATCGACGAGTGCTACGAGCGCGGCCGCACGGCGCTGACGGACCACCGCGACAAGCTGGAGCGCGTGGCCAAGACCCTGCTGGAGAAGGAGAGCCTCGAGGCGGAGGCACTGGAGCGCGTCTTCCAGGGGCTGCCCGCCGAGCTGCCCGCGGCCCCCGCCGCGGAGGCGGCGCCGGCGGAGGGCTCGCCCGAGCCCAAGACCCGGCCCGAGCCGGGGCTGCCCAGGCTCAAACCGAAACCCGAACCGTCATAGGCGCTTGAGGGCGAGGGAGGTCTCCTTCCCCGCCCTTCGTGTTTCCGCCCGCTGCATTGACCCCCTATCGCCCCAACCCTAGAATGGGCGCGGAAGGCGGCGACAGGACGTCAAACGGACGGAAGGGGGCACGGGGATGTCCACGCGCCAGATCGTGTACGCTGCGCTCCTCGCCGCGCTGTACGCGGTCATCGGCCGGTTTCTCACGCAATACCTGCCAAACCCGATGGTACGGGGGGGTTCCATCATTGCCATCAACATGGTGGTGGTCGTGATCGCGGGGATCCTCTTGGGGCCCCGGATGGGTGCGCTCGTAGGGTTCGTCGGCACGCTCCTCAACGCGATCATCAGTCCCGCAGGCAGCCAAAGTTTCGAGTTTGTCGCCGTGATCCCGCACACGATCATGGGGTACGTGGCGGGCCTGCTGGGTCGGGCTAATCAGATCGTGGCCGCGTTCGCCATCCTCGTGGGCCACGGGCTGAACATTGTCGGCTTCCTCCTGGTCGGGCTGCTGCCGTTCAGTGCCGTGGCGGTTGCCGTCTTTTGGGTCGGTCTGGCCACGGAGACGGTGATCGATCTGATCGTCATCTGGATTACAGTGGCGGCGCTGCGGCCGCTCGTCCGCCAACTGCCGGCCTGAGGGAGAACGCGTGGCGGTCACGCTGCAGGTCCCCGAGTACACGGTTGAGCGGGAGGTCACGGTTCAACCCCGGACCACCGCGCTCATCGTCGTGGACATGCAGAACGATTTCGTCAAGCCGGGTGGGGCGCTGGTAGTCGAGACCGCCGCGGCCACCATTCCGGCGATCCAGCGGCTGCTCGCGCTGGCGCGGGCGAAGGGGATGAAGGTCTTCTTCACGCAGGACACCCACGAGGAAGGGGACATCGAGTTCCCCATCTGGGGGCCGCACGTGCTGCGCGGCACGTGGGGCTGGCAGATCGTGGACGAACTGGCCCCCCGGCCGGGGGAGCGGGTGATCGAGAAGCTGCGCTACGATGGGTTCTTCGGTACGCCGCTGGACCACGAACTACGTCTGGCCGGCATCCAGACCGTGATCGTCTGCGGCACCGTGGCCAACATCTGCGTGCTGCACACCGCCGGCAGCGCGGCGCTGCGCGGCTACCGGGTGGTCCTGCTCATCGACGCGATCTCCGCGATCATCCCGTTTGACCAGCAGGCGGCCATCCGCCAGGTGCACTTCCTATACCGGGGTGTGATCACGACCAGCGAGGCGATCCGGGCGGCCTGAAGATGGGCGCGCCGGCAGCGTTGACTTCTCCGGAGGTGTGATGTGGCACGGGCACGAGTCGGAGGCCTCTCCCGCAAGACCGGCATCAACCCGGTGCCGATCATCATCTTTGTCCTCGTCGCCGCGCTGGTGGGCGCGGGACTCTTCGCCTGGGATTACAGTTGGCGGAAGAAGCAGGAGGAGGCGACGAAGCCGCCGGCCCCGGACGTCATCGTACGCAGCCTGATCGAGAACATCATCGGCAAGGACACGGTCAAGGGGGTCAAACTGGACACCGCTACCGGGACGGTGAACGCGACGTTTGAATCGGCGACCTTCAAGCCCGAAGAGGCGCAGAAAGACCCACAGAAGTGGGTGCAGAACTCCCGGGAGTTTCTCACCGCCGAGGCGCAACTGGCCAGCGACATCATCCTGAACGTGCCCCAACCGATCCTGGCGCAGGTGCCGGCGATGGGGGACATCAAGACGGTCGCCCTGACCATCGTCTACCAGGAGGCGACGCTCGCCACCGCGGTGGCTGAGCGCGGCAAGGAGATCCAGGTTACCTTCGTGGATTCCCGCCTGAAGTAGCGATCCCCGTGGAGGTGTTGATCGGGGAACGCCTCACCCTCGAGGACCTCCGCCGGGTGGTCTTTGCGCGCGCGCCTGTCGCCCTGGCTCCGCAGGCGGTGGAACAGGTGCGCCGCGCCCGCGCCGTGGTCGACGGGCTGGTGGCGCGCGGCCAGGTGGTCTACGGCATCACCACCGGCGTGGGCGACCTGGCCACGGTGGCCATCTCCCCGGATCAGGCCGCCGCCCTGCAGGCCAACATCGTCCGCAGCCACGCCGCGGGCGTGGGGGAGCCGTTGCCGGCCGAGGTCGTGCGCGCCATCATGCTGCTGCGCGCGCACACCCTGGCCCTGGGCTACTCCGGGATCCGGCTTGAGACGCTCCAGACGCTCATCGCCATGTTGAACGCTGGCGTCGTTCCCCTGATCCCGGCGCAGGGGTCGGTCGGGGCGAGCGGCGACCTGGCCCCGCTGGCGCACCTTGCCCTGGTGGTGATGGGGGAGGGGCGCGTCCTCACGGAGGGCGGGAGCCGGCCCGCGGCGGATGCGCTGCGCGAGGTCGGGGTGCAACCTGTGATCCTCGCCGCCAAAGAGGGCGTGGCCCTGATCAACGGGACACAGATGATGACCGCGGTCGGCGCCCTGGCGCTGCTGCGCGCGGAGGTCGCCGCGAAATCCGCGGACGTGACCGGGGCGATGACCGCGGAGGCGCTGCTTGCCCTGCCCGCGGCCTTCGACGCCGACTTGCACCGCGTCCGCCCGCACCCCGGGCAACAGACGAGCGCCGAGAACCTGCGCCGGCTGCTCGGGGAGTCCCACCTGGGCCGGCCGGCGGACCGCGTCCAGGACGCCTATGCCCTGCGCTGCATGCCGCAGGTGCACGGCGCGGCGCGGGACGGGATCGCCTACGCGCGGCGGGCGGTGGAGACCGAGATCAACTCCGCAACCGACAACCCACTGATCTTCGCCGAGGCGGGGAAGGTCGTCTCCGGCGGCAATTTTCACGGGCAGCCGGTGGCCCTGGCGCTGGACGTGCTGGCCATCGCCACCGCCGCGCTGGCGACCATCGCGGAGCGGCGCATCGAGCGCCTGGTCAATCCGCACCTGAGCGGGCTGCCCGCCTTCCTCACCAGAGAGGGCGGCCTGCACTCCGGGTTGATGCTGGCGCAGTACACGGCGGCGGCGCTGGTCTCGGAGAACAAGGTCCTGGCGCATCCCGCCAGTGTGGACACGATCCCCACCTCGGCCAACCAGGAGGATCACGTCAGTATGGGCAGCATCGCCGCGCGCAAGGCGGCGCGGGTGGTGGAACACGTGGCGCAGGTCATGGGGATCGAGGCCCTCTGCGCCGCCCAGGCGCTGGAGTTCCGCGACTTCGAGCAGGCCGCGCCCGCCGTGCGCGCCGCATATCGAGCCGTGCGCCGGGTGATCCCGCCGCTGGAGCGCGACCGCGTCCTCGCGGACGATCTGGCGCAGGCCCACGCCCTTGTGGTCGGAGGGGCGTTGGTGCAGGCGGCAGAAGAAGTCACCGGCCCGTTGGGATAGCGCCGCGGGATGGCGATGGCGCAAAGGCAGGGAGATAGTCGTGGGTGAGACGGGACCGAGGATCGTGCGGGCGCCGCGGGGGACGGCGCGGACCTGCAAGGGGTGGGGGCAGGAGGCCGCCCTGCGCATGTTGATGAATAACCTGGACCCCGAGGTGGCGGAGCGCCCCGAGGAGTTGATCGTCTACGGCGGCACGGGCAAGGCCGCGCGCTCCTGGCCGGCCTTCGACGCCCTCGTCCGCACGTTGCAGGAACTGGAAAACGACGAGACGCTGCTGGTGCAGTCCGGCAAACCGGTGGCGGTCTTCCGCACCCACGAGTGGGCGCCGCGCGTCGTCATCAGCAACGCCATGCTCGTGCCGGCCTGGGCCACCTGGGAGAAGTTCTGGGAACTGGAGGCCCTGGGCCTGACCATGTTCGGGCAGATGACCGCCGGGTCCTGGATCTACATCGGCACGCAGGGGATCCTGCAGGGCACCTATGAGACCTTCGCCGCCGTCGCCCGGCGGCACTTCGGCGGGTCGCTGCGCGGGCGTGTCGTCCTGACCGCGGGGCTGGGTGGGATGGGCGGCGCGCAACCCATGGCGATCACGATGAATGAGGGAGTCGCGCTGATCGTCGAGGCCGACCCCGCGCGCATCCACCGGCGCCGGACGGCGGGGTGGGTGGACCGCGCCACCGACCGCCTGGACGAGGCGCTGCGCTGGGTGGAGGAAGCACGGCGGGGACAGACGCCGCTGTCGGTGGCGCTGCTGGGCAACGCCGCGGAGACGCATCCGGAACTGCTGCGCGCCGGCTTCGCCGCGGACGTCGCCACCGACCAGACCTCGGCCCACGATCCGCTGGGGGGTTACATTCCCGCGGGTGTTGCGGCTGAGGAGGCGGTGCAGCTGCGCCGGCAGGATCCGGATCGGTACGTCCGCATGGCGCGCGAGTCGATCGCCCGCCACTGCGAGGCGATGGTGGAATTCCAGAGCCGGGGTGCGGTCGTCTTCGACTACGGGAACAACCTGCGCGGTCAGGCGAAGGAGGCCGGTTACGCGGAGGCGTTCAGTTACCCCGGGTTCGTGCAGGCCTACATCCGGCCGCTCTTCTGCGAGGGCAAGGGTCCGTTCCGCTGGGTGGCGCTCTCCGGCGATCCGCGGGACATTCACACGACGGACGAGGCGATCCTGCACCTCTTCCCGCAGGACGAGCCCCTGGCCCGTTGGATCCGGCTGGCCCGCGAGCGGGTGCCGTTTCAGGGGCTGCCCGCGCGCATCTGCTGGTTGGGCTACGGAGAACGCGCGGCGGCGGGGCTGGCCTTCAACGATCTGGTGCGCGAGGGGAAGGTGCAGGCGCCGATCGTCATCGGGCGCGACCACTTGGACGGCGGGTCGGTGGCCTCCCCCAACCGCGAGACCGAGGGGATGCGCGACGGCTCGGATGCCATCGCCGACTGGCCCATCCTGAACGCTCTGGTGAACACCTGCGCCGGCGCCACCTGGGTCTCGGTGCACCACGGCGGCGGAGTGGGGATCGGCTACTCCATCCACGCCGGGCAGGTGATCGTCGCGGAGGGAACCCCGCTGGCGGCCCAGAAATTGGAGCGTGTCCTCACCACCGACCCGGGAACTGGAGTGGTGCGCCACGCCGACGCCGGCTATCCCGAAGCGCTGGCGGCGGCGCGACGGCACGGGATCAAGATGCCGCTGGGCTAGGCCGCCCGGGGCGGGCCTGGTAGGGAATCCCCCGGCCTGGGAGGAACTGTAGACGGCGTGTTTGCCATCAACTTCTACTCATCGGTGTTTGGCGAGATGCTCCGGCAGGGGCGCAAGACCGCGACCATCCGCCTGGGAGACAAGCGCGAGAAATATCAGGAGGGGCAGATCGTCTGGCTGACGGTGGGGCGCCGCTTCGGCACGCGGCGCAAAGTGGCCACAGCGATCATCGACCGGGTGGAGTTCAAGCGCCTCTCCGAGGTCACGCCGCGGGAGATCGAGCGGGACAACCCCGTCCTGCGCCGCCATGAAGAACTGCTGGATTTCCTGGCCAAGATCTACGGTCGCAAGATCTCCCTGGACGATCAGGTCACGGTGATCCACTTCTCCCGCATCGAAGAGGGGCCGGAGGCTCCGGTCAGCGTTCTGACCGAACCGGAGTAAGCCTCCGGCGAGAACTCTGCGCCGCGGGGATCCGCTTCCTCCCCGCCAGAGTGGCCCTGGGGCGTGCAGCCGGGCCGCCGGGCGTGTACACTAACGGGCGGCAGTTCGAATCCAGACGTGAGGTGAGAATGGCATGCACAGGCTCTTCGGTCTAGTCGTCGTCCTACTGGCGGGGCTCGCGATCGTCACGCCCCTTCTGGGGGCCCCCGCGCCCGTGGCGCTGACGGCGACGGAGTTCAAGTGGGCACCCAAGGACGTGAGCGTGGCCGCCGGCGACGTCACCTTCAACGTGGTGAACAAGGGCACGGTGGAGCACAACTTCGTCGTCGAAGACCCCAAGGGGAAGGTCCTGAAGGAGGTCGACTCCATTCAGCCGGGGAAGTCCGCCCAGGTGAAGGTGAACCTGAAGGCCGGGAAGTACGCCATCGTCTGCACCGTGCCGGGGCACCGGGAGGCCGGCATGGTGGCCACCCTGACCGTCAAGTAGGCCAGTCTCAGGTGTGACCGTCACGATGGGGCCGGACGATTTGTGTCGTCCGGCCCCGTCACGTCTTCGTCGGGCATGGGCACGCGCCCCTCGTCCAGCGCCCGGGCGCGGTGGGCGTGCGCTGCCGCCTGGCGCCAGAGGTAGACGACGAACGGGATGACGGCAAAGGCGAGGTAGGAGCGCGAGAAGACAAAGGCGTCGTAGAGCATGTGCGCCAGCGTCGCCAGCAGCACGCCGGTGATCAGCCAGCCCACCTCGCGCCGGCCGGCGAACTTGGCCAGCCCCATGTGAAATCCCATCACCGCGCCGAAGAAGGCATGCCCCGGTACCGCCAGGAACGCCCGCAGGATCCCCACGGTCGCGCCGCCCTGCAGGACGTACGCCAGGTTCTCCACGGTGGCGAAGCCGAGCGCGGCCGCGACGGCATAGACAATCCCGTCCATCACCTCATCGAACGCGACGTGCCGGTAGATGCCGAAGTAGACGGGGAAGAACTTCAGGACCTCCTCGATCAGGGCGATGGCGGCCGCCGCGGCGAGAATGCGCGGTGCCTTGCCGCCTTCCAGCGAGATGCCCGTCGTGCGGAAGACGCCGACTTCGATCAACGCGGCGGCGAACGCGGCGGCCGCTCCCAGGAAGAAGACGCGGGCGACGAGCGCGCGGGGTTCGGGGCGCATCCGGTCGCGCAGGCGGAAATACCACAGCCAGAAGATGCCTGGGGCAACCGCCAGCGCGACCAGTACGACCGGGGCCAATGGCCGCTATCCTGTTCCAACCGGAGGGCGCACTGCCGGCCCGGGCTGCTCCAGGCGGACCACCTGTTCACCCTCCCCGCCGCGGAGATCGTCCCACCCGTGGGCCCGTAGCGCTTCGACCAGCGTGGTCAACGGCACCCGCCCCCGCGCGCCCAGCACGAGACCCACCTGCTCCGGCCGGTGGCGAAGGATCAGAGTAAGGAATTTGCTCAGGCGAATGCGGCGTTCGGGATGCATTGCCGATCCTGCGGCCAAAGTGTCACATAGCCTTCGCGCGCTGCCCCGGGGTTCCTGCCGCAGCGGTACCCCCATGTTATCGTAGAGGCTGGTTGACCTGCGCCGGAGGACCAATGGATAGGCATCATCGGCTCCTACGTGGGCTTCCTCCTGCTCTTTACCATGATCCAGCGGTTCGGAGCGACGACCGCCGCGCTGCCGGCGTTTGTGACACCCGTGGCCGCCGCCATCTTGGGCGCGTTCGTCCTCCGGGAGGTCATCACCTTGCCGCTTGTTGTCGGCGCCACCATTATCCTCACGGGCGTCTTCCTGGCGAGCCGCTGACGCGCCCGCACCGTCTCAGAGAATTGGCCGTGCTTGAGCGCGTTTTGGGCATGGTGTAGGCTCAACGCGGGAGCGCCGCAGCCGGCGACTCCCGGGGTGGCGCGTGGGCGGGAAGCTGGTCGAGTGCGTCCCCAACATCAGCGAAGGCCGGCGGGCCGAGGTCATCTCCGCCGTCGTGGATGCCGTGCGCGCCACGGAGGGCGTTCGCCTGCTCAACGTGCAGTCGGACGAGAGCCACAATCGCTCCGTGATCACCTTCGCCGGTCCACCCGAGCGCGCCATGGAGGCCGCCTTCGCGCTGTGCGCCCGCGCCGTCGAGGTGATCAACATGAACGAGCACCGTGGCGAGCACCCGCGTTTAGGCGCGGTGGATGTGGTCCCGTTCGTCCCCATCGCCAACATGACGATGCCGGAGGCGGTGGGACTGGCGCGCATGCTGGGGGCGCGCCTCTGGGACGCCCTCCGCGTCCCCGTCTACTTCTACGCGGAGGCCGCGACCAGGTCGCAGCGCGTCCGCCTGCCCGACATCCGCAAGGGCGAGTACGAAGGACTGAAAGACAAAATGACCGGTCCGGACTGGGCGCCCGACGTCGGGGAGGCCCGGCCGCACCCCACCGCCGGGGCGACCGTCGTGGGGGCGCGCCGACCGCTCATCGCCTACAACATCAACCTGCACACCGCCGCGGTGGACGTGGCCAAGCAGATCGCCCGCGCTGTGCGCGAAAGCAGCGGCGGCCTGCTCAACGTTCAGGCGATGGGCGTGGCCGCGGCCACCGGGCAGGCGCAGGTCTCGCTGAACCTGCTCGACCACGCCGCCACGCCGATCTCCCGCGTCTTCGAACTGGTGCGCCGGGAAGCGGAGCGCTTCGGGGTGGAGGTGGCGGAGAGCGAGATCGTCGGCCTGGTGCCGCTGGACGCCGTCGTGGACGTCGCCCGCCACTACCTGCGCCTGCGCGGATTCGACCGCGAGCAGATCCTGGAAGCCCGCCTCATGGAATGATGGAGGCCGACCTCCTGATCGTCCATGCGGGACAACTCCTCACCCTTGCCGGGGGCGGCCCTGAGGAGGGGCCGCGCAGGGGCGCCGCACTCGACCACCTCGGCCTGATTCGGGACGGCGCCGTGGCCGTCACGGACGGGCTGATCGTTCAGGTGGGTCCAACCCCCGACGTGCTGGACGACGTGCCGAAGGCGGCAGAGGTGGTGGATGCCGCGGGCCGAGTGGTTCTGCCGGGGTTCGTCGACGCGCACACCCACCTGCTCTTCGCGGGCTCGCGCGCCGAGGAGTTCGAGTTGCGGCTCCGCGGGGCCACCTACCAGGAGATTGCCGCACGCGGCGGCGGCATCCTGCATACCGTGGCCCAGACGCGGCTGATGAGTGAGAGTGCCCTCGTAGACGTCGGTCTCGCCCGCCTGAACCGGCTGCTGGCGCATGGGACGACCACGGTCGAGGCGAAGAGCGGGTATGGCCTCTCCACCGAAGAGGAACTAAAACTGCTGCGCGCGCTGCACCGGTTGAACGCGCGGCACCAGGTGGACGTCGTCCCCACGTTCCTGGGGGCGCACGCCGTCCCGCCGGAGTTCGCCGGCGATCCCGACGGCTACGGGCACTACGTGATCGAGGAGATGCTGCCGGCGGTCGCGGAAGAAGACCTGGCGGAGTTCTGCGACGTCTTCTGCGAGCAGGGTGCTTTCACTCCGGAGCAGAGCCGCGCGATCCTGGAGGCGGCCGCCGAGTACGGGTTGGTCCCAAAGATCCACGCGGACGAGTTCTCCGATAGCGGCGGCGCCCGGCTGGCCGCGGAGGTGGGCGCGATCTCCGCGGACCACCTCCTCTACGCCTCTGAAGAGGGGCTGCGGGCGATGGCGGAGGCGGACACGATGGCGGTACTGCTGCCGGCGACCGCCTTCTTTCTCGGTCTGCCCGCACCCGCCGCCCGCCGGATGATCGACCTGGGTGTGGCCGTCGCTCTGGCCACGGACTTCAACCCCGGGAGCAGCCCGACCTATTCGATGCCGATGGTGATCGCGCTGGCCGTGCTGCGCCTCGGCCTCCGTCCGGCGGAGGCGATCGCCGCGGCCACGGTCAACGCGGCGCACGCGATCGGCATGGCGGAGGAGGTGGGGAGCCTGGAGCCGGGGAAGGTCGCGGACTTCGTCATCCTCGACGCCACCGACTACCGCGCCCTGGCGATGCACTTCGGCGTGAACCTGATGGATGAGGTCTACAAGCGCGGCCGCCGCGTCTACTCCAGCCGCACGGGTGTGATTGCAGAATGAGTCTCCTGGAGCGCACGGTGCATGAGTTCCTGGCCGGCCTGGCCTCCGCCGATCCCACGCCGGGCGGCGGCAGCGCGTCCGCCCTGGCCGCGGCGCAGGGCGCGGCGCTTGTCGCCATGGTGGCCCGCCTCTCGCCGCGGGACGCGCCGGAAGCGGCCGCCGGTGCGGTCGAACGAGCAGACCGTCTCCGGACGGTCCTGGCCGACTTGGTGGAGGCGGACGCGCAGGCATTTGACGCGGTGATGGCAGCATACCGCCTGCCCAAAACGACACCGGAAGAGCAGGCGCGGCGGCGTGAGGCGGTGCAGCGCGCGCTGATCGCCGCCTCCGAGGTGCCGCTGCAGGTGAGCGCCCACGCGGTGGAGGTCTTGCAGACCGCGGCCGGCCTGGTGGACCGGGCCAATCCCAGCGTCATCAGTGACCTCGGCGTCGCGGCGCTGCTCGCGGAAACCGGTGCTTCCGGGGCGGGGTTCAACGTCATGATCAACGCCCGGAGCATCAAGGATGCCGCCACCGTCGCCGCGCTGCGTGCGCGCGCCGCGGAGGCAGAGACCGCAGCCCGCAGGCTGCGCGACGCCGTGGTGCAGGCGGTGGCGCGGCGGCTGGCGTCGGCGTGAGCGGACCATGCCGGAACGGGCGCGACTGATCGGCGAGACGCTGCTGCGGGTGGACCGGGTGGGGTCCACGAACGACCTGCTGCGGTCCCTGGCCCAGCACGGGGCGCATGAGGGGACCGTCGCCCTGGCCCGGGAGCAAACCGGCGGGCGCGGCCGGATGGGCCGCACCTGGGCCTCACCGCCGGGAGGGTTGTGGCTGTCGATCCTGCTGCGGCCGGACGATCCGGCGGATCCCCGCGTGGGCCTGGCCGCGGCGGTGGGGGTCGCGGAAGCGCTGCGCCGGGTCAGCGGGGCTGAGGTGGGACTGAAGTGGCCGAATGATCTTGTGCTGCATGGGCGGAAAGTGGGTGGTCTGCTCGTCGAGAGCGTGCCGCCCTGGGCGGTGGTGGGCATCGGCGTCAATGTCAACGTGGATCGCGCGCTATTCCCCGCAGAGATCCGCGCGGTCGCGATCTCCCTCGCCGAGGCCGTTGGAGCGGAAGTGGATATCGAGGAAGTCCTGCGGGCCGTACTCGCAGAGGTTGATGAAGCCCATGCCGCCTACCGCGCGGGCCGGATCGACGACGTGCTGGCCCGCTGGCGCCGTTTCAGCGTGACCCTGGGCCAGCCCGTGCGCGTGCAGAGCGGCGAGCGCATCATCGAGGGGATCGCTCTCGATATCGACGCGGACGGCGCGCTGCTGGTTGGCGATGCCGATCACCCGCCGACGCGCGTCGTTGGCGGTGACGTCACGGTCCTGCGAGGAGGAGGCCGTCCGTGACCGCGCATCGCGGCATCACCGCCGTCTCGGGGATTCGCGTCGGCCACGCCACCGATGTGCACGCACAGACCGGTTGCACGGTCGTGCTCTGCGCCGAGGGCGCGGTTGCCGGCGTGGACATCGGCGGCGGGGCGCCGGCCACCAAGGAGACCGACCTGCTCCGGCCGGGGATGCTCGTCGAACGCGCCCATGCCGTCTTGCTGACCGGCGGCAGCGCCTTCGGCCTGGCGGCGGCCGACGGGGTGATGCGCTACCTCGAAGAACGGGGGATCGGGTTTGACGCCGGCGTGGTCCGCGTGCCCATCGTCCCGGCGGCGGCGCTCTTCGATCTGGCGGTGGGGCGGGCGGACGTGCGGCCCGGACCGGAGATGGGTTACCAGGCGTGCCTGGCCGCCGACGATGGACCGGTACCGGAGGGGTTGGTCGGCGCGGGAACAGGTGCGACGGTCGGCCACCTGCTCGGGGCCGGGGCGATGCGCGGCGGGATCGGCACCACTGCGGTCCCCCTAGCCGGTGGGGTCGTCGTCGGCGCGCTGGCGGTGGTGAATGCCTTTGGCGATGTGCGCGATGCGCAGACAGGGACCATCATCGCGGGGGCGCGGTCTCCGTCGGGCGAGTTTGTGGACACCGCGCGCGTGCTGCTGGAACTGGAAGGGGAACTGGCCTTCGGACGAGCGCCGACCAACACTACCCTAGTGGTGGTGGCAACCAATGCCGCGCTGTCGAAGGCCGACGCCAACCGCCTGGCGCATCTGGCGCAAGGCGGTCTCACCCGCGTGATCTCCCCGGCACACACGATCTTTGACGGCGACATTGTCTTCGCCCTGAGTACGGGTGAGGCCGTGAGCAACCTGCTGGCGCTCGGCGCGGCGGCGGCGGAGGCCGTGGCGCGCGCGATCGTCCGCGCGGTGCGCATCAGCAACAGACTGTAGGACCCCGGGGGAGGGCGGGCCTTCCCCGAACTACTCACGGGGACCCCTTTGCCCGTCCTCCCCCGGGCACACTCCGCTACTACGACACCGCCCGGTTGGTGGCCCTTGCTCAGAGCGGCAAGGAGCGGTACCGTAGGAGCGAAGCCGGCATCCCAAGGAGCCGGACTGGACGAACAGAGCAATCAGGCTTCGTCCGGTATCTGCGCGGCAGAACTGGAACGGAGGGATGGACATGAGGATCACGACTCTTCAGATCGCCGTGGCGGCCGTCTGCGGCGGTCTTTCTATTGCTCTCTCCTACACGCCCATTGGGTTCATTAGCGTCCCCAATATTTCTGGTGCGGCGACGACACTCCACATTCCCGCAATTGTGGCCGGCGTAGTGGCGGGTCCGGTGGCCGGTGGCCTGGCCGGTCTTGTGCTGGCCATTATGTCCTGGGTCCGGTTTGGCGGGATCTTCATGCAGTTTGCGGGCGGCAAGCTGCTGGTAGCCCTGGCGGCCGCTTTCCTGCCCCGGATACTCATCGGCGTGGTCGCCTATTACGCCTACCGGGCGCTGCGGGGCAATGCGGCGGCCATAGTGGCGGCACTGCTGGGCACAAGCGCCAACACCGCTGGCGTGTTAGGGATTCTGCTCCTCTTCGGCACCTCCGACTTTCGGACGGGTGTGGTACCCATCATCCTGCTGAACTACCCGTTCGAAGTGCTCTTCGCCGCGGTGGTCGCGGTGCCGGTCTTCGCCGCACTGGCGCGCACGCGCCGGTTAGCGGCAGCGCGCTCATGAATCTGCTACTGGCGCTCGTCGTTAACAACACGCAGATCAAGATCGGCCTCTACCAGGGCGCCGATCTACTGCACCACTGGCGGGTCGCCACGGATCGGGAGAAGACGGACGACGAGTACGCGATGCTCCTGCGCGCGCTCTTCGCCTCGGTCGGCCGGTCGCTCGGCGACGTCGACGGCGTGGGCATCTCCTCGGTGGTGCCGCCGCTGCTGGACACGCTGGACCGCCTGGCCCGCACTTACCTGGGGACCGCGCCGCTCGTGGTCGGTCCCGGCGTCCGCACCGGCATGCGCATCCTCTACGAGAACCCCAAGGAGGTGGGCGCGGACCGCATCTGCAACGCGGTGGCGGCCTACGCCAAGTACGGCGGGCCGGTCATCGTCGTCGATCTGGGGACCGCGACGACCTTCTCCGTGGTCTCCGCCGAAGGAGATTTCGTCGGCGGCGCCATCGCCCCGGGGATCGGCATCTCCGTGGACGCGCTGGCGGAACACGCCGCGCAGCTGCACCGGGTGGAACTGGTCCGGCCGCGGCAGGCGATCGGCCGCTCCACGGTCACGGCGATGCAGTCGGGGATCCTCTTCGGGTTCGTCGGGCAGGTAGAGGAGATTCTCCGCAGAATGCAGGACGAGTTAGGAGCACCCGCCGGCACCATCGCCACCGGCGGTTGGGCGGACCTGATCATCCGGGAGTTGCGCGGCGTGCAGCACCACGAACCACTGCTGGGACTGGAAGGGCTGCGCATCATCTTTGAACGAAACCGCGACCTGGCCGGTGAGCGCAACCGCGAGGCCGCCGCGCCGCTGCGCGAACCGTGACCGCGGCACCGTGAGCAGCGAACCCGCCGTCCAGGCCCCGCCGCGGCCACTCCACGTTGTCAGCGTCAGCCTGGGATCGTCCTCCCGCGACCACCGCGTCACCCTGACGCTGCTGGGCAAGGAGGTGACGGTGGAGCGGGTCGGGGTCGAGCATCTCACCGCCTACAGGCAGCGCTTGCTGGAACTCGACGGCAGAGTAGACGTCATCGGCATCGGCGGCACCAACCTGACCTTGAGCGCTGGCAACCGTACCTATCCCATCCGCGATGTAGTCCGCCTGGTGCAGGGCATCCGCACGCCTATCGTGGACGGCAGCGGGCTGAAGAGCCTGCTGGAGAAGCAGCTCATCTTAGAGATGATGCCGCGGGAGTACGGCGTGGACTTCCGGGGGAAACGCGTCCTCCTGGTCAGTTCCGTCGACCGCTACGGCATGGCCGAGGCCTTCACCCAGGCGGGGGCGGAGGTGCGCTTCGGCGACTTCATGTTTGCCCTGGGCCTGCCGTTCACCCTCGCCGGCCTGACCACGATTAAGGTGCTGGCGGCGATCCTCCTGCCCATCTTCACTCGTGTGCCCTTTACCTGGCTCTATCCCACGGGGGAGAAGCAGGAGGTCATCACGCCGAAGTACGGTAAGGCCTATGCCTGGGCGGAGGTGCTGGCCGGCGATTTCCACTTCATCCGCCACCACATGCCGGACGATCTCTCCGGCAAGATCGTCCTCACCAACACGCTCACGGCCCAGGACGTGGAGGAGTTGCGGCAGCGCGGCGTACGCCTGATCGTGACCCTCTCGCCAAATCTGGGAGGGCGGTCCTTCGGCACGAACGTGGTGCAGGCGATCCTCGTGGCCATCTCGGGCCGCCGGCCGGAGGACCTCACGCCGCAGGATTACCTGGACCTGATGCGCCGGGTCGGCTTCAAGCCGCGCGTCGAGATCCTGAATCCGTGAAGGCACTCCAGGAATTCGCCGCGCGAATTCCCGGGGACCCCGCCCCTGTTCCCGGCCGCTTCGCCTTCGTCCTGCACCCGCTGGTGATCGCGGACTTCGCCCGCAAGTTCGGCGTGCTCCGCTTCGCCCCGCCGCGGGCGCTGGAGTGGGTGGCGCGCTTCGTTCCGCCGGTCGTCGCCTCGCACATCACGGGGATTCGCTCGGTGGCGGGTGCGACGGCGGAGGGATGGTTCATCGGCCTGCCGCTGACGACGCGCGTTCTGTTGGAAAGCCGCCCGGAGTTCGTCTACGACCGCCTGGTGCAGTGCGGTCACCTGGCAGAGCGCCTCGGCGCGCGCATCCTCGGGCTGGGGGCGTTCGCCAAGGTGGTGGGGGACGCCGGTGTCACCGTGGCGGAGCGGCTGCCGATCGCCGTCACCACCGGCAACTCCTACACCGCGGCCTCCGCCGTCGAAGGAGCGCTCCTGGCCGCCGGCCGCATGGAGATCGACCTGCCGCGCGCCCACGCCCTGGTCGTCGGCGCCACCGGGGCCATCGGTGCGGTCTGCAGCCAGATGCTGGCGCCGCACGTGGGCGTGCTCACTCTGCTGGCGCGCAACGTGGAGCGGCTGGAGTCCCTGGCGGCGAAGATCCGCGCCGCGCGGGAGGACGGCCGCGTCCCGGAGGTGCGCGTCACCACCGACGTCCGCCGCGCCGTCGCCGACGCCGACCTGACCATCACCGTCTCTTCCGCCACCGACGTCCTGATCCAGCCCGACGATCTGCGCCCCGGCGCGGTGGTCTGCGACGTGGCCCGCCCGCGCAACGTCTCCCGCCTGGTCTACGAGAAGCGGGACGACGTCCTGGTGATCGACGGCGGCGTGATCGAAGTGCCGGGAGAGGTGGAGTTCGGCCTGGATTTCGGCTTTCCGCCGCGCACCGGCGAGGCCTGCATGGCGGAGACGATGATCCTGGCGCTGGAGGGGCGCTACGAGGACTACACGGTGGGGCGCGACATCACCCTGGCCCGGGTGCAGGAGATCGACGCGCTGGCGCGCCGGCACGGCTTCCGCGTCGCCGGATTTCGCCGTTTCGAGCGGGCGATTTCGGAAGAGGAAATCGCGCGCATCAAAACCTCGGCCGCGCGCCGCGCCCTAGCGTCCTTTCGCGCTTGACGATTCCCCGCGGCCGGTTCTATACTCGCCCTACGAGTAGGCCGCGTGCGGCCTACCTTCTTTTGTCCAGAGACGAGCGATGACCGAAAAGGGCGAAAAAGAAATCATCCTCACCGCCGAGGGCTTGCGGAAGCTCGAGGAGGAACTGGAGTACCTGAAGGTCACAAAGCGCAAGGAGGTGGCTGGGCGGATCAAGGAGGCCAAAGACTTCGGCGATCTGACGGAGAACTCCGAGTACGAGGACGCCAAGAACGAGCAGGCCTTCGTGGAGGGCCGCATCCTCCAGCTGGAGGCGATGCTGCGCAACGCCAAGGTCATCGACAACAATGAGGTCCGCCGCGACCGCGTCACCGTGGGCTGTACGGTGGTCCTGCAGGACCTGAGCAACGGCGAGAAGCTCTCCTACATGATCGTCGGGTCGGCGGAGGCCGATCCGGACCGCGACCGCATCAGCAACGAGTCGCCGGTGGGCAAGGCTCTACTGGGCCGGAAGAAGGGAGAGATGGTCGAGGTGCGGGTCCCCGCGGGCACGATCCGCTACTCCGTGCTGGATATCCAGGGGTAGTTGCCTTTCGCCCGCGTCGCCGGAGCCAGTGCCGTGGCTCTTTTTGTTTCCGCCCGGCACGACTCCGACGTCCTCCCCCGGCACAAGTTGGGTATGTAGGCACTAGACGGGAGGCCGCCCGCGGGGGTGGCTGCGGTGTCATCGGTGTCATAGTAGAATAAGAGCAGGAGGAAACTCCTGACGGCGAGAATTCGTTGAACCTATCAGACGCCCGGTCGGCGCCGTGCCGGCCGGTCGGCGGACGGTTGGTTTGACTCACTCCGCGTAGCCGGCGGAGAGGAGACAGCAGATGGCGATGTTTGAACGCTTCACCGAGCGGGCCCGCCGCGTGATCATCCTGGCGCAGGAAGAAGCGAAGCGCCTGAACCACAGCGCCGTGGGCACCGAGCACATCCTGCTCGGGATCATCCGCGAGGGTGAGGGTGTCGCCAGCAAGGTCCTGGAGAGTCTGAACATCAGCCCCGAGCGGGTGCGCGCGGAGATCGAGAGCGCCATCGGCCGCGGGGAGCGCACGCCCTACGAAGAGGTCGCCTTCACGCCGCGCGCCAAGAAGGTCCTGGAGTTGGCGCTGGACGAGGCGCGCCGCCTCGGGCACAACTACATCGGCACCGAGCACCTCCTCCTGGGATTGATCCGCGAGGGGGAGGGGGTGGCCGCCCGTGTGCTGGAGGCGATGGGCGCCGACCTGGAGCGCGTGCGCGCCCAGGTCGTCTACCTGCTCGGGGAAGAGGGGACGACCAGCTACAGCAAGCAGTCCAGCAAGACGCCCACCCTGGACGAGTTCGGCAGAGACCTGACCAAACTCGCCCGCGCCGGAAAACTCGATCCGGTGATCGGGCGGGAGCGGGAGATCGAGCGCGTCATCCAGGTCCTCTCCCGCCGCACCAAGAACAACCCCGCCCTGATCGGCGAGCCCGGCGTGGGCAAGACCGCCATCACCGAAGGGCTGGCGCAGCGCATCACCCGCGGCGACGTGCCCGAGGTGCTGCGCAACAAGCGCGTGGTGCAGCTCGACCTGGCCGCCCTCGTCGCCGGGACCAAGTACCGCGGCGAGTTCGAGGAGCGGATGAAGAAGGTGATGGAGGAGATCCGCAAGGCGCAGGGCGAGGTCATCCTCTTCGTGGACGAATTGCACACGCTGGTCGGCGCCGGCGCGGCCGAGGGCGCGATCGACGCCAGCAACATCCTCAAGCCCGCGTTGGCCCGCGGCGAACTGCAGTGCATCGGCGCCACCACGCTGGACGAGTACCGCAAGTACGTGGAGCGCGACGCCGCCCTGGAGCGCCGCTTCCAGCCCATTCTGGTCTCCGAGCCCACCGTCGAGCAGAGCATCGAGATCCTCAAGGGCCTGCGCGAGCGCTACGAGGCACACCACGGCGTGCGCATCACCGACGATGCCCTGGTGGCCGCAGCCACACTGGCCGACAAGTACATCTCCGATCGGTTTCTCCCGGACAAGGCCATCGACCTGATGGACGAGGCCTCCTCCAAGATCCGCCTGCAGGCCTCCTTCCTGCCGCAAGAGATCCGCACCGCGGTGGAAAAGGTGGACCGGGTGCGCCGCGAAAAGGACGAGTCCATCAAGAGTCAGGACTTCGAACGCGCGGCGCAGTTGCGGGACAAGGAGCGCGTGCTGCGGCAGAAGCTGGAAGAGCTGGAGTCCTCCTGGAAGAAGGAGAAGGGGCACGACTTCTCCACGGTGAGCGCGGAGGACATCGCCGACATCGTCTGCTCCTGGACGGGCATTCCCGTGACGCGCCTGGTGGAGGAGGAGACGCAGAAACTCCTGCGCATGGAGGAGTCGATCCACGAGCGCATCGTCGGGCAGGAGGACGCGGTGCGCGCCGTGGCCAAGGCGGTGCGCCGCGCCCGCGCCGGACTGAAGGACCCGCGGCGGCCGATCGGCTCGTTCATGTTCCTCGGCCCCACCGGCGTGGGCAAGACGGAACTGGCGCGGGCGCTCGCGGAGTTCATGTTCGGCGACGAGAACGCGCTGATCCGCATCGACATGTCGGAGTACAGCGAGCGGCACACGATCAGCCGCCTGGTCGGCTCGCCGCCCGGCTATGTGGGCTACGAGGAGGGCGGCCAGCTCACCGAGGCCGTGCGCCGGCGGCCGTATGCCGTGGTCCTCTTCGACGAGATCGAGAAGGCACACCCGGAGATCTTCAACGTCCTGCTGCAGATCCTGGACGACGGCCGCCTCACCGACGCTCAGGGGCGGACCGTGGACTTCAAGAACAGCGTCCTGATCATGACGAGCAACGTGGGCGCCCCCGTTTTGAACAAGGAGGTGGGGATGGGCTTCCGCCTGACCCGCGACGCCAAGGAGGATCAGGAGCAGATCTACGGCCGGATGAAGGACCACGTGATGGAGGAACTGCGGCGCACCTTCCGGCCGGAGTTCCTCAACCGGCTGGACGAGACCATCGTCTTCCGGCCGCTCACGGACAACCAGATCCGATCCATCGTGAGCATCATCAAGGAGCGCGTGCGCCGGGAGATGCGCGGCCAGGGCATGGACCTGGAAGTCACGGAGGAGGCGAAGGAACTCCTGGCCAAGGAGGGCTTCGACCCGACCTTCGGCGCCCGGCCGCTGCGCCGCGCCATCCAGCGGCTGGTGGAGGACCCGCTCTCCGACGAGCTGCTGCGCGGCGTCTTCAAGTCGGGCGACACCATCGTCGTGGACGCCCGCGACGGCCAGATCGTCTTCGAGAAGAAGCGCGAACCCGCCCTCGCCGAGTGACCGCGTTCCGTCGATGCGTACCGGGACCCGGAGACGCGGGTCCCGTTTTTCTTTACCCCTCCGGCCGATACATCTAGAGATGCCGACCGCGCGCGTCCGTCATACGTGCCAGACCTGCGGCTATACCTCGCCGAAGTGGCTGGGCCGCTGCCCCGACTGCGGGGAGTGGAACACTTTCGTCGAGGAGGTGGTGCCCGACGGCGGAACGCGCCTCCGCGCCGTCGCCCCGCCGGAGGTTGTCTCGGTCGCTGAAATTCCCGGGGAAGCGGAGCCGCGCGCGGCGACCGGCATCGGAGAATTCGATCGGGTGCTGGGAGGAGGGATCGTTCCCGGGTCGCTCGTCCTGATCGGTGGAGATCCCGGAATCGGGAAGTGTGTCACTGGCGAAACGCGGGTTCTCGACCCTGTCAGCGGATCGTGGGTACCGATCACTGAGTGGTCCCGCAACGCCCGTCCAGTCCTGTCCCTCGATGAGGAAAGCTATGGGTTGATTCCTCGGCCCGTGGAGATCTTCCACGACCGCGGCGTGCATTCCATCACTGAGGTTAAGACTCGCTTGGGTCGCACGCTGCGTTGTACGCTGGACCATCCCCTGCTGACACCCGAGGGGTGGAGGCCGGTGCGTGCTCTATCTCCCGGTGCGCGGATTGCCGCTCCGCGCGCACTGCCATACTTCGGGTCGGATGCCATGGAGGAACATGAGATAAAGCTCATTGCCTACGTGTTATCAGATGGGTCGGCGACCACACAGACCACCGTGACCACAGCGAGCCCCGAGGTGGCTGCCGACTTGGTTGAGGTGGCCAGGCGATTCGGCGTCACCCTGCGTGTCTACGAAAAGGCAAACAGCAGCGCCAAGCAGTTCCGTTTTGTCCAGCCTCGAGAACAGCGGAGCAAAGCGCGACGAAGTGTCGCCGCAGCACTGAAATCCGTCCAGGCGGAGACGGGTCTCACATGGGCCGCGTGGGCGCGAGCAGCCGACGTGAACTACTGGGTTCTAAATGCGTGGCGGCGGGCAGGGTGCACCCCGCACGAGGCTCAACTTCAGCGTTTGGCGGCAGCGGCAGACGTTCCGCTTGACCGGTTGCTGCCAGAGGCACGCGACCGTGCGGCGAGACAGTCGTCAGTCATGCGTTTCCTGGAGGCCGTAGGAGTGCGCTTCGCCAGGGCGGGCACGAAGGCGGTCCCCGAATGCATCTTCCGGCTCCCCCGGCCTCAACTGGCTCTGTTTCTGAGAGTGGTCTTCTCGTGTGATGGCTCGATCTACGTTTCCCGAGGCAAACGTCCGGGTGTCTCATACAGCACGATCAGCAAGCGGCTGGCCCTAGACGTCCAGCACCTGCTGCTACGGTTTGGCCTCGTGGCCAAACTGCGCACAAAGTCTAGTCGAGTCAAAGGCCGGCCCTATCGCGCCTATGAACTGCAGCTGCTCGGCCTCCCCCAGGTTGGACGGTTCCTATCGGAAATCGGCATATGGGGACGGGAGCGCGCCAGGGCCACGATTGCAGGAATGCCTCAGCCCCGGATGCCATCGACGCACTTCGACACAGTCCCTACGGGCGCCAGATTCTGGAAGCATCTGCAGCGGGTCTCCGGGTTCGCCTCGTTTAAGCGGCTTTCGGCGACGGCAGGCGTGATTATCCATACTCGGCGCGAGGAGCGGCCTCTCGCCCGGAGCACTGTCGCTGCTCTAGCGACCGCATACCCCTCTGGATATCGGCAAGCGCTGGGCGCAGGAGATGTCTACTGGGACGAGATTCGCGCCATTACGCCCGCGGGTCGACAGCGAGTCTACGATCTCTCTGTAGCTGGCCCATCAAACTATGTCGCGAACGACTTGATCATCCATAACTCCACGTTGACCCTGCAGGTTTCGGCACAACTGGCCGAGCAGGACCGCACCGTCCTCTACGTCAGCGGCGAGGAATCCGCCCGGCAGACGCGGATGCGGGCCGAGCGGCTGGGTACCCTGCCGTCCGGACTGCTGCTGCTCGCGGAGAACAACCTGGACGTCATCGTGCAGGCGCTCGAGACACACACCCCCGCCCTCGCCGTCATCGACTCCATCCAGGCCGTCTACCGCCCCGATATTCCCTCGGCGCCGGGCAGCGTCGGGCAGGTGCGGGAGTGCACCGGGTCGCTGCTCACGGTGGCCAAGGGGCGCAGTATCAGCGTGCTCATCGTGGGCCACGTGACGAAGGAGGGGCAGTTGGCCGGCCCGCGCGTGCTAGAGCACCTCGTCGACACGGTCCTCTACTTTGAAGGGGACCGGCACCACGCCTACCGCATCCTGCGGGCGACGAAGAACCGCTTCGGCTCCACCAACGAGATCGGGGTCTTCGAGATGGGCGCCCACGGGTTGGTCGAGGTGCTCAACCCCTCCGCCGTCTTCCTGGCAGAGCGGCCGGAGGCCGCGCCGGGCTCGGCGATTGTCTGCGCCCTGGAAGGCACGCGCCCGCTGCTCTTGGAGATTCAAGCCCTGGTCACCCCGACGCACTTCGGTATGCCCCGCCGTACCGCCGCCGGCATCGACTACAATCGGTTGGTCCTCCTCCTTGCCGTGTTGGAGAAGCGCGCCGGTCTGCACCTGGCGATGCACGACGTCTACTCCAGTGTGACCGGTGGGCTCACGGTGGACGATCCCGCGGCGGATCTCGGCGTGGCGGTGGCGGTGGCCAGCGCCTTTCGCGACCGACCGGTCGAGCAGCAGGTGGTCGTCATCGGCGAAGTGGGATTGGCCGGCGAGGTGCGGGCCGTGCGGCAAGCGCCGCAGCGGGTGCGGGAGGCCACTCGCTTGGGATTCCGTCGGGCGGTGGTGCCGCGGGCGACCGGCGGCGGTGAGTGGCCACCGGATGTAGAGATCGTCAGCGTGGGGACAGTGGCGGAGGCGCTGGCGGCGCTGCTCGGGTAAACACGCCGGCGTACTGCCCGCCCGGCGACGCGCCGCGGAAACTGTTTCTTCGGGTTAACGACCTACGTCAGGTGGTAAACGCCGAGCGCGGAGACGCGATCGCGCTCCTTCCGCAAGATCGCGTCCAGGTCCAGCCCCGTGATGTAGCAAAACGCCGCCAGATAGAAGAGGGTCGTGCCGATCTCATCCTCCAGGGCCTCGCGGCAGCGTTCGCACAACTCGCCGTAGAGGTGCGTGGAGAGGAACCCGCGCACATCCCCTAGACCGACGTCCGCGGGGAAGCGCTGCCGCTCCGCGCGGATCTGCACGCAACCGCACGAGGCCACGGCGTGGGCCAGGGCGCGGGAGACGCGGGCGGCGGATTCGTTCAACTTGCTCTGCACATCGAGGACACTGCGGTGGCGGATGAGGTATTGCGAGGCGAGGTGCTGCAGGGTCGCCAGATCGGTCTCTTTCATGCACGAGCCTCCTCGGTGCAAGGCTGCCATTTGCGGCGATCCCCGGCAGGATGCGCGAGCAGATTATAGGCGCCGTTTTGCGCGACTGTCAAGGACCCGCGAATGATGCGGGCTTCAGCCATTTGCGTCTGCTGGCGCGCAGAGGACGCGTGGTATAATTGTGCTCGTCATGATCATGCTCATCCGCTTCGCCGGCGGCCTGCTCGGGGCCGTCGCTGCCTTTCGGTTGGCCGTCCTCGCGCCCTGGTTTCCCCTGCTGGCCACGCGGGTGGCCATCGGAACCCTGGGTGGGCTCGTCGGCTGGTTGATCGCGCCGTGGCTCTGGCGCCTCTTCGTCCGCGCCATGGCCTGGGTGCTGCAAGGCCTGGCGCACCTCACGCTGCGTGAACTGGCGCTAGGCGCCGCGGGGCTGATGGTCGGCCTGGTCATCGCCTTCCTGCTCGGCTTCCTCCTCAGCGACATTCCGTATGTGGGTCTGTACTTACGCTGGGGCGTCGCCCTCGTCTTCGGATACCTGGGCATTCACCTGGCGCTGCAGCGCCGGGAGGAGATGAGTGCCCTGCTGCAGCGACTGCGCGAAGGCGAGCGGCAGGCCGCGGCGCGCGGCGGGCAGGTCCCCAAGGTGATGGACACCAGCGTGATCATCGACGGGCGCATCGTCGACGTCTGCAAGACAGGATTCCTGGAAGGCCCGCTGCTCGTGCCGCGCTCCGTGCTCAACGAACTGCAGCGCATCGCCGACTCCTCAGACGCGATGCGGCGGGCGCGGGGCCGGCGCGGTCTGGACATCCTGAACCGCCTGCAAAAGGAATACGACGCGGTGCAGGTGATCGACGATCCCGCGGGCACCCAGGGCGACGTGGACGAGCGGTTGGTCGCCACCGCCCGGGCCGTGGGCGGCTGGATCCTGACCAACGACTTCAACCTGAACAAGGTCGCCGAACTGCAGGGCGCGCGCGTGCTCAACGTCAACGAGCTGGCCCAGGCCCTCCGCCCCATTCACCTACCGGGCGAGGAGCTGACCGTGCACATCATGAAGGATGGCAAGGAGGCCGGGCAGGGCATCGGGTACCTGGAGGACGGCACGATGGTCGTCGTGGAGGGGGGCAAGAAGCACATCGGGGAGACCTCTGATGTGGTCGTCACCAGCGTCCTGCAGACCGTCGCCGGCCGAATGATCTTCGCCCGCCCCAAGGGGGACGTCCCCACAGGTTCCTCCGCCGCACACCGCCGCTAGGAGCACCGGCGGTGGACCACCCCGAACCAACCGCCGCCATCCTCCTCGCCGCCGGTAGAGGTCGGCGCATGGGCGCCGTGCCCAAACCGTTCCTGACGTTAGGCGGGCGCACGGTCCTGGAGCGCGCGCTGCGCGCGGTGGTCGATCCCGCCGAGGTGCACGCCGCGGTGGTGGTGGCGCCGCCCGATCACGTCGCCGCGGCCCGCACGCTGACCGCGGCCTTCCCCAAGGTCAGCGCGGTGGTACCGGGGGGAGAGGAGCGGCAGGAATCCGTCGCCGCGGGACTGGCGGTGGTGACCCAGGCGGAATGGGTGGTGGTGCACGACGCCGCGCGCCCGCTGGCCAGCGCCGATCTGGTGCGCCGGGTGCTGCGGGCCGCGCGCGAGACCGGCGCGGCGACGGCGGCGCTCCCGGCGCGGGACACGGTCAAGGTGGTGACCGAAGGTACCGTGCGGCAGACCCTGGATCGGGAGACCATCTGGCTGACCCAGACCCCGCAGGCCTTCCGGGCGTCGCTGCTGCGCGAAGTGCACGAACGGGCCCGCCGCGCGGGTGTGCGCGCGACCGACGACGCCGCGCTCGTGGAAGCGTTCGGCGGCACGGTGCGGGTAGCGGAGGGCGAGGTGCTGAACCTGAAAGTGACGACGCCGGAGGACCTGGCGCTGGCCGAGGCGGTGGTGCGACAGCAGGAAGGGCCGGGCGAGCGCCGCACCGGCATCGGCTACGACGTGCACCGCCTGGTGCCGGGACGCCGCCTTGTCCTGGGCGGAGTGGGGATCCCCTTTGACCGCGGGCTGGTCGGGCACTCCGACGCGGATGCCGTGCTGCACGCGGTCATGGACGCGCTGCTCGGCGCCGCCGGCCTGCCGGACATCGGCCAGCACTTCCCCCCGGAGGACGACCGCTACCGCGGCGCGGACAGCCGGGGCCTCCTGCGGGACGTGGTGGCCCGCGTGCGGCAGGCCGGATTCCTCCCCGCGCAGGCGGACGTGGTCATCCTGGCGGAGGCGCCGCGCCTGGCGCCGTACCTGCCGGCGATGCGGCGGGTCATTGCGGAACTGCTGGCCGTGGACGAAGGCGCGGTGGGCATGAAGGCCACCACAACGGACGGACTGGGCGCGATCGGCCGCGGCGAAGGGATCGCCGCGCAGGCCATCGTCACGATCTCCCGGCGACCGGCCTAGCATGGAGGCGGAGCGCCGCTGATGCGACGGAAGGAGGTGCGCCTGCGCAAGGAGCGGGCCGCCCGCCGCTACCGCCGGGCGCTGGAGCGGGTGCGGGAGCAGCCGCGCCTCCTCTTCATCGAACGGGCGCCGCTGCGGACGGCGGTGGTCGTGGAGATGGGGCGCGACGGCGCGCGCGGCCGCCCCTCCGGATTCTGGCGGGGGACCGAGTTCTACCGGGTGGAGCGCATCGTGGAGACCCGCCGCGAGCACGACGCCATCTACTACCGGGTCATCACCGACCGCGGCTGCTTCGATCTGCGCCGCTACCGGGCGCTGGAGCGGTGGACGCTGCGCCCCTCCGTGGGGTGGGAACTGACGGCGGAGCTGGAAGCGATCGAGGTGAAGCGGCCATTCTGACCACCCACAACACCTTCACCAAGCGCAAGGAACCGTTTGCGCCGCTGGAAGAGGGGACGGCGCGCCTGTACGTCTGCGGCCCGAATCTCTACGGACCGGTGCATGTCGGACATGCCTTCAGTTACGCTTTCTTCGACGTGGTGCGCCGCTACCTGGAGTACCGCGGCTACCGGGTCATCCACGTGCAGAACTTCACCGACATCGAGGACCGCATCATCGAGCGGGCCGGGCGCGAGGGCCGCACCATCTTCGACATCGCCCGGGAGTACATCGACCGCTTCTTCCAGGAGATGGACGCCCTGGGCATCCGGCGGGCCCACCACTACCCGCGCGCGTCTGAGGTCATCCCCCAGATCATCGAGATCATTCAGGGCCTGATCGCCAGGGGGCACGCCTACGCCGTAGACGGCGATGTCTACTACCGCGTGACCTCCTTTCCGCGGTACGGCCATTTGAGCGGGCGCTCGCTGGAGGAGATGCAGGCGGGCGCGCGCGTCGAGCCTGATCCACGCAAGGAACATCCCATGGACTTCGCGCTGTGGAAGACGGCGAAGCCTGGTGAACCCTCCTGGCCGAGCCCCTGGGGCCCGGGGCGGCCGGGGTGGCATATCGAGTGCTCCGCGATGAACCTGCAGTATCTGGGGCCGCAGACCGACATCCACGGCGGCGGGGAGGACGTCATCTTCCCGCACCACGAGAACGAGATCGCGCAGTCGGAGGCGTTTACCGGAAGGGTCCCCTTCGTCCGCTCCTGGATCCACAACGCCCTGATGAAGCCACCCGTGGGAGAGGAGATGCACCGGCATCTCGGCAACTTCGTCTCCCTGCGCGAGGCGCTGGCGCAGTACGACGCCGACTCGATTCGCCTCTTCCTGCTGGGGACCCACTACCGCACCCCGCTGCGCTGGACCGACGAGGCGGTGCCGGCGGCCGCCCGCGGTCTGGACCGTCTGCGCACGGCGCTGGCGAACGCGGAGGACGCCATCGCCCGCAGCAGCGATCAGGCGGACGGTAGCCTGACGGAGGCGGCGGTACGGGTCCGGCAGGTCTTCGAAAAGGCCATGGACGACGACTTCAACACCCCGCAGGCCCTGGCCGCGCTCTTCACGTTGGCCGGTGAGATCAACAAAGTGGCCGACGCCGTCGTCAAGGGAACGGGGGAGGGACGGGCGGGGCTGTGGGCCGCGACCGACACCCTGCGGGAACTGGCCCGCGTGCTCGGCCTCTCCCTGCCGCGGACGGGCGTGGACGCGACGCTGCGGCCGGATCTCCGCGCCCTGCTGGTCGAGGCGCGGCAGCAGGCCCAGGATCTTTTCCCCGACGCCGCGGACGGTAGCGCGGAGGAGATCATCCAGACGCTGCTGGCAGGGCGGCAGCAGGCCCGGGCGCGGCGGGCGTATGCGCTTGCGGATCGAGTGCGCGCCCGTCTGGGGGAACTCGGGATCATCGTGGAAGACCTGCCGAACGGAGCGCGCTGGCGGCCGGCGCCGCGCACGACGGATCTGCGGGGATCATCGGGCTAGAGGTGGGCGGGTAGCGGCCGCCCCGTCCGGGAGAGAGCGTTCTTGGGCATAGCGAGGGAAGAGCAGATCGAAGGACGGCGCCCGGTGCGCGAAGCGCTGGCCAGCGGGCGGGCGATCCGCAAGCTGCTGGTGGCACGCACCGCCCGCGGACAGCTGGCGGAGATCGTGAACCTCGCGCGCGGCCGGCAGGTGCCGGTCCAGGAGGTCGATGCCCGCTGGCTCGACAGTATCGCCCACAGCGGGTCGCACCAGGGCGTCATCGCGCTGGCCGCGGTGCGCCCCACGGTGGACGTGGATGAGATCCTGGCCCGGGCGCGGACGCGCGGGGAGGCGCCCCTGCTCGTGCTCCTCGACGGCATCCAGGATCCGCAGAATACCGGAGCGATCATCCGGGTGGCCGAGGCTGCCGGTGCGCACGGCGTCATCCTCCCGGCACGGCGGGCCAGTGGACTCACCCCGGCGGTGGCCCGGGCCTCCGCCGGCGCGATCGAGTACCTCCCGGTGGCGCAGGTGACGAATCTGACGCGGACGATCACCGAACTGAAACGTCAGGGCATCTGGGTGGCGGGGGCCGACCCGGCGGGAGAGGATCTCTTCGCGGCCGACCTGACGCCGCCCCTGGCCGTTGTTATCGGTAGCGAGGGACGGGGCATCTCCCGGCTGGTGCGGGAGTCGTGTGACCGCCTGGTGCGCGTCCCCATGAGCGGCCGCGTGGCCTCGCTGAACGCCGCCACCGCCGCCGCCGTCGTGCTCTTTGAGATCCGTCGCCGCCTGCGGCGGAGGACGGGATGATGAAGCGCGTCCTCGCCGCGGGAGGTGTCGCCGTCCTGGTGGCCGGCCTGGGGTTTGGCCTGGCCCTCTACCGCGACGCGCTGGCCCACCGCGGCCGCATCCAGCCCGGCGTCAGCATCACGGGCATTCCGGTCGGCGGTCTGACCCCCGAGCTGGCCCGGCGGCGGGTAGAGGCCGTGGTGGCGGAGCGGCTGGCCCGCACGTTGGGCATCCGTGCCGGCGGTCCCATCGCCCGTCCCACCCTTGCCGACCTGGGGGTGCGGGCCGCATACGACGAGGCGATCAATGCGGCATTCGCCGTGGGCCGGGAGGCCAATCCCGTGCGGCGCCTGCAGACGCGCTGGCGGCTGCGCCAGGGCATCGACGTGCCACTGCGCTTCGTCCAGGACGAGCAGACCCTGCGGGCGGTCGTCACCCGTCTGGCCGCGGCGGTGGCCGCCGAACCGCGCGACGCCCGCGTCACCGTCATCGACGATGCGGTGGTGATCACGGAGGCGTCGGTGGACGGCCGGACCCTGGATGTGCAGGAGACGGTCGCCAGGATCAAACGGGCGGTCGCGGACGAAGCGGGGGCGGTGGAGGCGGTGGTGCGCATCACCCGGCCGCGCTTCACCATCGACGACGCCCTGACCATCACCGACCCGATCGCCCGCTACAGGACCAAGTTCGTCAACATCCCCAATCGCAACCACAACATCGCCCTGGCCGCCGGCAAACTGCGGGGTGTACTCATCCTGCCGGGGGAGGTCCTTTCGTACAATCAGACGGTGGGGCCGCGCACCCCGGAACTGGGATATTTGCCGGCGCCGGTCCTGCTGAACAACATCCTGGTCCCGGGAGACGGCGGCGGAGTCTGCCAGGTCTCCTCGACCCTGTTCAACGTCGCCCTGCTGGCGGATCTCGCGATCCTGGAGCGCCACAACCACACGCGGCCGGTCGCCTACCTGCCCATCGGCCGGGACGCCACGGTCGTCTACGGCGGGCAGGACCTGCGCTTCCAGAACACTACCAGCGGACCGTTGCTCCTCTGGAGCACGGTGCGGGGGCGGCGTTTGACCATCACCCTCTACGGCCCGGCGCAGGGGACGCGGGAGGTCGCCATCATCGTCAGCGACCGGACGGAGATCCCCCCGCCGCAACACACCGCCACGCGCAGCGATCCGGAACTGCCGCTGGGAGAGACGGTGATCGACCCGCCGCAGCCGGGGTACCGCGTCCGCACCTACCGCGTCGTCACCCGCGACGGCGTAGAGGTGAAGCGGGAATTGATCGCGCGCAGCGGCTACACTCCGCTGCCGCGGACGATCCGCATCGGGGCGAAGCGGGCGACCGCCCCGCAGGCGGCGACCCCATGAGGTCGAGGCGGTCCGGAATCTTGCGTTGTCCGGTCGAACCTGCGCACAATGTTCTTGACGCTGGGTTGAGGCGTTCGTATACTTTGCGCAAGTGCCGCGCTGAAGTGATCGCACTTTCGAGGTGCGGTAGCGGGGTGGGGGTACGCGAGTGGCATTAGCAAGACGTGAGGGCCTGACATATTCTGACATGCCCGATGAAGATCTTGTCAGGTCCGCCAAGAATGGCGACAGCCTCGCCGCCGACTTTCTGATAGGCAAGTACCGCAACTTTGTCCGCGTCAAAGCGAAAGCCTACTTTCTGATCGGGGCCGACCGGGAAGACATATCCAGGAAGGGATGATCGGTCTCTATAAGGCCATTCGCGATTTCCGCGCGGACAAGCTCTCCAGTTTCCGGGCCTTCGCCGAACTGTGCATCACGCGGCAGATCATCACGGCGATCAAGACCGCCACCCGGCAGAAGCACATCCCGCTGAACTCCTATATCTCGCTGAACAAGCCGATCTACGACGAAGACTCGGACCGCACGTTGCTGGACGTGATCAGCAGCATCAAGGTCAGCGACCCGGAGGAGCTGGTGATCAACCAGGAAGCCTCCACCACGATGCGGGAGCGCATCCGCAAAAACCTGAGCGAACTGGAACACAAGGTGCTCACGGCCTACCTGGAGGGGAAGTCCTACCAGGAGATGGCCAACGAGCTGAACCGCCACGTCAAGTCCATCGACAACGCCCTCCAGCGCGTCAAGCGCAAGCTGGAACGGAATCTAGAAGGCGAGGAAGAGTAAGTCTACCGCGTCGTCTGTCCCCGCTGCCGTCATATCATTCTGCTCGTGGCTCCCACCGAGGATGAACCTGTGCAGTGCCCGCGGTGCGGCGAACGGTTTGAGCCGGAAACGGAAGAGCTCGTCGACCCCGAAGACGAGTAGGCTGCAGTCGGCCCAGTGAGTGGCGGCGGGCCCGACGCCGACTATGAGTATCGCGGCCTGGTCGCCGCGACCTGGGACCTGCTCCGCGGCGACACCGCTGGCTGGCCGGACCGGGCCTTCTACTTTGACCTCATCCGCCGCTCCGGTGAGCCCGCCCTGGACGTAGGGTGCGGGACGGGACGCCTTCTGCTGGACTACCTGGAGCAGGGGATCGACGTCGACGGGGTCGACGTTTCCCCCGACATGCTCACGCTCTGCCGGGCCAAGGCGCAACGGCGGGCGTTGCAGCCCACGGTGTTCCTGCAGGCGATCGAATCCCTCGATCTGCCCCGACGCTACCGCACGATCATCGTCCCTTCGTCCACGTTTCAGCTCCTCACCGACCCACCGGCGGCGACCCGGGCGATGGAGCGGCTGTTCGCCCATCTGCAGCCCGGGGGCGTCCTGGCCATGCCGTTCATGATCCTCTGGAAGCCGGGTGACCCGCGGGCGACGGAGTGGCGGCTGATCGTGGAGCGCGCGCGGCCGGAAGACGGCGCGGTCGTGCGCCGCTGGTCACGCGCGGACTACGACGCCGAGGGACAGCTGGAGCACACGGAAGACCGTTTCGAGGTGACGCTGCGGGGCGCAGTGATCGCGGCCGAGCACCACCGGCGCTCGCCGGCCACACGGTGGTACACTCGCGCTCAGGCTGAGGCGCTCTTCGCGCAGGCTGGGTTTGTCGACCGGCGCGTGTACCACGAGTTCACCTGGCAGCCCGCCGCCGAGGGGGACGTGGTATTCACGATGCTGGGGACCAGGCCCGGCGGCGCATCTCTCCCCTAGCCGCGGGCGGTGGAAGGGGCACGGCGGGGGCCAGACCAGACGTACTCTTCCGTGCGCTTCGGGAGCCAAAACCCCAACGGGAAGAGGCTCCACCAGCGGCGGTGCACGGACGACCTCGCGCCCTCAAGCGGGAATGTCCCTACTTCTATGAGATCACTCCCGTGGAAGACCAGGCGGAAGATGACCTGGTCTTGCAACACGTCGCTGACGAAGTCGATGGTATCGGTGAACGCTTTCCGCCGAACCTCTTCTGGAGTCTCGCTGTGGTTCAAATCCTCGGGAATCGCCGTGGAAAGCACTGTGCCAATCTTGACGGCGATCGGCCCCTCGTCACCGGGCTCGATGAGGAGATCTCCGAGTGTAGGATGGGGGGCCCGGATGCGCAGGTTGGGACCTTCTTCCAGGATCACCGCCGCGGGCACAACCCGGCGCAATTGTTCAGCAATAGCGTCCCGCATACGCACGCCGCGTCAGCCGCCGATCTGGATCATCACGCGCTTCTCGGGGAAGAGCCGCTCCGCCAGCGCGTGACCGAACGGCCGGCGGTAGGCCCCGGCGGCGAAGATCTCCTTCAGTTCGTCGTACGACGCCCCGCGGCGCAGCGGCGTCAGTAAGTCCACTTCGTCGTCGCGCAGGAGGCAGAGACGCAGCCGGCCGTCGGCGGTGAGGCGGAGGCGGCCGCACTTGCTGCAGAACGGCTGGCTCACGGGGCTGATGAAGCCGAGCGTCCCGGCAGCGGCGCGTAACCGGTAGGTGCGGGCGGGGTCCCCGCCGGAGAGGTCGATCGCCTCCAGCGGTCCCAGCGCCGCCTCGATGCGCGCCATCGTTTCTTCCGAGGTGACGATGCCGGCGTCGGCCACGTCGGCGACCGCGCCGAAGGGCATCACCTCAATGAAGCGCACCTCCCAGGGGCGCTCCAGGGTGAGCCGCGCCAGCGAGACGACGTCCTCCTCGTTGAAACCCCGGACAACGACGGCGTTGATCTTCATCGGCAGCAGGCCCACCGCCTCCGCCCGCGCGATCCCGGCCAGCACCCGCTCCACCCGCCCGCCGCGGGTGATGCGGCCGAACTTCTGTGGATCCAGCGTGTCCAGGCTGACATTCACGCGGCGCAGCCCGGCGCGCGCCAGGTCCGCGGCCAGGTACTCCAGCAGGATCCCGTTCGTCGTCATGGAGAGGTCCCGGATCCCGGGGACGGCGCCGATCGCGCCGACGAGGTCGACCACGGCCGGGCGGACGGTGGGTTCGCCACCGGTGAGGCGGACCCTCATCACGCCCAGCTCCGCGGCGATGCGCACCAGCAGCAGCAGCTCGCCGTCCCGCAGCAGCTCCTCAGGAGGCCGGAAGTCGATCCCCTCCTCAGGCATGCAGTAGACGCACCGCAGGTTGCAGCGGTCGGTGAGGGAGATTCGCAGGTCGTTGAGTTCTCGTCCGTACTGGTCGCGCATCACTGGGGAATACCGATAATGATCCATTCTACCGGCCGGGAGAGAGGGGGACAAGTCGCGCCGCTGGGTCGGCACCGGAGGCGCCCGCCCGGTCCCGCTCCGGCGGTATGTTAGCCTGAGGGGGAAGATGTCCTACCCCTCCGTGATGGTGATCGGCGGCAGCCTGCCGCGGGCGACGTTGAGCGTGGTCCGCACCCTGGGGCGCCGCGGGATTCCCGTGTTCGGCGGCGACTCGCGGCGGCTGGCGCCCCCGGCGTTCTCCCGCTACACGAGGCGCTGGTTCAGCTACCCCTCCGGCGATGCGGCGAAGGCGCACGACGTCATCACCGCCCACGTCAACGCCTGGCGCCCCGCGGTCCTGCTGCCGGTCGGCAATCAGGGGTGGGCCGTGATCCTTCGCCACTTTGCGGACTACGCCGGCGTGACGGCGGTGATTCCCTCCCCGGGGTGGGACCTCTTCGAGCGGCTACGCGACAAGGCCACGCTCGCGGCCCTGGCGGAGGAGCACGAGGTGCCCGTGCCGCTGACCTTCCGGCCCCAGACACACGAGGAAGCCCTGGCCCTGCGGCATCGGCTGCCGTATCCCGTTCTGCTCAAACCCCGGGGCGGCGAGGCCGGTGTGGGGATCGTCCGCGCCGACGGCGAGCACCAACTGACCGAGGCTCTGACGCAGAGCGGAGAGGTGCCGCTGATTCAGCAATACGTCGACGGTGAGGATCTAGATCTCACCCTCTGCTGCGTCCACGGCCGGCCGGTCGCGGTGTCCACCTACGTGACCCTGCGAAAATATCCCGAGCCGTACGGCGTCCCCGTGGCCTGCCGCACGACTCGAGACGATGAGCTGATGGAGATCGGGACCAGGTTCCTCGGCGCACTCCGCTATCACGGCGTGGCCAATCTGGATTTCCGCCGCGACCGGCGGGACGGCCGGCCGAAGCTTCTGGACTTCAATCCCCGCCTGGCGGGGACGACCGAAGTCTCCGTCGCCAGCGGCGTCGACCTCCCCTGGGTGCTCTATCGCCTTGCCCTGGGGGAGGAACCGCAGCGGCTCCTTTCCTCTAAATCGGGGGTAGAGGTGCGCTGGCCGATCGGCGAATTCCAGCATCTGCTGGCGACGCGGGACAAGCGGTCGGCGCTGCGGGCACTCTGGCGGTGGCGGCGCGTGGCCACCAACGTCTCGCTGGCTGATCCCCTGCCGCACCTGGCGGAGGCGGTAGTGGCGGTGCACCGTTCGCTCCGGCGGACCCGCTGGTTCCCTAGCCGCGGCGAGCCACGGGTGGTCTGAGCGCGCCGCTCCGCGGAGATCAGGAGCGTCCAGGGACCGGCGCGGAGATCTCTCCAACCTGCAGGGCGCGCCGCCGGTAGAGCAACTCGAAGAGGTTGCCCTCGTGCGGCTGATCCCAGGCCACCTGCCAGGTGGGAATGGGGCCGATGTGCAGCCGCCCGATGTGCGGTGCCGCCAGCAGCCGGCGAATCACCGTTTCGTTACGGGTCAGAGCGGTGACCACCAGGGAGGGACCGATCGCCTCGGCCATCTCCATCTCCGGGATCTCCACGACGCTGGCAAAGGGGAAGAGGAACTCCCGGTTGGCCAGCGGATGGGCGAGGGAGTCGCAGCGGATGATCGTCGGCAGGAGGTAGGTTCCGCCGTGCGCCCGTACCAGCCGGCCGCCACCGCGGACGGCGCCGGTTACGTCCACCGCTCCGCCGCCGCGCAGCCCCTGTTCGATCGCGGCGTCGATCCGCTCCGCGATCTCCGGCCGCACGAACGCGGCGAGTTTCGCCTCCTCGTCCTCCGGCGGCCGCGGTTCCACCGTGGCCAGGCGCGCCGCCAGCGCCTCCGCGATCTCCGCCCCGCGGCGGGGGACGACGATGGTGGAGGCGTTGGTGCAGGAGCGGCCGCTGTTCTCCAGGATGGAAGAGATGCATACCTCCAGCGTCCCTGCCGCATCCAGAAGGTCTTCGCCGATCAGCACCTTGCTGCGGCCGGGGCCGTGGATCTCCACGCGGGAATCGCCGCGCCACGGCGCGGTCGTCTCGTCGTCTCCGAAGAGGAGGCTGCGCCCCGCGGAACGCAGGATCGCCATCGCCCCCTCATGGTCGGTCGGGTAATAGGAGAGGGCGTCGGCCGGCAGCCCGGCGGCCAACAGCGCCTGGAAGAGGCGATAGGGGGTCCACGGGTCGTCCCGTCCCGGCTTCAGCGCCACCGCCACCTTCATCACGATCGCCGGGAGCCACAACGTGTTCACCCCGGGGGAGTTGCTCGGCATGACCACGCCGAGGGCGGGCGTCTGCGGGGCGAAGGCGCGCACGGCGCCGTTGTGCTTGACCCACCCGCCGTCCAGCAGAGAGAGGTCATCCTCGCGGATCAGTCCGCGGAGGACCTCCGGCAGGTGGGCGCATAGTTCGGCGATGCGGCGCACGTGGCGGCGCACGAGAGGGCAGGGCAGCCCGGTGCTGGCCGAGACCTGGGTGATGAACGCATCCGGCGATTGCGTCTCCTCGCCCAGCGGCAGCGTCTCGCGGGCGAAGAGTTCCCCCGCCCGCCGCGCCGTCTCCAGGAGATCGGCAGCGGGGAGCGCGCGCCCGCCGGCCGCCTCGCCGTCCGGGCGGAAGAGGTCCCGGCGGATCAGCGCGCTGTTCACCTGGCTGATCCAGGCCAGCGCCTCGCCGCTGCGGTAGTCGGGGACCGGCGCGCGGTCGGCGCTGGCGTAGGGACGGCCCAGGCGCAGCGCGGGAATGTGCGGCGCGGGCACTAGTAGACGCCCTCCACGATTCGCTCCCCCATCCGCTGGAACGGGCGCACGTCCCGCCCGCCGTCCCAGGGATAGAGGGCACACGGCGGGGCGCGGCGGGCCTCGTCCCGCTCCAGCATGTTGGGCATGAAGAACTCCCGCGTCATGGTCGACAGGAGGACCCGGCCCCACGCGCCGTAGTCCACGTCCTGCGTCGGGTCGGCGGGATCGACCACCCGCAGCACGGCGCGCGGCTGCGGCCCGTAGTAGACGACGCTCCACTCGTCCTCCGGTTCTAGGGGCTTGGCGTAGGCCACGCCCATGAGCACGTTACCGTACGTGGGTTCAAACTGGACCTTCCCCTCCAGGACTTCCTCGACGAGAAAGCGTGTGACCTGCGGGCTCATGGACGTGCCGCCGCAGAAGACGCCGACAATCCCCACGCCGGGGAGGGAGAGACGCTCCGCCAGGGCCTCCAGCAACCGCGGCGTCGCGTACATGGAGCGGATCGGCCGGTGTTTCAGCAGGACCACCGTCTGCTCCATCAGGTGGTCCATGTAGTCGTCCAGTATCCCGGTCTGGCCCTGCTTCTTCAGGCGGACCACCCAACGGGGATCGAGGTCGATGTGGAAGCAGGCGCCCCCGCGGATGTTCGCCAGATACTCGACGGCCAGGCGCAGCCGGCGCGGCCCCGTGGGGCCCAGGTGCAGCCAGTCCGCGCCGAAGGGAAATCCTTGCGGGTTCAGTTTTTCACTGAAGGCGGCATAGTCGGTCTGGAAGTCGTTCCAGTTCAACCGCTGCTTGGGCATGCCGGTCGTGCCGCCGGTCTCGAAGACGTGGTAGGGCTTCCCCCGGTAGGCGTGGGGGATCCACTTGCCCAGCGGCGTGTAGCGCAGCCAGTCGTCCTGGAAGAAGCCGAAAAGCGCCAGGTCGCGCACGCCCTGCACCCGGTCCCGCGGGTCCCAGCCGGCACCCTCCTTCCACTCCAGCCAGAACGGACACCCCGTCTCCGGGCTGAAGTGCCAGGCCATCATCTCGCGCACCCAGCCGTCGCGGACCGCCGCGGCGCGGGCGACCGCGTCAGCCAGTCCGGACGCCGGCGTCTGCGCCGCCGCCTCCCTGCCTGCTCTGGAAACGCTCATAAACCTCCTCCGGGAGCCGGAAAACCGGGTACTGGTCTTGATTCCCCAGGGGAATGAACACCCATTGGTTCGCGCTTCCCGCAGCCTCTCCCTGCGCTGACTGCATGGAGACAACCGGCGCTCAAGTTCCCCAAAAGAGGCCTGAACGACCCGGGGTGTGGGCATATGCAAGGTGTGTCCGCCGGCGCTCTCATCGCATCCTTCCCGACTTGCCCGCGTCCCCGGCTTCGAGGCTCTATCGTCCGGCGCGGTGACGGACGTTCGCCCGGTGGGGGTAGCTCCGACGTGCGGCAAGTGCAGGGATGGACTGCGCCCACAGCCAATTACATCGACACACGCCAACAGAGGCCACTGGTCCGCTGGAGGACGCGCACCGTCCTCCCGATTTCGTGGAGAGTCAGCCCGGAGTGGGCTTCATGGCACTCCGCTCGGCGTTTGGGTAGAGACCGATGAAGCCGATTCGCCTTTTGCTCGCAGATGACCTCATGCTCATCCGGCACGGGATCCGTGCCCTCCTGTCCAGCGTCGAGGATGTGGATATCGTCGGCGAGGTCTCGACCGCAGACGACGCGGTGCGCCTGGCCCGCGAACTGGTCCCGGACGTGGTCCTGATGGATCAGGACATGCCCGGCGACGGGTTGGCGGCGACCCGGTCGATCAAAGAGCAGCTCCCCGACATCGAGATCATCGTCATGACCGACCGCCTCGACGACGTGAAGGCGCTGCAGGCGATCGACGCCGGCGCCACCGGCTACATCCTCAAGGACATCCCGGCGGCCAACCTCACCGCCGCCCTCAAGGCGGTCTGTAACGGCCGGGCCTTCTTCCACCCGGAGATCACCCGCAAGCTGATGGAGCGGCTGGTCAGCCTCTCCCGGGAACAGCGCACCCGCATGCGCCTGGAGTCGGAGGGGCTGACGCCACGCGAGCTGGACATCCTGATGGAACTGGCTAAGGGGAGCACCGACCGGGAGATCGCCGCCAAGTTCGTCGTGGCCGAAGGCACGGTGAAGACCCACATCCGGCACATTCTGCGCAAGCTGGGCGCCCGCAACCGCACCCAGGCGGTGGCGTACGTCCTGCGCAAGGGCGTCATCCAGTAGCGCTCGCGGCAGACCCTCACCCTTCCTCTCTATAGGGCTATGGCGCCCGGGGGGACGTGGCTACCTCGTCTCCCCGGGCAGAAATATATCCTTCAGGCGGCCCAATTCGCCCTTTGGGGTATCGACGGGGCCGCAACACTGCTCTAGACTGCAACCAATCCTTCCAGGCATTCTCGCGGGGGCGAGGCCGATCCGTGGGTCTTTCGTGGAGCCGTGTAGTACCTGATCCCGTCCATCTCAACGCCCGGGCCGATCAGTGCTCCACCACCGTAGTCGATGGGGGGCAGCGCGTGGTGCGTTATCGCGGCGAGGAGTACGTCATGGTGGGCCTCTACTTCGCCCGCAGCCCGAGCGGCCAGCGCGAGCTCTTCTATGTCCTGCGGCTGCCCGACGGCGATGGCGGCGGGCCGCCACCGCACCCGTGACCAAAACCCGAACAATGCGGACGGCGCCCCGTGGCCGTCCGGACTGTCCGTTCTTGAGCGGTTCGCCAGTGCCAGGCATACAGGGGGGTGGGTGAAGTGAAGGAAGGGGCTTGGCGTAAGATCCTGGGAGCTGCGCTGGCCATGGCTCTGGTCATGGTCATCACCGTCGGCGTTCTGCCCGGCCACGCGCAGACCCCATCAGACTACCTCTTGGGCCCGGGGGACGTACTCAGCATCGCCGTCCTGGGCGAGGCCGATCTGACCCGGACCGTCACCGTCCGGCCGGACGGCAAGATCACGCTTCCTCTTCTCGGCGACCAGATGGTGGCGGGCATGACCCCCACCCAGGTCACCGAGATGCTGACCACCGGCCTGCGCAAGTACCTGCGCAACCCCGTGGTCACCGTGACCGTGACCCAGACCCGGGTCGAACGAACGTTCGCCTACCTGGTGGGGCCAGGGATCTCCCGGCCTGGGACCTATGAGATTCAGCCGGGGTGGACCCTGATTGAGGTGTTTGCCGCCGCCGGTGGGCTGGCCCCCCGCGCCGCCTTGAAGAGGGCGACGCTGACGCGCCGCGGCACATCACAGCCGGTGGCGCTGGATCTGGAGCGTCTGATGGTGAATGCCGATCCCAGCGCCAACATGGTGCTCAAGGACGGCGACATCATCACCATCCCCCTGGTCGACATGCGCGTCGCCGTGTTGGGTACGGTGCGCGCTCCTGGCGCCTATGACCTGGCCGACGGTGCCCGGCTCCTCGACGCCATTCTCGCCGCCGGTGGTCCGGCCGACCGCGCTTTCACCGAGCAGGTCGGCGTCGTCCGCCGGGGCGCCGACGGCAAACTGCAGGCGCAGGTCTTCAACTTCAACAAGATCCTCACTGCAGCCGACCAGACGCAGAACCCCGTCCTGCAGCACGCGGACATCATCTACGTGCCGCCCGACAACCGGGTACGTTGGACGGACATCCTCTCATGGATCTCGGGGTTCAGCCTGATCCGCTCCGTGTTCGGGTTCTAAAAGGAGGTAGGTGGACCGGATGGAGACCCAAACCAGTTTCAAGCACTACGCCCGGGCCGTCCGGAAGCGCTGGTGGCTGTTGGCCCTGCTGGCGATCATCGCCGTGAGCGGCGTCTATTTCCGCTTCGGCACCGCCGCGCCGGGTTATGTTAGCAGCGCGACCGTGATGGTGACATCCTCGCCGTTTACATCCCCGACGGCCGGTATCGCCGGGGCCGCCCCCGGCGCACCGACGGCATTCGCCTCCGCCCCGACCACGGTGTTGGCCAACATCGTGGAGGTCCTGGGCACGCGCACGATCGCGGAGCGCGTGGCGCAGCGCGTGGGCCGCACCGACGTGGGCGGGGTGCAGCGCAGCATCTCGGCGACCAGCCCGCGGGGGACGAACCTGATCCGCATTGAGGCCTCCGCGACTACGCCGCAGGGGGCGGCCGATCTGGCCAACGGCGCGGCGGCGGAACTGAGCAACTTCTTCCGCCAGACCAACGCCGCGGACGCGGGCCGCGCCCGGGAATTCGTCGTGCAGCAGCTGGCCGAAGTGCGGCAGCGGCTCGACGCCTCGGACCGCGCCCTCATCGCGGTGCGGCAGAATCCGGCGAACCTCGACGGCGCCGCCAGCAGCATCATCGGCTCCTACTACAGCGGCCTGACCGCCGTGGACGACGCGCGCACCGCCCTCCGTGAGGTGGCGGGGCGGCTGAACGCGGCCGCAGCCCGGCTGGGCCGGGAGGCACCGACCCTGGTGTCGGAGACCACGCTCCTGGATAACCCGGTCTACCGGCAGGTCGAGGCCCGGCTGACCGACCTGGAGATCGAGCGGGCCCAGCTGACATCCGTGTACACCCCGAACCACCCGCGTATGCGCCAGCTGGAGGGGCAGATCGCCGCCCTGCAGCAGCGCCTGGCCTCCGAAGCCCAGACCCAGGTGGGACGCGAGGTGCGAACGCCCAACCCCACCCACGCCCGCCTGATCTCCGACATCGTCACCCTGGAGGTGGACCGCGCGGCGAGTTCCGCCCGCTTGGCCGGGCTGGAACAGACCCTGCGAAACCGCCGCGCTGCGGTGGCCGCCCTGCCAACGTCGCAGGCCACGGTCACCCGGCTGACCCGGGAGAACCAGACCCTTGACGCGCGTTACCGCCTGCTCGCCACGCAGTATCAGGAAGCGCTGCTGCGCGAGAACCTGGCGGCCTTCTTCCCCGCCGGCATTCAGGTCGTCGAGGCGGCCGCGGCGCCGGAGCGCCCGCGTCCCTCCGCTGTACCCCGAACCGCTGCCGCCGCCGGTATCGCTGGCATCGTCCTGGGCATCATCGCCGCGCTCTTCCTCGAATCCACGGACGAGGCCATCAAGACACCGGAGGATGTGGAGCGGACCCTGGGTGTGCCGGTCCTCGCCGAGGTCCCCAACGCCAACGAGCCACGCGTGGCGCCTGCCAACGCCATGTTCATGGCTGGGTTCATCATCCTGTTCGGTCTAGGGCTGCTGGGGGCGTATGTGCGCACGCCGTTCGCCCCGCTCAACGCGGCCGGGGGGATGATGCGTACACTCGTCATCACGCCGCTGCAGTCCGGCGTCGCACAGGTGCAGGACTGGGCGCAGTCCGTGGCCCAGTCCCAGACGCAGGGTGCCATCGGGGCCGGGCAGTAGACGGCATCCGGGCGTAAGGAGGAGTACGAGATGGGCACCAATCGTTTCACGACGATTGCCAAGTTCCAGCCGGGCGTCCCCTTCGTCGAGGCCTACGGCCTGCTACTCGTGAGCCTCGTCCTGGGACAGAACGGCAACCCCGTCAGCGTCGTCGCCATTACCTCGGCGAACGAGGGTGCCGGGACCACGACCACCGCGCTGAACCTGGGGATGATGGTGGCGCGCACCGGGCGCAAGTCGCTCATCGTGGACGCCAACCTCAGGAAGCCGGACATGCACACCGCCTTCGGGTTCGATCAGGCCCCGGGGATCGCGGAGGTGCTCAGCGGCCAGAAGCAGGCGGCAGAAGTCGTCCGCCCCACCAACATCACGAACCTGGCGGTCCTGGCGGCGGGCAAGGCCGCGGTGCCGCCCCAGGCGCTGCTCACGCCGCAGCGGCTGGCCCCGCTGGTCACCGACCTGCGGGGGCGCTTCGAGTTCATCGTCATCGACACGCCGCCGGTGCTGCGGTTCCCGGACACGCTGAACCTGGCCCGGATCGCCGATGGGATGGTGCTGGTCGTCCCGGCGGACGGCGGGTCTCGGCGCGCGCAGGTGGAGGCGCGCCGCCGCCTGGAGCGTGTCGATGCCAAGATCCTGGGCGCGGTCCTGAACAAGGTCTCGGCCCGGGAGGCCGCTGCCCTGTCCTCATAGGGGCGAAGCGGAGGGGATCGTGGAGGAACGCTGGTACGCCGTCCAGACGAAACCGCGCGTGGAGGAGCAGGTGGCGTTGCGGCTCCGGCAGTACTGCCGGCTGCACATCTTCCTGCCCAAGCTCGCGGTGCCGAAGCGCCGGCGGAACCGGCGAATCACCGCCATCGAGATGCTCTTCCCCTCCTACCTGTTCGTGCACATGACGCTGGATCCGGGCCCCTGGTACGCGGTGAAGTGGACGCCCGGGGTGAAGGGCATCGTGGGGACCGGCGATCTGCCCGTGCCGGTCCCCGACGAGGCCATCCGGTTACTCATGGATCGCTGCATGTCCGAGGAAATCATCCCGTGGCGCCCGGCCTACCCGGCGGGCACACACGTGCGGATCACCCACGGGCCGTTCGCCGGCCTGGCGGGAATCCTGGAGCGGCCGGCGACGCGCCAGGAGCGCGTCCGGGTCCTGCTCCACCTCCTCGGCGGGCCGGTACCCGTCGAGGTCGAGGTCGCCGATCTGGAAAGGGTGTCCTGACTCATCTCTCTCCCTGAGGGGTAGGACGCCTTTTCCCTCCGTCGGGTGAGAAGTGATGTACACCCAACGGCGGAGCTATGCCCACCCGACGCACGGCGCCAGTGCACCGGAAAGCGTGAGGACATGAGAACCCTGACCCCACTCGAACCCTCCACCCAGGATGCGCCGGCTTTCGACCACCGCATCCGCACCCGCGAGGCCACCATTGCCGTCGTCGGCCTCGGCTATGTCGGCCTGCCGCTGGCCCTGGCCTACGCCCGCGCCGGCTTCCGCGTCGTCGGCATCGACGTGGACGGCGACCGCGTGGAGGCGGTCAACCGCGGCCTCTCCCACGTCGGCGACGTGCGGCCGGAGGAGCTGGCGACGGAAATCTCGGCGGGACGGCTGCGGGCCAGCGCCGGCTACGCGGATGCCAGCGCCGGCGACGTCATCTTCATCTGCGTGCCCACCCCCTTTACGCGGAACAAGGAACCGGACACCTCCTGCATCCAGACGGCGGGGGAAGGGATCGCCGCCCACCTGCGACCGGAGCAGCTGGTCATTCTGCGCAGCACGAGCTACCCGGGGACGACCGCGGAACTCGTGCGGCCCATCCTGGAGCGGACCGGGCACCGCGTCGGGGAGGACGTCTACCTGGCGTTTGCCCCCGAGCGCGTCGACCCCGGACGCCGCGACTTCACCGTGCACAACACACCCGTGCTGGTGGGTGGGTGTGACCCGGAGAGCACGCGCCGGGCGACGCTGGTGCTGGAGCAGATCACCGCGCGCGTGGTGCCCATGTCCTCTCCGGCGGCCGCGGAGATGACCAAACTGCTGGAGAACGTCTTCCGCAACGTGAACATCGCCCTGGCGAATCAGCTGGCCATGCTCTGCGAGCGGATGGGGCTGGACATCTGGGAGATCACCGAGGCGGCGGCGACGAAACCCTATGGCTTCATGGCCTTCCACCCCGGGCCCGGCGTGGGCGGGCACTGCATCCCCGTGGACCCGTACTACCTGGCGTGGAAGGCGCGGGAGTACGACTTCCACATGGACTTCATCGAGCTGGCGGCGCGGGTCAACGACGAGATGCCCTACTATGTGGCCACGCGCATCCTCCTGGCCCTGAACGGCCAGGCCGCGTCCGCCGGGTCGGCCCGGGTCCTAGTCCTGGGCGTGACGTTCAAACGGGACATCGAGGACTACCGGCACTCGCCGGCGCTGAAGATCATGGAACTGCTGCACAAACAGGGGGTGGAGGTGCGCTACCACGACCCCCATGTCCCCACATTGCCCTTCAACGGCAGGGTGCTGCGCAGCGAGCCGCTGACCGAGGAGGCGCTGCGCGCCTATGACTGCGTGGTCATTGCCACGGACCACACCCAGTTTGCCTACGACTGGATCGTGCGCCACGCGCGTCTGGTCTTCGACACCCGAAACGCGACCCGTCGGGTGACGCACGACCGCCACAAGATCATCCGTCTCTAACCCGGAGTCGAGTTCATCTGCGGTGACACCCCGTAAGGAGGGTGAAGTGAGCCTGCGCGTGGATTTTCCCCAGACGATACAGCGCGTCCTGGCCGGCGGACAGGTGCACGAGACTGCCGGCTTCTTCGGCCTGCCGGGGGAGCGGTTGTTCGGGGTGACGCACCTGCCCGCCGGCGCGATCCACGGCGGTTTGGTGATCTGCTCCTCGATCGGGCCGGAGCAGCTGACCAGCTACCGGAACGAGGTGGTGCTGGCACGGCGACTGGCCGCGGCCGGGGTCGCCGTGCAGCGGTTTCACTACCGCGGCAGCGGGCACAGCGACGGCGAGGATGTTGACCTGACCCTCGGCACGATGGTAGAGGATGCCGCGGCCGCGGCCGCCCGGCTCGCCGAGGTGACGGCGGTGCACCACCCGTCCTTCCTGGGGACGCGGTGGGGCGCGCTGGTGGCCACCCGCGCGGCCTCGCTGGCCGCCGGCGCGCCGCTCGTCGTCTGGGAGCCGGTCGCCGATCCCGCCCGCGCCTTCCGCGAACTCTTCCGCACGCAGGCCTCCCATGAATTGAAGATCGGGACGCCCGGCCGCCGGACGAGCGAGATGATGCTGGCCGAACTGGAAGCTAACGGGCAGGTGGACATCCTGGGATACGCGCTGCAGCGGGGCTTCTACCAGAGTGCCATCCGCGCCGCGCTGGCCGACGGCCTCTCCGGCCGGCAGCGGCTTCTGGTCGTCCGCCTAGGCCGCACCGTCGGCGCGGAGGCGGGTCTGGCGGACTTCACGGCGGCGGCGGAAGCGGCCGGGTGCGCGGTGGAGGTCATCTCCCTGGAGCAGGCTCCGGTGTGGCACTTCGTGGACCATTCGGCCGGCTGGGGCGCCGTGCTCGTGGAGAGGACGACACAGTGGCTGCTGGCGGCGACGGCCGCAGAGGCGGCGGGGAGGGGAGCCTCGTGATCGATGCGCGGCACGAGTTTCCCATCGCGTACACCGCGGCGGGGGAGGACATCTTCGGCATCGTCACCAGCCCGCCGCGGCCTCACGGCATCGGCGTGGTCCTGCTTTCGGGCGGCGACTTCATCCCCTCCACCAACCGCAACCGGCTCTATGTCCGTATGGCCCGCCGGCTGGCGGCGGCGGGGTACCACGTGCTGCGCTTCGACTACCACGGCGTTGGGGAGAGTACCGGCGATATCCAGGGGTACTCGTCGGACCGGCCCTTCGTACACGACGTGAGTGGCGCGGTGGCCTGGTTCGAGCGCGCCGGGATTTCCGAGGTGGTGCTAGTGGGGAACTGCTTCGGCTCTCGCACCGCGCTGGCGGCCGCCGAGCGGGTCGCCGGTCTGAAAGCCATCGTCCTGATCTCGTCACCGGTGCGCGACTTCCGCAGCGGCGAGCGCGTGCCCACCCGCCTGGCCCGCGACGGCGGCATGCCGGCCTACCTGCTGCGGGGGATGCGGCTCGACGTCTTCCGCCGGTCGCTGCTGGGGAGGTATCGTCGACGCTACATCTCGATTATCAAGACCTGGGCGCGGGAGAAGATCCGCCTCGCCCGGGGGGACGGCAAGCCGGACGGCGGCGAACCGCAGGCTGAGTGGGTGAGTGAGCGACTCGTGCAGCAGATGGCCGGTGTGGTGCGCCGCCGCATCCCCACCCTGGTGGTCTACGGGGCGGAGGAGGACCTCTACGACGAGTTCACGCGCGCCCGCGCCGGGCGCCTCGGCACGACGATTGACCGGGCCGGCCCCCTGGTCGAGGTGCGGACCCTGGAGGGGACGGTGCACGGCTTCCCCACCCTGGCGGTGCAGCAGACGGTGCTCGACCTGGTAGAGGAGTGGATCTGGCGCGCCGTACCGGGGAAGGGCACCCCATCCCTTCGTGCCGGTGCGGCGGGCCGGCCGTAGGTCCCCCGCAGGCTGCGTCCGGTCTCATGGACTTCGCCCTCACCCCGGAACAGCGAGCATTCCAGCAGACCGTCATCCGGTTTGCGACGCGGGAGTTGAACGAAGAGGTGACGCCGCGGGACGGCCGCGGCGAGTTCTCCCGTGAGGCCTGGAACAGGTGCGCGCGCTTCGGTATCCAGGGTCTCCCCGTGCCGGAAGCCTATGGCGGCGCCGGCGCGGACGCGCTGCAGATTACCCTGGCCATGGAGGCCCTCGGTTACGGTTGCCGGGACAATGGGCTTCTCTTCTCGCTGAACGCGCAGATGTGGAGCTGCGAGATGCCGCTCGTCCGCTCGGGCAGCGAGGACCAGAAGCGGCGCTATCTGCCCGGGCTGTGCGACGGCAGGCTGATCGGTGTGCAGGCGATGACCGAGCCGACCTCCGGCTCGGACGCCTTCGGCCTGCGCACCACCGCGCGGCCCGACGGCGACCGGTACGTGCTCAACGGTAGCAAGACCTTCATCACCAACGCTCCGGTGGCGGATCTCTTCGTCGTCTTCGCCACCGTCGACCCGGACGCCCCGCTGAAGGGGCTGACCGCGTTCCTCGTCGAGCGGGACACGCCCGGACTCACCATCGGCCGGCCGCTGCACAAGATGGGGTTGCGCACCTCGCCGATGGCCGAGCTGGCCTTCGAGGAGTGCGTCGTCCCGCCCGCGGCGCTGCTGGGCGGCGTGGGCGCAGGGGCGGCCATCTTCAACTCCTCAATGGACTGGGAGCGCAGCTGCATTCTGGGGTGCGCCCTGGGCACGATGCGGCGGCAGCTGGAGCGCTGTATCGAGTACGCGAAAGCGCGGCACCAGTTCGGCCAGCCCATCGGCAAGTTCCAGGCGGTGAGCCACACGATCGCGGAGATGCGCGTGCGCCTGGAGACCGCCCGGCTGTTCCTCTACAAGGTGGGGTGGATGAAGGCCACCGGACAGCGCACCGGGCTGGAGTCGGCGATGGTCAAGCTCTATGTGAGCGAGTGCTTCCTCCAGTCCAGCCTGGACGCGGTGCAGGTCTTCGGCGGTTACGGCTACATGGCCGAGTACGAACTGGAGCGCGACCTGCGCGACGCCGTGGGCAGCCGCATCTACTCGGGCACGTCGGAGATCCAGAAGAACATCATCGCCGCCCACCTGGGACTGTGACGCGCCAGCTGCTGCACCATCTGCTTGTCGAGACCGCGGAACGTTCGCCCGAGGCAACCGCGGTGGCGTTTCGCGGCGAGACTATGACCTACGGCACGCTGGACGCCTGGAGCGACCGTCTGGCCCACCTGCTGGTGGACGTCGGCGTGCGACGCGGCGACCGTGTGGGCATCTATCGGGAGAAGTCCAGCGGGTCGGTGGCGGCGATCTACGCCATCCTCAAGGCCGGGGCCGCCTACGTGCCCCTCGACCCGCACGCCCCGCCCGCGCGCCTAGCCTACATCGCGCGGAACTGTGGCCTGCGCTGGCTGATCACGGCGGAGGAGAAGCTCCCCCTCTGCCGGCAGATGGTGGAGAAGCAGGCGCCGCTGGAGGCGGTGATCCTCCCCGACGTGGTCCCCGCCCGCCGCAGCGATCCGGCCGAGACGCTGCCGCCGGGCGTGCGCCTCCTGGCCGCGGACGCGGTGGCGGCGCAGCCGGCCTCCCCGCCGGCGGTCCGGGGAATCGAACTGGATCTCGCCTACATCCTGTACACTTCGGGCTCCACCGGCGAACCCAAAGGCGTCATGATTTCCCACCTGAACAGCCTGGCGTTCGTGCGCTGGGCCCATCAGGCCATCCAGGTGCGCGCGGACGATGTCCTCAGCAATCATGCCCCGTGGCACTTCGACCTGTCGATCTTCGACGTCTTCGCCGCGGTGCTGGCCGGGGCGACGCTGGCGCCGGTACCCGCGGAGATGTCCGTCTTCCCGGTGCAGCTGGCGGAGTTCATCGCGCAGACCGGGATCACAGTCTGGTACTCGGTTCCCTCGGTCTTGAACCTGCTGCTGCTGCGGGGGAACCTGAAACCGGGCGCCTTCCCGCGGCTGCGCACGGTGCTCTTCGCCGGGGAGGTCTTCCCCACGCCGCACCTGCGGCGGCTGATGGGCCTGCTGCCGCACGCGCGATTCTATAACCTCTATGGCCCCACGGAAACGAACGTGTGCACCTGGTACGAGGTGCCGCCGCTCCCCGCCGATCGCGTCGCCGCTATTCCCATCGGCCGGGCGATCGACAACGTGGAGGTCTTCGCCATGACCGAGGAGGGCCGCGTGGCCGCGCCGGGAGAGGTGGGGGAACTGTACGTGCGCGGCTCCACCGTCGCCCTGGGGTACTGGGGCGACTCCGAGCGCACGGCGCGCGGCTTCGTGTCCCATCCGTCTGCGCCCTTTCACGAGCGCGTCTACCGCACCGGCGACCTGGTCCGGCAGGACGAGCAGGGGGACTACCTCTTCCTCGGGCGGCGGGACAACCAGGTGAAGAGCCGAGGATACCGCATCGAACTCGGCGACGTCGAGGCGGCGATCTATGCCCACCCCGAGGTGGCGGAGTGCGCCGTCGCCGCCCTGCCCGATGCGGTGGTCGGCAACCGGTTGAAGGCTTTTGTCGTCACCCGCGGCACGCGGCCGCTCTCGCCCTCCGAGCTGGTCCAGTTCTGCTCCAACCTGATCCCCCGCTACATGGTGCCCGAGGAGGTCGAGTTCCGCGACCGCCTGCCCAAGACTTCGACCGGCAAGATCGACCGAACGGAGCTGGTGCGATGAGCGTGCTGGACGTGCTGCGGGATTTCCTCGTTAACGACCTGCACTGGGATCCCCGCCGCGCGCCGCTGACCCCCGATTTCGCGCTGATTGACAACGGCGTGGTGGATTCCATGGGGATCTTTATGCTGGTCTCCTTCCTGGAAGAGCAGTTCGCCGTGGAGGTCAAGGACGAGGAGATCGTGCCGGAGAACTTCGGCACGTTAGGCGCCATCGCGGCCTACGTGGAAAGGAAGCGGCAGCCCGCATGACCCGCGAACGTCGGAACGTTGTCGTGGTCACCTTCGACGCGGCCCGAGCCGACCGCTTCGGCTGCTACGGCTACGGCCGGCCGACGACGCCCCACGTCGACGCCTTTGCCCGGGACGCGCTGCTCTTCGAGCGCATGATCACGCCGTCGCCCTGGACGGTGCCGAGCCACGCCAGCTTCTTTACCGGCCTCTACCCGCGGGAGCACGGCGCCGACTATCCTGTGCCCATCCTGGCGCCGGGCGCGACGACGATGGCCGCGCACCTGGGCGCCTCCGGCTACAGCACCGTCCTGGTCTCAAACAATCCCCTGGTGGGCCGGACGTCCGGTCTGGCCCAGGGTGTCGGCCGGGTCCTCTCGCGGCGGGAGTTCAATCCCCGCCTGCGCCGCCGCTGGCAGCGCTGGGCGGGGAACACGCTGGGCCTGCTGGATTCGGGCGCCGCGGCGACGAACCGGGCGGTCGGGGAGTTCCTGCCGCGCCTTTCCGAGCCGTTCTTCCTTTTTATCAACTACATGGAGTGCCACTGGAAGTACCTGCCCCCGCGGCGCTTTGAGCGGCGGTTCGCCCGGCCGCGCTACTCGTTCCTCCGTTCGCTGCGGCGGCGGCTGGCCTTCCGCGGCCACTTCTCCTGGGAGGCACTGCTGCTGGGGGAGGCGGGGGACCCGGAGGCCCTGAGCGACCTCTACGACGCTGAGCTGGCCTGCGTGGACGAAGCGTTCGGGCAACTGCTGGAGATGTTGCGGCGGACGGGAGCGGCAGAGCGCACCGTGGTCGTGGTCCTGGCCGACCACGGGGAGATGCTGGGGGAGCACGAGATGAGCGGCCACGGCATGGCCCTCTGGCAGCCGCTCCTGCACGTCCCGTTCCTGGTGCGCATCCCCGGCCGGGGGGCGGCGCGCGTCCGCGGGATGGTGCAGTTGAACGACGTATTCGCGGGCTTGGGCGGGGTGCTGGGTCTGCCCGTGCCGGAGGCGCTGCAGGATCGCCTCCACGGGCGGGATCCGTTCACCCTCTCGCCGAGCGACGGCGGCCGGGAGTTCGTCTTCGCCGAGTGGCAGCAGTGGCCGGAGGAACGGATCCGGCAGCGCCGGCGGCGCAGCCCGCTGGTGGACTTCGAGCAGTGGCCGACCGCGGAGGCGGCACTCGACGGACGGTTCAAGTTGATCGCCACGGGGCGGGGCGAGGAGCAGCTCTTCGACCTGGCGAGCGACCCCGCGGAGTCGGTCGACGTACGCGCGCGGGCCCCGGAGCAGTACCGGCGGCTGCGGCGTGCGCTGGAGGAGTGGCGGGAGACCTGCCGGCCGCGGACAACCCGCGTCTTCACGCCCGAAGAGGAACGGGCCATCGCCGACCGGCTGACACAGCTGGGCTACATGTAGGCATCGGGAGTCTCTGATGGCGGCGAACGTCCAACCGGAGTTCGAAACAGTCGCGGCGGTGATCGTCACCAGAAACCGGCGGGAGAACCTGCGCCATTGTCTGGAGACGCTGCTGGCCCAGACGTACCCGCTCAGCGCCGTCTTCGTCGTGGACAACAGCAGCACGGACGGTACCGCGGAGATGGTCAAGGGGGAGTTCTCCCCGGCGATCTACCACCGGCTGCCCGACAACGTGGGGTCGGGCGGCGGGTATCGGACGGGGCTGGGCCTGGCCTTCGAGGAGGGCGCGAGCTGGCTGTGGGCCATCGACGACGAGGTGGTCCTGGAGCCGGACGTGCTGGAGCGGATGATGGCCCGCGTGGCGCAGCCGCACCGCGTCGCCGACATCCTGCTGCCGGCGGAGTTCGACCCGCAGACCGGTCGCACCCGCGTCCACCAGGCGTGGTACGGCCCGCTGATCCACCGCGACGTGGTGGCGGCGATCGGCCTGCCGATGGAAGAGTTCTTCTTCTGGGCGGCGGACTCAGAGTTCTTCGGCCGGGCCCGCAGCACGGGGAAGTTCAAGATTCTCCGCGCGCCGGACATCGTCGTCACGCACGACAAACGGAACCCCGACGTGCTGGAGGCGAAGCGCCACCCCAGCCGCCTCTACTATCAGACGCGGAACACGATCTACATCCGCCGGCACATCCAGCGGTCTCCCTACAAGACGGTACGCTCGCTGGTGCGGGTCGCCCTGGGGCGGGCGGCCAAGGTGATCTTCTCGCGGGAGCCGCGCAAGCTGCAAAAGACGGTGATGATTTTCCGCGGTGCGCTGGACGGCCTGCGGGGCCGGCTGGGCAAGACCGTGGAGATCGGCTGACGGACGCGGTGACCGGCGTGCTGCAGGTCATCCAACAGGGACAACTGCGGGGCGCCGAGGTCTTCGCCCTGGATCTGGCGCGGGAGCTCGCCGCCGGCTGGCGGGTTTCGCTGCTCAGCCTCTCGGCGGTGGATGACGCCTACGGCGCCGCGGCGGCCGATGCCGGCCTGCCGGTAGACGTGGCCGGTGGCGGCCGCCCGGGGCGGTTCGAACCCGGGCTGGCCTGGACGCTGCGCTCGATCATCGACCGGCGGGACTGCCGTATCGTCCAGGCGAACGGCGCCGCCACCCTCAAGTACGTGGTCGCGGCGCGGCGGCTCTCCCGCCGCCCCTGGCGCCTAGTCTATCGCGCCATCGGCATGGGATCGTACTGGCGGCGCGGGCTGACCCGACGGCTCACCTACCGCTGGCTGCTCTCGCACGCCGACCTGGTGGTGGCAGTCGGGCGCGCGGTCGCTGACGATCTGGTGCGGGGCGACCGGGTGGACCCGCGGCGCGTCGTGGTCGTCCCCAACGGGGTGCGCCCGGCACGCATTGCGAGCGCGGCCGCGGACCGGGAGCGGGTGCGGACCGCGCTGGGGGTCTCGCCTTCCGCCCATCTGCTGCTGTACGTCGGCAGCCTGACTGGGGAGAAGAACGTCGCCGCCCTCGTCGATCTTGTGGCGGCACTGCGGGGGCAGGGGCTGCCCGTGCACGCGCTGCTGCTGGGTGCGGGGAGCCTGCGTGATCACCTGGCAAACGCGGCGGCGCGCCGTGGCCTCGCGGAGGCCATCCACCTGCAGTCGCCGCAGCAGCGCCCAGGGCCATACTTCTCCGCCGCCGACCTCTTCGTGCTGCCGAGCAGCAGCGAGGGGATGCCGGCCGCGCTGATCGAGGCGGGGATGGCCGGTCTGCCCGCGGTCGCCTATGCCGTGGGCGGCGTGCCGGAGGTCGTCGAGGATCAGGTCACCGGGCGGCTGGTCCCGCCGGGCGATCAGAACCGACTGACGCAGGCGGTCGCAGAACTGCTGCGGGACGGTATGCGGCGACGGGCGATGGGGGAGGCGGCGCGGTCGCGCTACCGGCGGTTCGAGATCTCCACCGTGGCCCGCGCCTACGGCGAGGCCTACATGACGCTGCTCCGGGAGCGGCGGTCCGCATGAGCGAGGACGCACCCGTCCGGGTCATGGTGCTGATCAAAGGGCTCGGCGTGGGCGGGGCGGAGCGGCTGCTGGAGCGGGCCATCCCGTACCTCGACCGGCGGCGATACGCTTATCAGGTGGCCTACCTGCTGCCCTGGAAGAATGCGCTGGTACCCGCATTCGAGCAGGCCGGGATTCCGGTCCACTGCCTGAGCATGCGGCGCGCCGCCGACTGGGGTGTGCTGTCACGCCTGGCTGGCTTGCTGCGACGCGAGCGGGTCGACCTGGTGCACGCGCACCTGCCGGTGCCCGGGGTGCTGGCGCGATTGATCCGGCGGCGGAGCGGCGCGCGGTGGCTGGTCTACACCGAGCACAACGTGCCCTCCCGCTACCGCCTGCCGACGCGCCTGCTGAACGCCGCCACCTATCGGGCCAACGACGCCGTGATCGCCGTCTCGCAGGAGGTCGCCACGCGCGTGCAGCGGTACGTCCGCGGCGGACGGCCGCGGGTGGTCACGATCCCCAACGCCATCGACGCCGACGAACTGGCCGGCCAGGCGGGGAGCCGCGAGGCGGTCTGTCGGGAGTTCGGTTTTCCGCCGGACGCGCGCGTCGTGGTGCACGTGGCCAACCTGGTCCCCAAGAAGGGGCACCGCTACCTGCTGGCCGCGGCGCGCCGCGTGATCGACCACGAGCCGCGGGCGCGGTTTCTGCTGGTCGGGCTGGGGCCGCTGGCGGAGAGCCTGGCTGCGGAGGCGCGCCGCCTCGGACTGAACGGACAGGTCGTCTTCACCGGCTTTCGCCCCGATGCCGTCGCGCTGATGGGCGCGGCCGATCTGGTCGTCCTGCCCTCGGTGCACGAGGGTCTGCCGCTGACACTGCTGGAGGCGATGGCCCTGGGCCGCCCGGTGGTGGCGTCGCGCGTGGGCGGAGTCCCCGAGGTGGTCAGGTCAGGCGAGACCGGCGTCCTCGTCGAGCCCATGGACGTGGACGCTCTGGCGTCACAGATCCTCACGCTGCTCGGTGACGCGACGCTGCGGGAGCGGCTCGGCGAGGGGGCCCGGCAGCAGGTGCGGCGGCGCTACGGCATGGCGCAGATGGTCGCCGCCGTCGAAGACGTCTACCGCCAGGTGCGCGACCGATGAGCCAGCCGTTTGCCGTGCGCGCCTACCGGCCGGCGGATGAGGACGGCGTGCTGACGCTGCTGCGGCAGTCACTGGGGAACGGCCGCGCCTTTCAGCGCGACAACGCCTTCTGGCAGTGGAAGCACTTCCAGAATCCGAGCGGCGCCTCGCTGCTGATGGTCGCCGACGGAGAGGAGATCCTCGGGCTGCGCGCCTTCATGCGCTGGAAGTTCCAGGTGGACGGCCGGGCGCTCAACGCGGTGCGGGCGGTGGACACGGCGACCCATCCGGACTACCGGCGGCACGGCGTCTTCTCCACGCTGACCCGCCAGACCGTGGAGCGCGCCCAGGCGGAGGGCGTCGACCTGATCTTCAACACGCCCAATCAGTACAGCTTGCCCGGATACCTCAAGTTGGGCTGGACCTACGCGGGACGGCCGCAGGTCCTGGTGCGGGTGCTGCACCCGCTGCGGATGGTCCGCGCCCTGAGCGGGCAGGCCGAGGCCGCCGCGGAATGGCATCTTCCGGAGGGGGCCGGGCAGCCCGTAGAACGGCTGCTCGCCGATGCGGACGCGGTGCAGCGGCTGCTCGCCGAGAACGACCGGCGATGCGCGGGGCGGATCCGCACGCAGCGTTCCATCGAGTTCCTGCGGTGGCGCTACTCGGCCGTCCCTTCGCTGACCTACTTCGCCGCCTGGCCGCCGTCGGGAGCCGACGGGGCGGCGATCGTCTTCCGTCCGACCCTGCGCCGCGGGCTGCGCGAGGTGATGCTCTGCGAAGTGCTGCTCGGGGTCGGCGGCGGGGCGGCGCTGGGCCGGGTCGTGCGCCGGCTGGCCACATCCTGCGGGGCGGACTACCTGGCGGCGCACGCGCCCCGCGGGGCGGCGCACTGGTGGGCGCTGCTGCGCGCGGGATTCGTGCCCGTGCCGCGGGTGGGACCGTACTTCACCGTGCGCCCGCTCAGCGCGGCGGCCGCGGCAGCCGCGCCGGCCCGCCTGCACCGCTGGCACCTGTCGCTCGGCGACCTGGAGGTGTTCTGATCGTGTCCCGTCCCCGCCTGCTCATCGTCGGCATCGACGGCGCCACCTGGAAACTCATGCGTCCCTGGATCGAGGACGGATCGCTGCCCACCCTGGCGGATCTGGTCCGCCGCGGGAGCTCGGGGCAGCTGCTTTCCGTGCCGAACATGCACAGCCCCGCCGCCTGGACCTCCTTCATGACCGGCACGAACCCCGGGAAGCACGGCATCTTCTTCTTCAGCGAGCGCGCCCCCGGGAGCTACCAGCTGCGGCCGATCAACGGCGGCCGCCGCGAGGGGAAGACGATGTGGCGGCTGCTCAGTGACGGCGGGTTCCGCGTCGGCGTCCTCAACGTCCCCATGACCTACCCCGCCGAGTCCCTGGGAGAGGGCTTCATGATCGCGGGGATGGACGCCCCCCGAGCGACGAGTGCACGATTCACTCATCCGGAGACGCTGGCCGTCGAGATCGAGCAGCATGTGAGGCGGGGCGTACTACAGACCGGATTGATCTCCGGCGCGATCGGCACCGACATCGTGCGGGGCCGGTACGCGCAGGCGGGGAAGACGCTGGTGGAGCGGGTGAACCTGCGCACCGCCGTCTGCGACTACCTGCTGCGTACGCGGCCCACCGATGTGTTCGCCGTTGTCTACACGGAGACCGACGGCGCGCAGCACTTCTTCTGGCGCTTCGTCGATCCCAGCCACCCCGACTACCGGCCCGGGGAGGCCGTCCGCTACGGCGCGGTCATTCGCGATGTGTACCGGGCGATCGACCGCGGGGTGGCCGGTATGATGGCGCGACACAAACCCGACGCCGTCCTGATCGTCTCCGACCACGGCTTCGGGCCGGCCTTCGGCCCGCAGGGCAGCATGCAATTCCTGCAGCTGTTACTCGAAGCGCTGGGCTTCATGGTGCCGCTGCACGAGGGGCTGACCGAGAACGCGGCGCCGGCCCGCCGCAGCGGCCTGCACCGCCGGGTACTGCGGCAGATCCTCTCCGCCGCGCCCTGGGTCCTGCCGCAGAACATGCGCACGCTGCTGCGGCGCGTGCCCGGGGTGCGGGCGGTACGGCGCAGCGCCGGGTACCGGCTGGACTGGGCCCGCAGCCGGGCCTTCTGCGCCGGGTGTCCCGGCGAGGTCTTCGTCAACCTCCGCGGCCGTGAGCCCGAAGGGTGCGTCGAGCCGGGCGTGGAGTACGAGCGCGTACGGGAGGAGATCATTGCCGCCCTCGGCCGCTGCCGCGACGCCGACGGCCGGCCGATTATCGCCGAGATCCGCAGGCGGGAGGAGCTCTACCACGGCCCGCACGCGGACAAGGCCGGCGACCTGTTCGTCCGCCTGGTGGACCGGGCGATCACCTCCGTCTCGCTGGACGGGAAGGTGATCGAGATCCCGCGCCGCCTGCTCGGCCGGCGTCGCGTGCGCAGCGGGTTCCACCGCCCCGAGGGGATCTTCATCTTGGCCGGGGCGGGCATCCAGCAGGGCGCGGCCCTGGAAGGGTTGCGCCTCTACGACGTGGCGCCGACGGTCCTGTATTACCTGGGGCTGCCCATCCCCGCGGCGCTGGACGGCCGGGTGGCGCTGGAGGCCTTCGCCGCCTCCTTCACCGCGGCCCGCCCGCCGTCGTATGTCGACGACCGCCAGGAGGGCGGCCCAGAGGTGGTCTACTCCCTCGAGGAAGCGGGAGCGGTGGAAGAACGTCTGCGCGATCTGGGGTATTTGTGAGCGGGCATTCCGTGATGGGCACTCGCACGTGGCGTGCACTCCAGGGTGAGAGGTGGGTCCGATTATGAGCGCGTGGCCGCAACGGCGTCCGCAAGTCCAGTGGGTGCTCTTCTTGCTCCCCGTCCTGCTGCTGCTGGCCTGGGTTGGGGGAGACCTGCTGGCGGTGAAGGGGGTCGAGACGCTCCGGGCAACGGTCATCCTCACCATTCTGTCGCTGGCGTCGCTGCTGATCTTCTGGATGGCGACGCGGGCGGAGCCGCAGGGGCGCATCCTCTTCAACGTACTGCTGGCGAGCTTCGGGCTGAAGCTGTTCGCCGCCTGGTTTCGCTTCTACGCCCACCTGCTGGCCGACGCCTTCGTCTACAGCGAGACGGGGGCGGAGATCGCCGAGCAGTTGAGCCGCGGCCAGTGGCCGGCGCTCCCCGACTACACCGGCACGGAGTTCGTCCGCCTCCTCACGGGGCTGGTCTATTTCGTCACGGGCCCCACCACCTACGGCGCGACGATCCTCTGGGCCTGGATCGGGCTGCTGGGGATGCTCTTCTTCTATAAGGCCTTCACCACGGCGTTCCCCAACGGGGACCGGCGCCTCTTCATGCTGATGATCTTCTTCTACCCCTCCATGCTGCTGTGGACCAGCAGCATCAGCAAAGACGCGCTGGTCGTCTTCTCGCTGGGCATGGCCGCCTACGGCACCGCCCGGATGAAGAACCGGATTGACTTCCCGGCGCTCTGGTGGCTGGCGGTGGGCACCACCGGCATGCTGGTGGTGCGGCCGCATATCGCCGGCGTCTTCGTCGTGGCCCTGGCGGCCTTTGCGCTGACCCGGCCCATCCGCGCCGGCATGATGACGCCGGTGATCCGCCTCTTTAGCCTCCTCCTCTTCGTGGCCATCGCCGTGGCGGTGGTCCGTACCGCCGCCGGGTTCGTCCGGTTAGAGAGCCTGGCCGCCCAGGACGTGCTCGAGTTCATCGAAGTGCGCCGCGAACGCACTATGCAGGGCGGCTCCGCCTTCGAGCAGGTGAACCCCACGACCCCGTCCGGCCTTGCCCTGGCCATCCCCACGGTGCTCTTCCGGCCGTTTCCCTGGGAGGCCAACAACGTCTTCGCCCTCGTCGCCGCGCTGGAGGGGCTGGGGCTGTTCGTGCTGATCGTCTATCGCTGGCGCAGCGTGGTGGCGGCGCTCGCCGGCAGCCCGCGGGATGGGTATCTGCTGATGATGCTCGTCTATTCCCTGCTCTTCATTTTCTTCTTCTCGGCGATCGCCAACTTCGGCATCATCGCCCGGCAGCGGGTGCAGTTGTTCCCCTTCATCTTCATGATGATCGCCTATCTGGCCGCGCGCCCGCGCCGCCAGCGGAGCGTGGCCTGAGTGGCAGGACGCGCGCACCTCGATCCTCGTCCGATCCGGCGCATCCGCACGGCCGCCGTCCAGGGGATGATGTGGCTGGCGGGGGAACGGATCGGCGGGCAGATCGTGGACCAGGTCTTCACCATCATCCTGGCCCGCCTGCTGCTGCCGGGGGATTTCGGCCTGCTGGCCATGGCCGCGATCTTCACGGCATTGTTGCGGGTCTTCTCCACGATCGGCCTGGGCGCGGCGATCATCCAGCGGGCCAAGATCGACGACGAGTACCTGGACACGGCGTTCTGGGCCAACCTGGGCCTGGGCGTCGCCCTGTTCGCCATCACCGCCGTCTCCGGCGAGATCTTCGGCCGGTTCATGGGTGACCCGGCGGTGGGCGTGATCCTGCTCATCCTCTCCACCCGCTTCATGATCACCGCGGGGTCAGAAGCGCAGCGGTCGCTGGTCTCCCGGCAAATGGATTACCGCAGCTTGTCCCTGCGCTCGGTGAAGTCGCGCCTCATCGGCGGGTTCGTCGGCGTGGGCATGGCTTACGCCGGGATGGGCTACTGGAGCCTGGTCGGGCAGACCATGGCCACGACGCTCTCCGGTTCCTACCTTCTTTACGTGGCCACGGGGTGGCGGCCGAAGTGGCGCTTCTCCTGGCGGAAGTTCCGGGACCAGTGGTCCTTCGGCGCGCCGCTGCTGCTGTCGCGCATGTTCGGCTACGCCATCCGCAACACGGATAACCTGCTGGTCGGCCGCTACCTCGGGTCGACGGCGCTGGGCTTCTACGCCCTGGGCTACACGCTCTTCCTCGTGCCCCTGCAGGACGTCGGGCTGATTGTCAACCGGGTGATGTTCTCCGCGCTCTCCCGGGTGCAGGAGGACCGGGAGCGGCTGCGGCGGGGGTTTCTGCAGGGAACGCAGTACGTGACGCTGGGCGTCCTGCCGGTCATGGTGGGTATGGCCCTGGTCGCCGCACCGGCGCTGGAGCTGGTCTTCGGCCGGAAGTGGCTGCCCGCGGCGCCGGTGGTCAGCGTGCTGGCGCTGGCCGGGTTTCTCCAGTTGATGACGACTCTGGGACCCAGCGGGCTGAATGCGGCCGGCCGGACGGACCTCAACCTGCGCTGGACCATGATCTCGTCGCTGCTCTATCTCCCCGCCTTCGCCGTCGGGCTGCGCTGGGGTATTGTCGGCGTCGCCACCGGGTACCTGGGGGCGACGATCGTGATGGTCCCGGTGCAGTTCCGCTACATCAGCTCGATTCTTCACGTGCGTGCCGCGGAGATGTGGGCGGCGGTGCGGCCGGGGGTGATCGGCTCCGTCCTGATGGCGGCGGCGGTGGCACCGGCGGCGTGGGCGCTGCGCACGTCCCACGCGCCGGCAGTCGTGGAACTGGCCGTGGCGGTGCCGCTGGGGGTGGCGGTCTACGGGGCCGTCATCTGGTTGATCCACCGCCGGGTGATCTTCGACCTGATGACCCTGCTGCGGCAGTCCGTGCGCGTGGGGCGCGGCCGGCGGCTGGGAGAGGCGGGAGAGGGGTAGATGCTCGGCCCCGTGCTCGCCCGCACGCGCGACCTGGTCCGCTCTTACCGCTGGCGGTGGCTGGACCCGGCGCACAACGTCGAGGCGATCGACATCCCGGCGTTGATCTCGCCGCTGCGCTACGACATCGTGGCGATCCGGGATTTCCTGCGATTGTTCCTCGAGCGGCGCGAACTGGCACGCTCTGACTTCGGCCGCTTCCTAGAGCAGGCCCGGCAGCACCGCTACTATCAGTGGATCGCGGCGCACTACCGGCGGTTCTTCCCCGAGGAAAGCCGCAACCCCCAGGCGCACACGACGAGGATTGCGCGAAAGATCCGGCAGACAATCGATATCTGGGACGCGCTGGAGGGGGGATTCGACCGGCGTTTTCCCATCGAGATCCGGGTGACGAGCCGGCTGCTCCCGACCGAAACAGGGAAGCGGGTCTCCCTCCGCTACATCCTGGGGGACGGCAGCCACCGCTTGGCCTGCCTGATGGTGCAGGGGATGACGGAGCTCCCGGGAGATTTCTACCGTCTGCGCTGGTACCGCCGCCACCGGCCCTTTGACGCGACCTGGGCCCTCACCTCCCAGGGCCAGCTCCCCGAGGGCGAGTACTTCGCCTTCCTCTCGGAGGTCTACGGCGCGCCGGAAGACTGCCGTGACCGGATCTCGTTCATGCTCTTTATCCAGCGCGCCCTGCCGGAACGCGAGGCGGAGGTGCGGACCATCCTGCGCGTGGACGGATTCCCCGTCTAAGAGGGGAGGTTCGACCCACCGTGCCCATCGTCAGCGCCATCATCCCGACGCGCAACCGCCCGGCCCTGCTGCGGGCGGCGCTGCAGAGCGTGGCGCTGCAGGACGTGCCGGACATGGAGGTGCTCGTCGTCGACGACGCCTCCGACGACCCGCAGCAGACGGTGGCGGTCGTCGCCGAGTTCGCGCCCCGGTTGCACGTGCGGTTGATCCGGCTGCCCCAGCGCCGCGGCACCGGACACGCGCGCAACGCCGGCGTGCTGGCCGCCGCCGGAGAGTATATCGCCTTCCTGGACGACGACGACGTCTGGCATCCGAACAAGATCAGACGACAGCTGGAGCGTTTCCGCACCAACCCCCGCCGCCTGCCCCAGCTGGGCGTCGTCTACACCTGGCACCAGTGGGTCAACGCGGCGACACAGCGGGTGCGGGTACGGCGCCGGCCCTATCTGGAGACGGTGGACGACATCTTCCGCTGGAGTTACAACACGCCACAGACGATGATGATCCGTCGCGAGTGCTTCGACCGCGTCGGCCTCTTCGACGAGGAGATGCCGACGAAGCAGGACTGGGACCTGCTGGCCCGGATGATCCAGCACTACCAGTTTGACGCCGTGGAGGAGATCCTCGTCACCTGCCGCGACCACCGCGGTCCGCGGCGGACGGACGACTATCGGGCGCGGCTGCGCGGCGCGGAGACTCTGCTGCACCGCTATGCGCACCGGGTGCACGACCCGCGGGTGCTGCGGGACCTGCGCTTCAGCGTCGGCCGGCTCCACCTGCGGGCCCGCCAGTACGACCGGGCCTGCGCCGATATGAGCGAGGCGCTGCGTCTGGCCGCGGGCTCGCAGAAACTGCGCTATCTGCCCTTCTGGGCCTGGGCGCTGGGCGCCCGCCTTCTGCACCGGATCGAACACACGCGGAGTCTTCCGGCCTGATCCCGTGGCCACAAACCGGCAGGGCTACCTCCTGCGCCTGCTCAAGCTCGGCGTGCTGCCCTACGGCCTGTTCTTTCGCGAGCGGCGGCCGGGGCTGGTGATTCTAATCTACCACCGCGTCGGCGGGGGCACGGACAGCGACATCGACCTGCCCGCCAGACTCTTCGCCCGGCAGATGGCGCACCTGAGCGCGCACCATACCATCGTCGCCATGGACGACGTCGCCAGCGGCATGACGCCGCCGGCGGGTCGGCCTACCGATCTGATGGCGGTGACCTTCGACGACGGCTACCAGGACATCTACGAGCACGCCTATCCCGTGCTGCGGCGCTATGCCATCCCGGCGACGATTTACCTGGCCACACAGTACATCGAGACGCGGCGTCCCTTCGACTTCGGCGGTTACGCGCACAACCCGCGCCCGCCGTGGCCGTTGACCTGGGTGCAGATCCGCGAGATGGCGAGTAGCGGCCTGGTGACGGTAGGCGCGCACACCCACAGCCATGCCGACCTGCCGCGGCTGCCGCAGCGCGCCGTGCGGGATGAACTGGAGCGCAGCCGCCGCCTGATTGAGGAGCGGGTGGGTGTGGCGGTACGGCACTTCGCCTATCCCTGGGGTACGCTGACCCCCGGGGTGAAGCGCGTCGTCGGCGACTACTTCGCCACCGCGGTGCGCGGCGGGAGCGGCAAGAATCCCTTCCCCACCCTGGACCCGCTGGCGCTGTGGCGCCGGCCGGTGCAGCAGGCCGACGGCTTCTGGCTCTTCCGCCTCAAGCTCGCCTCCTACCTGGACGCGGAGGAGTACTTCCGCCGCCTGGGGAGTTCCCGGCGCCGCCCCCCGACGCCGGCGGCCGGCCCGGCCCAGGCGCAGGAGCGGCCCACCGTCTGAGACCGTTATGGGGACCGAGCGCGGGCGACCGCTGATCGCTTTCTTCAACTACTCGGATCTGTTCGAGGACTTCTTCCCGTACTACGGGGTGGACCAGCAGACCTTCGCCACGCGCTGGGCGGCCACGTCGAACCACACTTACCTCTCTCTGCTGCAGCGGGAGGTGGGCGACGTGGTCTGGTATGTCTTCTCGCTCCGGCCGCAACTGCGGGAGGCGCGCCACGAAGTGGTCGGCTGCCAGATCAGATTTCTCCGCGCGTCCGTCCCCCGCCGCCTCCTCCGCTGGGGGATGCTCGCAGGCGGCGCAGGGCGGCGCAGGTTCGGCCGCAGGGAGGAGAGGACGACATCCCCGGCCGCGCATCCCGCCGTCGCGGATGCCGGAGACGCGACAGCGCGGCGGACGGGGATGTCCCGCCTGTACCGCACCGTGGGGTCATACCTGACGATGCTCTCCGGGCCGTTGCTTCGTGCGCTCCTGCGCGACCGTCCCGATTTCCTCTTCGTGCAGGACTATGCCACCGGCCGATTTGACGCGCTCGTCCTCCTGGCGCGGATGCTGGGGATTCCGCTGATCACCATCCACACCGGCAGCCGCCCCGAGAGTTACCTGGGGGCGGGCCTGAAGCGGTTCACCATCCCCCGCGCCACCCGCATTATCGTCTCCGGCTCGGAGGAGGCAGGGCGGCTGGTCGAGCGTTTCGGCGTGCCGCGCGATCGGGTGCGGATCATCCAGACGCCGGTGGATCTGCGCCTGTTCCGGCCACGGGACCGAGCAGGCGCATGCCGGGAGGCGGGACTGGACCCCCGCCGGCGCTACCTGCTGTTCGTGGGGCGGCTGGATGAGCGGCCCAAACACGTGAGCATGCTCATCCGGGCCTTCGCCGACATCAGTGGCGGGCATCGCGATACGGATCTGCTCATCGCCGGCGACGGTCCGGACGGACCCTGGCTGCGCGCCCTGGCGGAAGAACTGGCCCCGGGCCGGATCCGCTGCCTGGGCTGGGTTGGTGATGCGGAGATGCTGGCCCGCCTCTACAATGTCGCGGAGTGCCTGGTGCTCTGTTCCCGGCACGAAGGCTTCCCCACGGTCGTCGGCGAGGCGCTGGCCAGCGGCACGCCGGTCCTGGCCACGCGCGTCGGCGGGGTCGCGGAAGTCGTGCGGGATGGCGTGAGCGGGTGGCTCATCCCGCCCGAAGATCCACCGGCGCTGGTGGACGCGCTCTCCCGCGTGCTCCGCCGGCCCGACCTGGTGGACACGATGCGCCCGCAGGCGCGCGCCATGGCCGAGGCGCGCCTCGATCCCGCGGTGGCGGCGGCGGCTTTGCGGGAGTGTTTCTCCCGTCCGGCCGCGGCGCTGCGCCTCACGCGGCAGTCGGTCTGAGGCGACCAACTTAACGTGGAGAGGATGTGAGTCCGATGACCAGATATCGACTCTCAGCACCCGGGAGAGCCGCCCGCACCGTGCTCGCCCTGGCGCTGGCCGTGGGGCTGGCCGTGACGGGGGGCCTGAGTTCCTCCGCCGCCCCGGCGCCGGTCACCGTGAGAGTGGCCTTCACGCCGCTGCAGGCGTGGGGGCCGCTCTTCATCGCGGACGCCGAAGGCTACTTCGCCCGGGAAGGGATCAAGGTGGAGTGGGTCACCTTCGCCGGCGGCGCCGACACCATCGCCGTACTGGTGCAGGGGCAACTGGATGTGGGCGCCGGGTCGGCGTCGGCGGGGTTCTTCAACGCCGTGGCCCAGGGCGCCAAGGTGCGCATCGTCGCCGACAAGGGGCACGTGGAGCCGGGGTTCCGCGCCGTCGCCCTGGTGGGGCGCAAGAACCTCAAGCCCGGGTCCACGCCCACCGTGGCCGATCTGAAGGGCCGAAAGGTCGCCGTCAACACGCTGGGCGCGATCGCCCACTACGTGCTGGACCGCTCGCTAGCGCGCGCCGGTCTGACCCTACGCGACGTCGAGGTGTTACGCATGCCCTTCCCCTCCATGGTGGGGGCGCTGCAGCAGGGGGCGATCGACGCGGCCATCCTCTCGGAACCCTTCGTCACGCAGGCCCTGGAAGTGGGCGTCGGGACGATGCTGGCGGCCGCAGGAGACGTCGTGCCCGACGAGCCGGTGGCGTTCATCTTCTACGGGTTGAACCTGCTGGAGCGGTCGCCGGAGACCGGAAGGCGCTTCATGGTCGCCTACCTGCGCGCGCTGCGGCAGTACGTGCAGGGGCCGACCGCGCGCAACGTGCAGATCGTGGCGGAGTATACGAAGATCTCCCCCGACCTGATTCGCAAGGGGGACTGGTTCCCCATGTACCCGGACGGGCGCGTGAACATCAACGCCATCCGCCGCTTCCAGGACTGGCTCTACGCTCAGGAGTTCATCGGCGTGCGCATGCCGGTGAACGCGCTGGTGGACACGGGTTTTCTGGTCTACGCCGCGGAGGCACTCACCTCGCGGTGAGTCCCGAAGGAGGTACGTCGATGCGCACGCTGCGCGGGACATCCTGGGTTCTCCTGGTCTGTGCTCTGCTCGTCAGTGTGAGTCTTCCGGCGGCGGCCGGCCCGGCAGCCACGGTGCGCGTGTCCTTCCTCCCCTTCCAGAGTAACGGCGGCCTCTTCATCGCCGAGCACGAGGGATACTTCGCCCAGGAGCAGATCAGCATCGCCTGGGCGGCCTTCACCCACGGAGGCGAGTTCATCCCGGTGCTGGCGCAGGGGCAACTGGACGTCGGCGCGGGTGGGGTGTCGGCGGCCTTCTTTAATGCGGTGGCCCGGGGGCTGAGGATCCGGGTGGTCGCGGACAAGGGGCACGTCGGCGGCAAGGGCAGCGCCGGCTCGCTGCTCGTCCGACGGGATCTTGCCGCCACCGTCCGGTCAGTCGCCGATCTCAGAGGTCGGAAGATCGCCATCGATGGGATCGGCAGCCTGGGCCACTACATCGTGGCCCGGGCGCTGGTCGCGGCGGCCGTGCCGGTGGATCAGGTGACGTTGCTCCCCTTCTCCGCCCCCACCGCCCTGGCGGCGCTGCAACAAGGCTCGGTCGACGCCGCCCTCCTGCCCATCCCGTTCAACACCCAGGCCGTGGAACTGGGGATTGGCGTGAAGGTGATCGACACCGCCGACATCGTGCCCGGTGAGCCGCAGGCGTTCATCATCTACGGCCCCACGCTGCTAGAGCAGAATCCTGCGCTCGGCCGGCGGTTCATGGTGGCGTATCTGCGCGGGGTCCAGCGCTACAACGAAGGGGCCACGGCGCGCAATGTCGCCATCATCGCCAAGTACATCAAAATCGAGCCGGCGATCGTGCAGAAGGGCGGCTGGGTGGACATCCATCGGGACGGATTCATCGATGCGGCTAAGATCCGGCGCTACCAGGACTGGCTCTTCGACATCGGCCTGGTGAACATCCGCAACCCCATCTCCACGGTGGTCGATACATCGTTTCTGGAGCAGGCCCTGGCAGCCCTGGGCATCCCGCAGGTTCGCTGAGCATGGGGTTTCTCCGAGACCTGCCGACGTATCCGCGCCTCTTCCGCCGGCTGGCGGCCTACTTCCAGCAGCCGCAGTCCATGGCGGAATCCCGGGTGACGATCCGCCGGCGGATCGAGCGGCGGGAGGAGCTGTTTCTGGAGACGGCACGGGACCGGCTGTACGCTGCGGACAGCCCGTATCGGCCCTTGCTCGCGCTGGCCCAGTGCGCGTGCCGCGATCTGGATATCATGGTCCGGCAGCGGGGCCTGGAGGAGGCCCTGGAACGCTTGTATCGCGCGGGGGTCTATCTTTCGTTTCAGGAGTTCAAGTCCGGCGGCGCCATCCGGCGGGACGGGCGCGAATTTCGCGTCGTCCCGGCGCAGTTCAACAACCCGACCGTCTCCGGCGTCCTGCCGGTGCGCAGTGGGGGGACGCGCAGCGCCGGCACCTGGAGCGCCCTCAACATCGAATACCTGGCCGACGTGTACGTGCCGCAACTGGCCCTGACGTTGGACATGTTCGGCGGATGGGATGCCCCCATTCTGACCTGGCAACTGGGCTTTCCGTCGGGCGCGGGCATCGGGCACTGGTTCTGCCTGGCCAGACTCCGCCGGCGCCACGTGCGCTGGTTTTCTCTCACCCCGATTCCGCGCGGGATCGAAGCCCGTCACCGCGCGGCGTTTGAGCTGGCTCACCTCGCGGCAGGGCGGGCGGGGCTCCGATTGCCCCGGCCGGAGTTCGTCCCCGTTGGGGCGGCGGGGATAGTGCTGGATGCCATCCGCCACGAGCTGGCCGGGGCCGGCCGCTGTGTGATGTTCACGACGCCCAGTTGTGCCGTCCGGCTTGCCGCGGAAGCTCAGGCCAGGGGGGAGTCGCTCCGGGGGGTGCTCTTCCTCTGCGGCTCGGAGGCGCTGACGCCGGGTAAGGCGGATGAGATTCGCGCCAGAGAGGCCCGTGTGGCTTCCTACTACATGATCTCCGAGGTCGGGGGAGCCGTCGGTGCCCCGTGTAGCGCCCCGGAGGACGTGGACGACATGCACTTCCGCAGCGACGCCCTGGCGATGATCGCCAGAGGGCGCCCGGGGGAAGGCCCGCGCCACGACGTCATGCTGATCACGACCCTGTTGCCCCACGCACCCAAACTCCTCCTCAACGTGGAGATGGATGACTTCGCCCTCATCCGCGAGCGGGCGTGCGGCTGCGTGTGGGACGAGCTGGGGTGCCGCACCCATCTTGTCGGGTTGCGCAGCGTGACCAAACTGACGGGTGAGGGCACGACGCTCCTGGGCACCAACGTCGTGCACATCCTGGAACATATCCTGCCCGCCATGTTCGGCGGGACGAGCGTCGACTATCAACTGGTCGAGGCTGAGGGGGCCGACAGGCTGACCCACCTCTATCTACTCGTCAGCCCGCGGCTGGGCCCGCTGGATGAGGCGGCTGTGCGCCGCCGCTTCATTGAGGCGCTCGACCGGACGGCGGGCATGCCGCTGGGCGGTCGCCGGCCCATCTGGGAGCAGGCGGACTCCATCCGCGTCCTGCGGCGCGACCCCATCCCCACGGGGGCCGGCAAGCTCCTGCCCTTTCACACGCTGGGGGCCGGTCTCCACCCGACGGAAGTATCGGCATCTGGCGGAGCGACGGCCCCATGAAACCGATCACCGTCCTCCACGTAATCGACACGCTGCAGACGGGCGGCACGGAGAGCCAGTTGCTACGCATTCTGCCGCGGCTGGACCCCGGGGGGTTCCGGCAGGTGCTCTGCCCGCTGCAGATGACGGGGAGCCCCGTCGGGGTCGCGGGGGACGGCGTGGAGACGCATCCGCTGGGGCTGCACAAAAATGACGTCCTTCGCGGGGTGGCGGCGCTGCGGGCGATCATCGCGCGGGTGCGCCCCGACCTGCTGCACACGCACCTATTTGCCGCCACGCTGATGGGGCGGGCAGCCGGCCGGCTCTCCCGCCTGCCCGTGGTGACGACACTGGTGAACACGCCCTACGCGCCGCAGTGGCGTATCGACGATCCCGCGCTGACCCGCTGGAAGGTCGAGGCGGTGCGCGCCGTGGACGCGCTGACGGCCTCCTGGACCTCCTGGTACGTGGCGATCAGCGAGACGGTGAAGCGCTCGGCGGTGCGGCACCTGGGGATCCCCGCAGACCGGATCACCGTCATCCCGCGGGGCGTCGCGCCGGAGGATCTGCCGGCGCTCAGTCCGGAGGAGGTGCGGCAGGTCCGGCAGAGCCTGGGGTGGGCGGACGTGGATCCGTTGATCCTGAACGTCGGCCGGCTGGTGCCGCAGAAGGGGCAGCGGCACCTGATCGAGGCGATGGGCGAGGTGGTGCAGCGCCTGCCGCGCGCCCGCCTGGCCATCGCGGGGGAGGGGCGGTTGCACGGCGCGCTGGAGGCGCAGATCCGGGCGCTGCGGCTGGACGGCGCCGTCCGGCTGCTGGGAGACCGGCGCGACGTGCCCGTGCTGCTGGCGGCGGCGGACCTCTTCGTCTTCCCCTCGTTGTCCGAGGGCTTCGGCGTGGCCTTCCTCGAGGCGATGGCCGCGGGCAGGCCGTGCATCGCCTCGGATCTGGAGGTCGTGCGGGAGGTCGCCGGGTCGGACGCCGCTGTGCTGGTGCCGCCCATGTCTTCCGGCGCGCTGGCCGACGCCATCATGACGGTTTCGCGCGATGAGGAAACGCGCCGGCGCCTGGCGGAGGCGGCTCGTATCCGGGCGCGGCACTTCAGCCTGGCGGAAGCGGCGCGGCGGCTGGAAGAGGTTTACCGTCGCGTCGCCGGCCGCGAGACCGCGGCGGACGTCCTAGTGGGCGCGGCGAGCCGGTGATGGCGCGCAGTTCCGGGGTCACGGCCCGCCGGCCCCTGCGCCGCCGGCAAATCAGCCGCTGGGCGCGGGTGCCCCTGCAGCTACTCACACGGGAGCGCCGTCCCGGCGTGACGATTCTGATGTACCACCGCGTCGGCGGGGGGACGTCGCGGCAGCTTGATCTGCCGGCGGAGCTCTTCGCGCGACAGCTCGACTACCTCCGGCGCCGCTACCGCATCGTCTCGCTGGATGATCTCCTCGACGCGGCCCGGGAGCAGCCGGCCAACGGAACACGCGACCTCCTCGTGCTGACGTTCGACGACGGGTATGCGGAGATGTACTCGGTTGTCCTGCCGTTGCTGCGCCGCTTCAACGTCCCGGCCGCCCTCTATCTGCCGACCGCTTACATCGAGGAGCAGCGGCCGATCGACTGGGGACGGTACCAGGAACTGCCCGCGGCCCTGCGGCCGCGGCCGCTGACGTGGGCGCAAGTGCGGGAGTTGCAGGCGTCGGGGTTCTTCACGATCGGCGCGCACACACATACACATCTCAATCTCACGGCGGCCACGCTTGAGGAGATCGAACGGGAGATCCGGCAGTCCAACGCGCTGCTGCTGGAGCGGTTGGGCCTGCGGGTGAGGCACTTCGCCTACCCCTACGGTCGGGGTTCCGCCGGCGCCCGGGAGGTGGTGGCGCGCTTCTACGAGACGGCCACGGTGCAGGGATTTCTGAAGATCGCCTTTGCCCGGCTCGATCCGACGCACCTGCCCCGCGTGCCGGTGTCCACGAGCGATGGCTTCTGGTTCTTCCGCCTGCGATTGTCCGCCCTGCCGTCCCGGTCGCGCCGGCACGGCAACGGGAACATGCCGACTGGCTCGAGTGAGGAGGACCATGAGTAGAGTCTCCAGTCCCCTGGCGTATCCGCAGGTTCTGCGAAACCTGGCCCGGCTGGTCACCCAGCAGATCAGCCTGGGGGACAGCAAGGCGCTGATCCGCCGCCGGCTGGCCACCCGGGAGGAGCGGTTCCTCCGCTTCGTGGCACGCTACATCTACGGTTACCCCCGCAGCCCCTACCTCCCGCTGCTGGCGCACGCCGGCGCGGAACTGGGCGACCTGCAGATGATGGTGCGGCAGCGCGGCCTGGAGGGGACGCTGGAGCGGCTGCGCGACGAGGGCGTCTACTTCTCCTTTGAGGAGTTCAAGGGGCGGATCGACGTCGTGCGCGGCGGGCGCCCCCATCGGTTCTCGGAGCGGGACTTCGACAACCCCTTCCAGGGGCCGACCCTGGAGATCCGCACCGGCGCGACCAGCAGCCTGGGGTCTCGCGTGGGCGTGGCGCTGGAGTTCATCGCCGAGCAGCGCGCGCCCAGTTATCACGTCATGCTGGACGCGATCGGCGCGGCGCAGACCCCGCTGCTCGTCTGGTTCCCCGGCTTCCCCTCGGGCGCCGGCATCTCCGCCTGGCTGGCCCTGGCGAACATGGGCCGACCACCGCTGCGCTGGTTCTCCATGACCGACCCCCACGGGCCGTCGGTGGGGATGCGTCACCGCATGCTGCTGACGGCGGCGCGCTTCCTGGCGCGGCGGCGGGGGCTAGATCTCCCGATGCCGGAATTCACGCCCGTCTCCTCCTCCGCCGTGGTGCTGGACAGCATCCTCTCGGTGCGACGGCGGCAGGGCGGCGTGGCGCTGATCACCAGCCCGAGTGCGGCCGTGCGTCTGGCCGGGCTGGCCCAGAAGTGGAAGGAGTCGCTGCAAGACGTGCGCCTCCTCGTCGGCTCCGAGCCGCTGACTCCCGGGAAGGCCGAGGAGATCCGGCGCACGGGCGCGGTGGTGGGCACGATGTACGTTTTCAGTGAAGGCGGCGCGGTGGGCATCGCCTGCGGCAATCCCCTGGCGCCGGACGACATGCACTTTGCGGCGGACTGCTACGCCATGATCCTGCGCCGCCGCCCCATGCCCGGGGTGGGGGAGCTCGACGCCTACATGTTCACCTCCCTGTTGGACTCCGCGCCCAAGATCATGCTGAACGTAGAGAGCGACGACTTCGGCGAGTTCACCACCCGCCGCTGCGGCTGCGTCTTCGACGAGCTGGGGTTAGGCCACCACTTCGCCTATGTCCGCTCCTTTACCAAGCTCACCGGCGAGGGCGCGACGCTGCTGGGGACGGACTGCGTGCGCATCCTGGAGGAGGTGCTGCCGCGCGAGTTCGGCGGCCGCAGCATCGACTACCAGCTGCTGGAGACGGAGGATGAGGATCACCTGACGCGCCTCTTCCTGGCGATCAGCCCAGAGGTCGGGCCGCTGGACGAGCAGAAGGTGCTGGCCCGCTTCGTCGAGGCGCTCCACCACTCACAGCCGCGAGGCGCCATCTCCCCGCTGTGGACGCAGGCGGGGACGATCCGCGTCGTGCGCCGCGAACCGGTGCCTACGCCCCGCGGAAAGCTGCTGCCCTTCCACACTCAGGCTCTGGCGCTCCTCCGGGACCGGGCGCCCGCGGAGTCTGCCGAGCGGTAAGGGCGGATTCGTGATTCCCGAGGCCGACCGTAGGCCTGCCGCCACCATCGATGTGCATCTGGGCGCCGACGCCCTGCGGGCGATCGTGCCGCTGTGGTCGGAGCTGCTGGCGGCCTCCGGGTCGGCCAACATCTTCCTGACGTGGGAGTGGATGAGCGCCTGGTGCGAGGTACTGGGAACCGCGGCGGTGCCCTGCGTCCTGGTGGTGCGAAACGGTGACGGCGCGGTGAAGGGTCTCGCCCCGCTCTACACCGACCAGCGGGCCGGTCGCTCGCTCGCCCTGCGGCGGCTGCGCCTGATGGGCACCGGATTCGGCGCCGACCACATGGCCTTCATCTGCCGGGCCGGAGAGGATATCACGCCGGAGGTCGCCGACTGGATTGTCGGCCGCGTGCCGGAGTGGGACGTCGCCGAACTGCGCTGGGTGGATGAGGTGCAGGCGCGGCGCCTGGCCATCGCGCTGGAGCGGTACCGCGGACATGTCTGCGTGCTGACGGAGGCCGATCCGTCTCCGGTCGTGCGGCTGCCCGCCACCTGGGAGGAGTACCGGGGGCTCCTGGGATCGAGCCACCGGGCCAGCCTGGGACGCTACGCCCGGAAGCTGGAGCGGGAGCGTGCGCCGGTCGACTTCCGCCGCGCCGCCACAGCCGAGGAGTTCGGGCGCGCCTGGAGCGCCCTGGTCCGCCTGCACCAGACCCGCTGGCGCCGCCGCGGCCTCCCCGGATCGTTCGTCAAGCCCCACTTTGAGGAACTGCACCGGCAGTTTGCCCGGCTGGCCCTGGAGCGGGGCTGGCTGCGCCTGTACCACCTGGAGGCGCGGGAGCAGATCATCGCAGTGCTCTACTGCTTCCGCTACGGCCCGCGGGTCTCGTACTTCCAGGCGGGCTTCGATACGGCCTGGGCGCGCTACGGACCGGGGCGTCTACTGATGGCGCACGCGATCCGCTCCTCGATCGAGGAAGGCGCGACGGAATTCGACTTCATGCGCGGCGTCGAGGAGCACAAGCTCCGCTGGAAGCCCGAGCTGCGCCACGACTATCACGTCACGATCTTCCGTGCGCGGCCGGCGGTGATTACGGCGCTGCGCCTGCAGGGAGGGGTGCGGCTGCTGCGCCGCGGTGCGCGGCGGTTGCTGCTCTCCCGGCTGCCGCGCGAGACCTAAGGCGTCCCGGCGGCATGATCATCCCGATGGCGACGACACCCCTGCGACTGGTCCACATCACCACCGTCGATCTCAGCCTGTGGTTCCTGCTGGGCGAGCAGCTGCGCGCCTATCGGGAGGCGGGTTTCGAGGTCGCGGGCGCCAGCGCCCCGGGGCCCTGGGTGGACCAACTGCGGCGGGAGGGGGTGGCGCACCTGGCCGTGCCCGCCCTGCAGCGCCGCTTCGCGCCGCTGGCGGACGTACGGGCGTTGGCCAGTCTCGTGGGCATGCTGCGGCGGTACCGCCCGACCATCGTGCACACGCACACGCCGAAGGCCGGCGTGCTGGGCCGCATCGCCGCCCGCCTGGCCGGCGTGCCCGTCGTGGTGAACACGGTGCACGGCCTCTACACGCCGGACGGCTCCCCGGCGCGCCGGCGCTTCATGCTCTTCCTGGAACGCGTGGCCGCCCGGTTCTCGGACTTCGAGCTCTCCCAGAGCCGTGAGGATCTGGAGACGTTACGCCGCCTGCGCATCGTCGATCCGGAGCGTTCGCTCTACCTGGGCAACGGCGTGAACCTGGAGCGGTTCGACCCGACGCGGGTCGACCGCGCCGCGGCGCGCCTGGGGTTGGGGATTGCGCCCGAGGCCGTCGTCGTCGGCACCGTGGGGCGCCTGGTCTGGGAAAAGGGGTACCGCGAGTTCTTCCATATGGCGGGGGCGCTCCGGCAGCGCGTTCCCGGTGTTGTCGTGCTGGCGGTCGGCCCGGAGGAGACCGAGAAGACGGACGCGGTGCCGGCAGAGGTCATTGCGGACCTGACGCGGCGCCGGGTGGTGCGGTTCCTGGGGATGCGCACCGACATGCCCGCGCTCTACGCCGCCATGGACATCTTCGTTCTTCCTTCGTACCGGGAGGGGTTCCCCCGCTCGGCGGTGGAGGCGGCGGCGATGGGGAAGGCACTGGTCCTGACCGACATCCGGGGGTGCCGGGAGGTCGTGGCGCCGGGGCGCAACGGGTTCCTCGTCCCGCCGCGCGACGCCGCAGCGCTGCGCGCCCGGGTGCTGGACCTGATCAACGATCCGGGCCTGCGGGCCCACATGGGGCAGGAGAGCCGCGCCCGCGCGGTGGCGGAGTTCGACGAGCGGCGAGTCATCGCCACGACCCTAGACGTCTACCGCCGGCTGCTCCAGGAGAAGCGTGGTGTCTGGATTGGATCGCATCAGGAGAGCCGAGCCCGCGGATAGCCTGGCCATCGCCGGGCTGCACGGGCGGGAGATCCCCTGGGGACTGCTCTCCCAGTTGGGCGTGGCTTTCGTGGCGACCTTCTACCAGGCGCTGCTGGCCTCGCCGCAGGGGTTTGCCTTCGTCGCCGAGCGCGACGGCCGGATCGTGGGATTCGCTAGCGGCGTGCTGGACTGGCGCGCCTTCTACCGGGAGTTCGTGCGGCGCCACCTCACGCTGGCGGTGCGCGTTTTCCTCGCCGGGTTCCGCCGGGACCGGTGGCGCCGGCTGCTGGAGACGTCACGCTACGCGGCCGCCGGGACGCTGCCCCCGGCGGAGCTCGTCGCCATCGCCCTGGAACCGGAGGCGCGCGGCAGCGGGATCTCCGGGGAACTGGTGCGCCACGTGCTGACGGAGTTCGCGGCGCGGCACGTCCTGGCCGTGCGGGTGACCGCCGGCGGGGAGAACACGCCGGCCAACCGGCTCTACGAACGTATGGGGTTCCGCCTGCACTCGTTCATGGAGATCCACCCGGGGGAGACCGCCGCGGTCTACGTGATTGCGCTCCCGCCCGGGGCGTTACGGCACGTCTCATCCTGACCGTTCACCAGCGGAGGCTGCGCATGCGCGTCATCTGTGAGGATGTGGCCAAAGTCTATCCGACTGTCCGCGGGCCGGTGCTGGCCCTGCACGGCATCTCCTTCGCCACCCGGGAGTCGGAGTTCGTCTGCATCGTCGGCCCCAGCGGCTGCGGGAAGACCACGCTGCTGAAGGTCGTCGCCGGGCTGATCGCCCCTTCCCGCGGCGAGGTGCACTACGAGGGGCCGCGGCGGGGCGCGCCGCTGAACGCCATGGTCTTCCAGGACGACAGCATCTTCCCGTGGATGACCGTGCTGGACAACGTGGCCTTCCCGCTGGAACTGCGTGGCGTCCCCCGCCAGCGCCGGGTGGAGACCGCGGAGGAGCTGATCGAGCGCGTCGGGCTGCTGCGCTTCGCCCGCAACTACCCGCACGAGCTCTCCATGGGGATGAAGCAGCGCGTGGGTATCGCCCGCGCCCTGGCCTACAACCCGGAGGTCCTGCTGATGGACGAGCCCTTCGCCGCCCTGGACGCGCA
>LDXQ01000002.1 GCA_001443485.1 Candidatus Sysuimicrobiota bacterium CSP1-3
TGGGCGGCAACAAGGCGCGCAAACTGGGACTGCTGCTGGGGGAGGCCCGCGCGCAGGGCGCGGACGTGATCATCACCGTCGGCGCGCTGCAGTCCAACCACGCCCGGATGACCGCGGCCGCGGCGCGCATCTTCGGCTGGGAGGCCATCCTGGTGCTCACGGGGCAAGAGCCGGAGGAGATCCAGGGCAACCTGCTGCTGGACCATCTGCTGGGCGCCGAGGTGCGGTTGATCAACACCACCGAAGACTACGTCCTCATGGGTGTGGTGGCGGATCTGGCGCGAGAACTGACGGCGCGGGGGCGACGGCCGTACATCATCCCGCGCGGCGGGTCCACCGGGTTGGGCGCGGCGGCGTATCTGGAGGCGGGGCTGGAGGCCTTCGCGCAGTTGAACGCGCTGGGGGTGCGCGCCGACGTCATCGTCCACGCCAGCACCTCGGGCGGGACGCAGTCCGGCCTGCTCACGGCGACGAAGTGGAGCCGCGCCGGCGCGCTGGTCGTCGGCATCAGCGCAGGGCCGCCGCAGGCCACGGTCGTGCAGCGGGTGACGGGGATCGTCCGCGACCTGGGTCAGGTGGTGCGCACGGAGTGGGAGGTGCACCCCGAGGACGTTATCGTCTACGACGACTACGTGGGAGAAGGGTACGGCATCCCCACGGCCGAGACGATCGAGGCGATCAAAGTGACGGCGCGCACGGAAGGGGTTCTGCTGGACCCGGTCTACTCCGGGAAGGCGATGGCCGGGCTGATCGACCTGGTGCGCCGCGGCGTCTTCACCCGCGACCAGACCGTCCTCTTCTGGCACACCGGCGGCCAGCCCGCGCTCTTCGCCCACGCGCGGACGCTGACCGCGCCCGACTGATGCACCCGGCCCTGGCGCAGCGGGTCATCCACCCCTACCTGCAGTGGCGGACCGGCAGCCAGGCCTCGCCGGTACTGGCCACACTGGAGCAGACCCAGTGGTGGACGCCGGAGCAACTCGCGGAGCTGCAGTGGACCTCCCTGCGCGACCTGCTGCGCCACGCGTCGGTGCACGTCCTCTATTACCGCGATCTCTTTGGGCACCTGGGGGCACACCCGGAGGACTTCCGCTCGCCGGACGATCTGCGGCACCTCCCCGTGCTGACGAAGGAGACCATCCGCGACCGGGGCGCAGACCTGGTCGCTCAGGGCACGAGGCCGGTGCGGACGTGGCCGACCAGCGGATCGACCGGCGTGCCCATTCGCGCCTCCTTCGACCGCCACGGTGACAACTGGCGGCAGGCCGCGGAGCGGCGGCGGATGCGCTGGTGGGGTCAGGACGTCGGCAGCCGGGTCGCTACCCTCTCCACCCACCACTATCCGCGTAAGTATCTGTGGAAGCGGCGTCTCCTGTTGAACGAAGGGCACTTCTTCTGTGTCGACCTCTCCGCGGCGGAGCTGTCCCGCCTCCACCGTGAACTGGTCCGGTTCCGGCCCGAGTCCCTGCGCGGCCGGCCGAGCACGCTGACGCACTTCGCCCGCTTCGTGCTGGATCACGGCGCGGGCGCAGCGGTCCTGGGCCTGCGCGTCGTCTGGTCCTCGGCCGAGGTGCTCTACCCCGACCAGCGGGAGGTGATGGCGCGGGCGTTCGGCTGCCCCGTGGTGGACGAGTACGGCTCCGCCGAGAACGGGCTCATCGCTGTGGAATGCCCGGAAGGCCGGCTGCACATCGTCGCGGAGAACGTCTATCTGGAATACCGGCCGGTCAGCCCGCAGGGCGGGGAGATCAGCGAGATCCTGGTGACGAATCTGCGCAACCGCGCCATGCCCTTCATCCGGTACGCGATCGGGGATCTGGGCGGTCCCGTCGCCGCGCCCTGCCCCTGCGGCCGGGGACTGCCGCTGCTGGGGCTGGCCGGAGGACGCACGGCGGACGTCGTCGTGCTCCCCGACGGCCGCTTCGTGGACAGCACGGCCCTGGTGCGGGCGATGGAACACCTGCCGCGGCCCATCCGGCAGTTCCGCATCATCCAGGAAGACCCGCAGCGTTTCACGGTGTTGCTGGCCGCGGAGCACGGAGAAGGTATGGCCGAGGTCGTCCGCAGGGACTTCCACCGGATCCTGGGCTTCCCGGCGTCCGTGGATGTGCGCCTCGTGGACGAGATCCCGCCCGAACCGACGGGGAAACTGCGCCGCTTCGTCTCCCGGCTGGTCCATCCGGCCGTCCGCCACCGGGGGGAGGTGCCGCCCCGTGAGTGAGGGCGAAATCCCCGAGGTGGCCATGGGCGGCCCGCGCATCATCCTCACCTGGTCGCCGCAGGCCACCCGCCCGGCGGACCGCTACCTCGACGCGGTCATCGCCGCCGGAGGCGTCCCGCTCCTCGTCCTCCCGGTGGATGGACTGGCGGACCTGCGCACGGGCGACGGATTGGTGCTGGCCGGGGGTCGAGACGTCCACCCCGCCCGCTATGGGCAGCAGGAGGACCCGCGCGCGGCCGGCACCCTGGAGCTGGATGAGACGCGCGACCAGTACGAACTGGACGCGATCGCCTTCGCCCTCGAGCACGACCTGCCCATCCTCGGCATCTGCCGGGGAATCCAGGTGCTGAACGTCGCCCTCGGCGGCACGCTGCTGCAGGACGTGTCACTGCGCGGCATCGACATCGTCGCCCATCAGCAGCGCCGCCGGTCGCCGGAACCCCAGGACTGGGAACCCGCGCATCTCGTGCGCCTGGAGCCCGGATCGCGCCTGGCCGGCGTCCTCGGCGCGGCAGAGGTTCCGGTGAACTCCTTCCACCATCAGGCCGTGGACGAGCCCGCGCCGCCGCTGCGGGTCGTGGCGCGCGCCCCGGACGGGCTTGTGGAGGGCGTGGAGGCCGGCGACCGATCCTTCGTCGTCGGCGTGCAGTGGCACCCTGAGCGCATGGTGGGGCACGATCCGCGGCAAGAGGCCCTCTTCGCCGCGTTCATCGAAGCGGCGGAGCGGGCGCGGGGCCGGGCGGCCCGGTGAGCATGCCGGTCCTGGCCGAGGTGCGCCGCGGCGGGGCGGTGGAGAGCGTGCACCGCGGCGGCGTGGTCGCCGCGGATGCCTCCGGCCAGATCGTCGCCGCCTGCGGCGATCCGGACCTGCGCTCGTTCACGCGCTCCTCAATCAAACCGATCCAGGCACTCCCGCTGGTCGCCGACGGGGGGCTGGCGCAATTCGAACTGAGCCGTTCCGAACTGGCGGTGATCTGCGGGTCGCACACCGGCGAGCCGATGCACGTGGCCGCGGTGCGGTCGATCTTGCGGAAGATCGATCTGGATGAACATGCGCTGCAGTGCGCCGGCCACTGGCCTTATCATCAGCCCACCGCCGACGCCATGCGCGCCCGCGGCGAGGCGCCGGGGCCGATCCACGATAACTGCTCAGGGAAGCACGCGGGGATGCTGGCGCTGGCGCGGCTGCATGGCTGGGAACACGCCGCCTACCGCCGGATCGACCATCCGGTGCAGCTGCGCATCCGGGAGGCGCTCGTCGCCCTCACCGCCAATCCGGCCGCCGTGGCCACGCCGCGCATCGACGGCTGCGGCGTACCCACCTACCACGTGACGCTGCGGGATCTGGCCGCGGCCTTCGCCCGCCTGGTTGCACCGGACGTGCTCATGCCGCCGTGGCGCGACGCGGCCCGCAGCATCGTGGGGGCGATGACCGGTTTCCCCGAGATGGTGGCGGGAACGGACCGGCTGGAGACCGTGGTCATGGGTGTCGCCGACGGGCGCCTCGTGGTCAAGGGCGGCGCGGAGGCCATCGTGGGGGCGGGGGCGCCGCAGCGGCGCCTCGGGCTGGCGCTGAAGATTGAAGACGGCGGAGCGCGGGCGGTCGGGCCCGTGCTCATCGAGGCGCTGCGCCAGCTCGCCTTCCTCAGCGAGGACGACGTGCACGTCCTGGCGCCGCTGCACCATCCTCCGGTGCGGGACCGCCAGGGGAGCCAGGTGGGGGAGATCGTCTCCGTCTTCCGCCTGCAGTAAGATCACCCCGGCAGACCCTCGCCGGATTACAATACAACAGATGGAACCCTCCTCTCCGTTCCGTGCGCTGGCTGAGGCCATGGAGGCGGTGGCGCAGACCTCCCGCAAGCTGGAGAAGGTCGCCCGCCTGGCCGGCTACTTCCACACCCTCGAGGACGAGGACCTGAGGACGGCCTGCACCTTCCTCACCGGGGCGGCCTTTCCCGCGGGAGACGCCCGCCAGTTGAGCGTCGGCTGGGCCGCGCTGGTGCAGGTACTGCAAGAGCTGACCGGCGCGGACGACGAGGCGCTGCACGACGCCTACCTGCGCCACGGCGACCTCGGGGAGGTGGCAGAAGAACTCTACCCAGCCCGCCGGACGGCCGGGCCGTCCCAGCCGCTGACGCTGGCGCGCGTCCGCGCCGCCTTCGAGACCATCGCCGCCGCCGCGGGCAAGGGATCGCGCGGCCTGAAGGTCGCGACCTTGAAGGACCTCCTTGGTGTCGCGACGCCGCTGGAAGCCAAGTACCTGGTGAAGATCATCACGTCGGACCTGCGCGTCGGCCTGAAGACGGGGCTGCTGGAGGAGGCGATCGCCGCCGCCTTCGCCCCGGCGGGCGAGGGCAGGACCGCGGACCGCCGCGCGCTGCTGCCGCCGGTGCGTCGTGCCAACATGCTGATCAGCCACGTCGGCGAGGTGGCGGTCCTGGCGCGTCACGGTCGGCTGGCGGAGCCGGCGCTGGCCCTCTTCCACCCCTTCCACTTCATGCTGGCGGAGACGATCTTCGCGCCGGAGGAAGCGTTCGAGCCGCTGCGCGGGGAGGAGGAGCGGCAACCCGCGCTGCTCGTCGAGGACAAGTACGACGGCATCCGCGCCCAGGTGCACAAGGGGGACGGGCGCATCGCCATCTTCTCCCGCACCCTGGACGACATCACCGGGTCCTTCCCCGAACTGCTGCCGGGTCTGGAGGGTTTCGCCGACCGCTACATCATCGATGGCGAGATCGTGGCTTGGCGGGGGGAGCGGCCGATCGCGTTCGCCCTGCTGCAGCAGCGGCTGCGCCGCAAACAGCCCGGCCGCCTGGTCGAACAGGTCCCCGTGGTGTTGTTCGTCTTTGACCTGCTGCACCTGGGCGGCGCCGACCTGCTCACCGCACCACTGCGCGAGCGGCGCGCCCGCTTGGAGGGGCTGCGCTTCTCCGGTCCGGTCCGGCCCTCTTCCGCCACGGTAGCGGAGGAGCCGGAGCACCTGGCATGGCGCTTCCGCGAGGCGCGCGACCGCGGCAACGAGGGGCTGGTGGTGAAACGCCTGGATGCGGCCTACGCGCCGGGGCGCCGCGGCCGGCAGTGGATGAAGTTGAAGGAGGAACTGGCCACGCTCGACGTGGCCGTGGTCGCCGCGGAGCACGGGCACGGCCGCCGGGCGCTTGTACTTTCGGACGTGACCTTCGCCGTGCGCGACGGCGACCGGCTGGCGACGATCGGCAAAGCCTACTCCGGGCTCACCGACCGGGAGATCGCGGAGCTGACCCGCTGGTTCCAGGCGCACACCACTGAAGACCTGGGGCGGGTGAAGATCGTGCAGCCGGCGATCGTGCTGGAAGTGGCCTTCGACGCGGTGATGGAGAGCGACCGGCACGACTCCGGGTTCGCCCTGCGCTTCCCGCGGATCAAGCGCTGGCGGCACGACAAGGCCGCCGCGGAGATCAACACGCTCGACGACGTGCGGCGCATCTACGAGCGCCAGATCGTCCGACCCCGCGCCGAGGATGAGGCCCCCGACAAGAGGCCGCAGGCGCTGGGGGCGGGCGGAGGAGGGTACCGGCCGGCATGACCACGACGCGGCACTTCGTGACTTCGCGCGCAGCCGTCACGCGACTCCTAGCGGCGCTGGCGCTCCTGCTGATGATCGCACCCGTCGCGGTCGCCGCGCCGGAGGCGCCCGCCGTCCCCACCGTCTACCGCATCGACGTGGAGGGCGTGATCGCCCCGGCGACCGCACGCTACGTCATGCGGGCGATCCGGCAGGCGGAGGAGGCCCGGGCGGAGGCGCTGCTCATCCGGCTGGACACGCCCGGCGGCCTGCTCAAGTCCATGGACGACATCACCAAGGCCATGCTGAATAGCACCGTCCCCATCATCGTCTACGTGGCGCCGGAGGGCGCGCGCGCCGCCTCCGCCGGCGTCTTCGTCACCTACGCCGCCCACATCGCGGTGATGGCGCCGGCGACGCGCATCGGCGCGGCTCATCCTGTCGGCGTGGGACAGGGGGGAGAGGGGGAGCAAGACAAGACGCTGCTGGAAAAGGTCACCAACGACGCCGTGGCCAACATCCGCGGCATCGCCCGCCGTCGCGGACGGAACGCCGACTGGGCGGAGAAGGCGGTGCGGGAGAGCGTCTCCGTCGACGAGGTCGAGGCGCTGCGGCTGCGCGTCGTCGACCTGGTGGCCCGCGACCAAGACAACCTGCTGCGCGCCGTCGACGGCCGCAAGGTCACGACGGCGGAGGGAGCGCAGACGCTGCAGACGCGCCGCGCCCACGTGGTCACCGTTGGCATGGACGTCACCGAGCAGTTCCTCCGTCTGCTCTCCGACCCCAACGTCGGCTTCATCCTACTGAACATCGGCATCATCGGGATCCTGGCGGAACTCTACAATCCGGGCCTGATCCTCCCCGGCGTAGTCGGCGCCATCGCCCTGGTGCTGGGGCTGGCCTCCTTCGCCATCCTGGAGGTGAACGCGGCGGGGCTCATGCTGATCGCGCTCGCCGTGATCATGTTCATCGCCGACCTCAAGATCCCGGGGCACGGCGTCCTCACCGTCGGTGGCGTCCTCTCCTTCGTCTTCGGCGCCATCCTGCTCACCTCGCGGCAGGCGCCGTTCCTGCGCATCTCCCTGCAGTTGATCCTGGGGGTGGCTGCGGGGCTGGCCGCGTTCTTCCTCTTTGCCGTGGGTGCCGGCATGCGCGCCCAGCGCGCGGTCGTGCGCAGCGGCGCCGAAGGCCTGATCGGCGCGGTCGGCGTGGCGCGCACGCCGCTGGACCCCGACGGGATGGTCTACGTCCGCGGCGAGATGTGGACGGCGCGCGCGGAGGGCCGCCGCATCGACGAAGGAGAACGCGTGCAGGTGATCGGGATGGAGGGCCTGACCGTGCGCGTCCGTCCGGAGGCGCCGTGACGGCTACCTTGGAAGAGGCGTGACGGTCACCGTCCGCACCCACGGCGAGGCCGAAACCACCGAGGTCGGCCGCATCATCGGTCGGCGCCTGCGCCGCGGCGACGTGGTCGCGCTCACGGGGGAACTGGGCACGGGAAAGACGGTGCTGGCGCGCGGCATCGCCGCGGGGGCCGGCGCCACGGGGTACATCGCCAGTCCCACGTTCACCCTCATCCGGGAGTACGCCGGTCCCGCACCCGTCTATCACGTAGACCTCTTCCGGCTTGAGCCGGCGGAGGCGGCCGACCTGGGCCTGGAGGAACTGATGGAACGGGGGATCACCGTGATCGAGTGGGCGGAGAAGGTCCCGCGGCTGCTGCGCCCACCGATGCTGCGCGTGGAGATGGCCTACGGCGAGGATCCGGATGAGCGCGTCCTGCGCCTTTCCGCCGAAGGAGACGGGCCGGCCGCGGCCGCAGCGGCGGTGGCCGGGGCCCGCGCGGGCGTCTAGAGGTCATGTTCGTCCTCGGTCTGGAGACCGCAACCCCCCACGGCAGCGTGGCCGTCGTCGGCCCGCCGGGCCTGCTTACCGAATCGACCGCTCTGGTGCCGATGCGTCACCTGGAGTGGTTGGTGCCGACGGTCGAGCGCGTGCTGGCGGATGCCGGGATCACCCGCGGCCAGATCGAGGGGCTGGCCGTCTCCCAGGGACCCGGCGGGTTCACCGGGCTGCGCATCGGCATCGCCACAGCGGCCGCCTGGGCGCGCGCCACCGGCGTCCCGGTCATCGGCATCTCCACGCTGGAGGCGCTGGCGGCAACGACCGGCGCACCCGGGCTAGTTATGCCTGTGCTCGATGCCAAGCGAGGCGAGGTGGCGGCGGCGCTCTTCCGCCGTGAGGACGATCAGCACCTCACCCGCGTGCGCGAGGACACGGTGCTGCCGCCGGAGATGCTCGGCGAGCTCGTCCCGGGAGGCGAACCGATCCTGCTGCTCGGCGACGGGCTGGCGCGCTGGCCGGAGGTGATCCTGCGGGCCGTCCCGGGGGGGCGTCCCGCGCCACCCGCGTTGTGGACACCGCGCGCCGCGCTGGTCGCCGCACTGGGCAGGGAACGGCTGCTGGCGGGCCAGCGGGACGACCCCTACAGGCTGGTCCCGGTCTACGGCCGCCGCCCCGCCGTCGCCTAGGACCGCGAGGGCGCCTCTCGGACGAAAGATGGCGGTGGCTGCGGGGTGGACACAATGCGGTATTATACGGGAAGCGTTCCATGGTCAAAGAGATCACCCGCGTTGAGGTCGCCACGATGACCGCGGCGGATATTCCGACGGTGCTGGAGATCGAGCGCCGTTCCTTCCCCACGCCCTGGCCCCGGGACGCGTACACCCACGAACTCGACCACAACCGCACCGCGGTCTACCTGGTGGCGCGCCGCGAGGAGGCCATCGTCGGGTTCGCCGGGATGTGGGTGGTGATGGACGAGGGGCACATCACGACCATTGCCGTCGATCCGTCGGTGCGGGGACAGGGCATCGGCGAGCGGCTGCTCATCGCGCTGATCGACCGGGCCAGCGAGCGGGGCGCGCGCTGGATCCAGCTGGAGGTGCGCCGCTCCAACGTGGCGGCGCAGAATCTCTACCGCAAGTACGGGTTCCGCGACGTGGGGGTGCGGCGTCACTACTACAGCGACAACGGGGAAGACGCCCTCGTCATGTGGACCGGCAGCATTGTGGAGGAGGAGTTCCAGCAGCGCTACAAGGCGCTGCGCACCGCCTTCCTCGGCTCCTGACCATCCGCTCTTGACGCTGCTCCTGGGGATCGAAACCTCCTGCGACGAGACGGCCGCCGCCGTCGTCGGCACGGACTTCCGCATCCACAGCAACGTCATCGCCTCCCAGGCCGACCTGCACCGCCGCTTCGGCGGCGTGGTGCCCGAACTCGCCTCCCGCCGTCACATCGAGCGCCTGCTGCCGGTTGTGGACGAGGCGTTAGAGCAGGCCGCGGTGGATCTCGACGCCATCGGCGCGATCGCCGTCACCCGCGGCCCGGGCCTGCTGGGGAGCCTCACGGTGGGGATGGCCGCGGCCAAGGCGCTGGCCTACACTCGGGGCCTGCCGCTCGTCGGCGTGAACCATCTCGAGGGGCACATTTTCGCCAACCGCCTGGACCGGCCGTCCTGGCCGCTGCCCGCCATCGTGCTGATCGTCTCCGGCGCGCACACCGACCTGGTCCTCATGCGTGACGAAGGCCGTTACGAGATTCTCGGCCGGACGCGGGACGATGCGGCCGGTGAAGCGTTCGACAAGGTGGGCCGGATGATGGGACTGGGCTACCCGGGCGGGCCGCCGCTGGACCGCCTGGCCGCCAGCGGGCACGCCGACCGCGTGCCGCTGCCGTTCCCCTTCGCCGGCGGAGGCTACGAGTTTTCGTTCAGCGGACTGAAGACCGCGGCGCTGCGCGTCTGGCGCGCCCGTCCTGTGGACGAGGAATTCGGGCGGGACTTCGCGGCCAGTTTCCGCCGCGCCGTCGCCGAGGTGCTGGTGGCCAAGTTCTTCCGCGCCGTGGACGAGCACCGCCCGCAGAGCGCCATGCTGGCCGGCGGAGTCGCCGCGAACACTCTGCTGCGGCAGCGCGCGGAGGCGGAGGCCGCGCGGCGCGGTCTCCCGCTGCTGGTCCCACCGCCGATTCTCTGCACCGACAACGCCGCCATGATCGCCGCTGCCGGCGCCGCCCGGCTGCTCCGCGGGGAAGCAGACGGGTGGGACCTGTCCGTGGCCGCGGACCTCCCCCTGGCCTGACCCGTCCCCCGATCGAAGTGCCTTGTTCCCGTTCCCCGGTATCTAACCGACCGACCCGGGGGCGAATGTTCGCCTTGGACGGCAGGCACGGGCCTGTGGATAATGTGCACAAACCTGTGGGCAAGGCCGATTACGCTGCTGTTACAGTCCCGGAGAGCCTCGGACCCCTGATTCCCATCGTTCACACTCTCTGAGACGGGGGGCACTCGGCGCCCCGGGGACCCTTGCGGGAAAAAGGGCTTGCATCGTCCGTCCCCCCTACCTACCATTACGGGTGTTAGCACTCGACGATTCCGAGTGCTAATCAGGCGTGGCCTTGGACCCCGGCCCCAGCGGGGCCGGGCGACCCCAATTCCCCGGCCGCAAAGGCGGCCGGGGCAATAAAGGAGGGAGCAGGGAATGCAGCTTCGACCACTGGGCGACCGTGTCGTCGTCAAGCCGTTGGAGGAAGAAGAGCGGACCAAGGGCGGGATCGTGCTGCCCGACACCGCGAAGGAGAAGCCCCAGCACGGTGAGGTTGTCGCCGTCGGTCCCGGGGAGTGGGACGAGGACGGGAAGCGGCGCATCCCCCTCGACGTCCAGGCCGGCGACCGGGTGCTCTTCGCCAAGTACGCCGGCAGCGAGATCAAGATCGAGGACCAGGAGTACCTGATCTTGCGGCAGAGTGACATCCTCGCCGTGGTGGAGAAGACCCCGGCCAAGGTTTAACCCCGGTCCTCTCGCAACGAAGGGTTGTGACCGACGGAGGTGACGGTAGTGTCGAAGATCTCTTGTATCAGGAAGAGGCGCGACGCGCCATGGAGCGCGGCGTGAACAAGCTCGCCGACGCGGTGCGCATCACGCTCGGCCCCAAGGGCCGCAACGTCGTGCTGGAAAAGAAGTTCGGCTCCCCCACGATCACGCACGACGGCGTGACCGTGGCCAAAGAAATCGAACTGGAAGATCCCTTTGAGAACGCGGGCGCGCAGCTCGTCCGCGAGGTGGCCACCAAGACAGAGGACGTGGCCGGCGACGGCACCACGACGGCCACCATTCTGGCGCAGGCGATGATCCACAACGGTCTGAAGATGGTCGCCGCCGGCGCCAACCCGATGGCGCTGAAGCGGGGCATCGACAAGGCGGTGGAGGCCGTCGTCGAGCACATCAAGTCGGTGGCCAAGCCGCTGGAGACCAAGGATGAGATCGCCTACGTCGCCAGCATCTCCGCCAACGACCCTGACATCGGCAAGCTCATCGCCGACGCCATGGACAAAGTCGGCAAGGACGGCGTCATCACCGTGGAGGAGTCCAAGGGGATCGAGACCACGGTGGAAGTCGTCGAAGGGATGATGTTCGACAAGGGCTACATCTCTCCGTACTTCATCACCGACCCCGAGAAGATGGAAGCGATCCTGGAAGAGCCGCTCATCCTGATCACCGACAAGAAGATCAGCGCGGTCAAAGACCTGCTGCCCCTCCTGGAGAAGATCGTGCAGGTCGGCCGGCCGGTGCTGCTTATTGCGGAGGACGTGGAGGGCGAGGCCCTGGCCACGCTGGTCGTGAACAAGCTGCGCGGCACGCTGGTCGCGGTGGCGGTGAAGGCCCCCGCCTTCGGCGACCGGCGCAAGGCCATCCTGCAGGACATCGCCACCCTCATCGGCGGCCAGGTGATCAGTGAAGACGTGGGGATGAAGCTGGAGAACGCCGACATCAAGATGCTCGGCCGGGCGCGTCAGGTGAAGGTGCGCAAGGAGGAGACGATCATCGTCGGCGGCGCCGGCGGCCCGGAGGAGATCCAGAAGCGGATCCAGCAGCTGCGCAAGCAGATCGACGAGACCGAATCGGACTACGACCGGGAGAAGTTGCAGGAGCGGCTGGGCAAGCTCTCCGGCGGCGTGGCCGTGATCAAGGTGGGCGCCCCCAGCGAGGCGGAGCTGAAGTACCGCAAGACCCGCACTGAGGATGCGCTGCGGGCCACCCGCTCCGCGGTGGAGGAGGGGATCGTCCCCGGCGGCGGAACGGTCCTGGTCACCGCGGCCAAGACCCTGGAGAAGGTGGACACCCAGGGCGACGAGGCCATGGGCGTGGGCATCGTGCGCCGCGCCCTGGAGGAACCCGCCCGCCAGCTGGCGTTGAACGCCGGGCAGGAGGGCTCGATCATTGTCGAGCAGATGCGGCAGCAGGCGGCCGGCTGGGGTTATGACGTGCTGTCTGGGAAGTTCGTGGAGATGATGAAGGCTGGCATCGTCGACCCGGGCAAGGTCGTGCGCTCGGCCCTGCAGAACGCGGCGAGCATCTCCAGCCTCCTGCTGACGACCGAGGCGATGGTCGTGGAGAAGCCGGAGGAGGAGAAGGAGGGCGGGGGGATGCCGTCCATGCCGCCCATGTAATACGCCATCGGAACCGGTCTGTTCACGGGAGGCCCATTGCCGGGCCTCCCGTTTCCTTTCCCGCCGAGTTCTCTACGGAAATGGTCCGGGAATTCCGAACTTTAACGTTTTCCTTCTTGCGGGATTACTTCCATTCACAGCATAATCTTATCGAAAACTTACCAATTTGCCCGTTGTTTGGCCCGAAAGGCGAACATTCAGTCTGGGGGCGGCGCGCCATCCGGATCCTGATTGTTGGCAGTGGAGGGCGGGAGCACGCTCTGGGGTGGGCGGTCGCCGGATCCCCGCAGCGGCCCCGCCTGTGGTTCGCGCCGGGAAACGCCGGCACGCCTCCTCTGGGTTCCTCTATACCGCTCGACCTCTCGGACGGCCCCGCCCTCGTCGACGCCGCCAAGGCCATCGGCGCCGACCTCACCGTCGTGGGTCCTGAGGCGTCCCTGGCCGCGGGGATTGTCGATCAGTTCCGGGCGGCCGGCTTGGCCGTCGTCGGACCGACCCGCGCCGCAGCCCGCATCGAGTCGAGCAAGATCTTCGCCAAGCAGGTGATGACCGCGGCCGGCATTCCCACGGCTGATTGGCAGGCTTTCGATGACGCGGCCGCCGCTCTCGCGTACGTTCGCGCCGCCGGCCGGCCGCTCGTCGTCAAGGCCGACGGACTGGCCGGAGGCAAAGGCGTGGCGGTCTGTCGCGACCGCGATGAAGCAGAGGCGGTGGTCCTCCGCTTCATGGTGGAGGAGCAGTTCGGCGCGGCGGGCCGGCGGGTGGTGATCGAGGAACGGTTCGTCGGCGAGGAACTCAGCGCCCTCGCCGTGACCGACGGTCACACGGTGCGGCTCCTGCTCCCCGCGCGCGATCACAAACGGCTGCTGGAGGGCGGCCGGGGACCGAACACCGGCGGCATGGGGGCGGTGGCGCCGGTGCCGCTGGATGCCGCCGTCGAGCGCAAGGTCACCCGCATTCTGGAACGCGCCGTCGCGGAACTTGCCCGCCGGGGCACGCCGTTCACCGGCATCCTCTACGCCGGCCTGATGCTCACCGCGGACGGGCCGCAGGTGCTGGAGTTCAACTGCCGCTTCGGGGATCCAGAAGCGCAGGTGATCCTGCCTCTGCTCGCCAGTGACCCGCTCGAGATGCTGTTGGCCACCGTGGCCGGGAACGTCCACCACCTGAATCTACGCTGGCACCCGGGCGCAGCCGTGGGCATCGTCCTCGCCGGCGGCCGCTATCCGGAAGCGGCGGAGCGCGGCGTTCCTATAGAAGGCTTGGACCAGGTCGACCCCGACGTCCTGGTCTTCCACAGCGGGACGGCGATCGAAGACGATCGTCTGGTGACGGCGGGCGGGCGGGTGTGCACCGTGGTCGCGCGCGGGGATTCGATCGATGGGGCACGCGAGCGCGCCCTGGCGGCGGCGGAGCGCATTCGCTTCGCCGGAAAGCAGTACCGGCGAGACATCGGCCGCGTCCGCACACCTCTCCCCGTGACGGGGGGCGCGCCCGCCGCGGATGACCGCCCGTCGGGACCGGCGCGCGACGGCGACGCGCGGCCGCGGGTCGGGATTGTCGTGGGCAGCGATTCGGACCTCCCCGTAGTGGAGAAGGCCGCGCGGGTCCTGCGGCAGTTCGGGATCCCCTTCGAGATGACGATCGCCTCCGCGCACCGCTCACCGGAGCGCGCCCGCCGGATCGCGCAGGAATCGGAGGAGCGCGGGTGGCGGGTGATCATCGCGGCGGCGGGGGGCGCGGCGCACCTGGCCGGGGCCCTGGCCGCCCACACGGTCCTGCCGGTGATCGGCGTGCCGCTGGACGCGACCCCGCTGCGCGGCCTGGATGCGTTGCTCGCCACCGTGCAGATGCCTCCCGGCGTCCCCGTGGCCACGATGGCCGTGGGGTCGTGGGGCATGCACAACGCGGCGCTATTGGCGGTGCAGATCCTGGCCACGGTCGACGATGACCTTCGCCGCCGGCTCCACGAGGAGAAGGCCCGTCTGGCGGGGGTGGTGGAGGAGAAAGCCGCGGCGCTGGATCCGCTCGCCGAACGCCAACCATGAGCGCCACGGCCGTCGTGGGCGGACACTGGGGCGATGAGGGCAAGGGGCGCGTGGTCGACGCGCTGGCCGCGGAAGCCGATGTCGTCATCCGTTTCAACGGAGGCAGCAACGCCGGGCACACCATCGTCAACGACCGCGGCGCCTTCCGCCTCCACCTCGTCCCGTCGGGGATCTTCCATCCCGGTCTGATCTGCCTGCTCGGGCCAGGGGTGGTCGTCAATCCCGATATCCTGCTGCAGGAGGTGGGCGACCTGCGGGCCCGCGGCGTGGACGTCTCGGGGCTGCGCATCTCCGACCGCGCGCACCTCGTCTTCCCGCACCACGTGGTGCAGGACGAACTGGAGGAGGAGGTCCGCGGCGCCGCCGCCCACGGCACCACCCGGCAGGGGATCTGGCCAGTCTACGCCGACAAGGTCGCCCGCATCGGTGTGCGCGTGGGCGATCTTTTTGAAGACGACTACCTCCGAGAGGTCGTGCGGCACGTGGGCTCGCGGAAACGGGCGGTGCTGCAGGGTGTCTACGGCTACACCGACCTGGAGCCGGGTGACCTGCTCCGCCGCTGTCTCGCCTGGCGGGACCAGCTCGCGCCCTACGTGGTGGACTCGCACGCGTTCCTTGCGGGCGCGCGGCGCGAAGGGCGGCGCCTGCTGTTGGAGGGACACCTGGGCGTGATGCGAGATCTCGACTGGGGGCTCTACCCTTACGTCACGTCTTCCACGTGTCTACCCGGCGGCGCGGCCGGGGGCGCAGGGATCCCCGCGGCGGAGATCACCCGCGTGATCGGCGTGGTGAAGGCGTACACGACCGCGGTGGGCGCCGGGCCCTTCCCCACAGAGCTGCCCGATCAAACCGGCGACCGCCTCCGCGAGGCCGGACAGGAGTACGGTGCCCGGACGGGACGGCCGCGCCGGTGCGGGTGGTTTGACGCGGTGGCGGCGCGCTTCGCCGCGGAGGTGGCCGGGTTTACCGAACTCGCGGTGATGAAACTCGACGTTCTTACCGGGTTCGACCGGGTCAAGGTCTGCGTGGCCTATCGTGACGGCGACCGCTTCCTGACCACGGTGCCGCACACGGCCGTGATGGCGCGCGTCCAGCCCAGCTACGAGGAATGGCCCGGGTGGGCGCTCAACGGTGGGATCCGGTCGTTCGCCGATCTCCCCGCGGCGGCGCGGCATTTCGTCGAGCGGCTGGAGACGCTCGTCGGTGTCCCCGTGACCTACGTCGGCGTCGGACGCGGCCGCGGCACGCTGCTGCGGCGGACCGCACCGCGGGTGACCGGCGGTGTTTGACCGCTACGCCACCCCGGAGATGCGGGCGCTCTGGGCGCCCCAGACCCGCTTTGGCCTCTGGCTGGAGATCGAACTCCTCGCCGCGGAGGCGCAGGCCAATCTAGAGATCATCCCCGCGGCCGCGGCGGAACAACTGCGCCGGGAAGCGCGCGTGGGCACGCCGGACCGGATCGCGGAGATTGAACGCACCGAGACGCAGCACGACGTCGTGGCTTTCCTCCGCTCCGTCGCCGAGGAGACCGGCGCGGTCGCCCGCTTCCTGCACCGCGGGCTGGGATCGTCCGACGTGGTGGATACGGCGCAGTCGATACTGCTGGTCCGGGCGGCCGAGCTGATCGACGCGGCGCTGGACGACCTGCGGGCCGCGCTGCGGGACCTGGCGCTGCGGCACCGGGACACCGCGATGGCCGGCCGCACGCACGGCGTCCTGGCCGAGCCCATCACGTTCGGTCTGAAGGCGGCGCTCTGGTACAGCGAGGCGCGGCGGGGGCAGGAGCGGCTGCGGCGGGCGCGCGAAGGGGTGCGCGTCGGCAAGCTCTCCGGCGAGGTGGGCAACTACGCGCATCTCGATCCCCGTGTGGAGGCGCACGTCTGCGCGGCGCTGGGACTCGTCCCCGCGCCGGTCAGCTCGCAGGTCCTGCAGCGCGACCGGCACGCAGAGTTGCTTTGCGCGCTGGCGGTCCTCGGCGGAACGCTGGAACGCATCGCCACGGACATCCGGACGCTGCAGCGGACCGAAATTCGGGAGGCGGAGGAACCCTTCCGCGGCGGCCAGACCGGATCGTCGGCGATGCCGCACAAGCGCAACCCCATCCTCTGCGAGCGGATCTGCGGTCTGGCTCGGATCGTGCGGGGGCACGCCCTCGCCGCGATGGAGAATCAGGCGCTCTGGGGCGAGAGGGACATCTCCCATTCCTCCGCCGAGCGCATCGCTTTCCCTCAGGCGACCACGCTCATCCACTACATGACGCGCCTGCTTGCCGGCGTCATCCGCGGCCTGCGCGTCTACCCGGAGGCGATGCGACGCAACCTGTGGCGCTACGGCGGCATCGTCTTCAGCCACGCCGTCCTGCTGGCGCTGCTGGAGAAGGGTCTCCCGCGGGACGAGGCCTACGCCGCGGTGCAGTCCGTAGCGCTGGAGGCGCTCGATGCCGACGGGGACTTCCGGGCGCTGATTGCCGCGCGGGGATGGCTCGCTCCGGCGCGGCTGGAGCAGTGCTTCGACCTGACGCCGTACCTGCGCCACGTGCCGATGATCATCGACCGGGTTCTTGTCGGCGAAGCGGCACCGGATCATCAACCGGTGGGTGGCCGATGAACCGCGATGTGGCGGTCATCGCCGCGACGGATCTGCCCTTCCCGCTCCAGGCGCGCGGCAAGGTGCGCGACATCTACGTGCTGCCCGACGACCGGCTGCTGTTGGTGGCCACCGACCGGCTCTCCGCCTTTGACCACGTCCTCCCCACGGTGATCCCTGATAAGGGGCGCGTCCTCACCAGGCTCTCCGCGTTTTGGTTCGCCCGGACGGCCCATCTGGTCCCCAACCATTGCCTGTCCCTGGACCTCGACGGGCTGCTGCCTCCTGCCGAACCGATCCCGGCGGTGCTGCGCGGGCGGGCGATGGTCGTGCGGCGGGCGCGCCGAATCGACGTGGAGTGCGTCGTGCGAGGCTACATGGCGGGGTCGGCATGGGAAGAATACCGCGCCGCCGGCAGCGTGGCCGGCGTGCGGTTGCCCGCCGGCCTGCGGCCCGGCGCGGCGCTCCCGGAACCCCTCTTCACCCCGGCCACCAAAGCCGCGACCGGTCACGACGAGAGCATCACGTTCACCCAACTCGAAGCCGCGGTCGGCCCAGACATGGCGCGGCGCCTGCGGGAGGTATCGGTTGCACTCTACCGCTTCGCCCACGCGCACACGGTGGCGTGCGGGCTGGTCCTCGCCGATACCAAATACGAGTTCGGTCTGCTGCCCGGCGGCACGCTGCTACTCATCGACGAGGCGCTGACGCCGGATTCCTCACGCTACTGGGATGCCGCGGCCTACCGGCACGGCCAGCTCGAGCCCTTCGACAAGCAGTTCGTGCGCGACTATCTTACCCGCATCCGCTGGAACCGCGAGCCGCCCGCGCCCTCCCTGCCGCCCGATGTGGTGGCGGCCACGGCGGCGCGGTACCGGGAGGCCTACCGCCGGCTGGTCGGCGAGCCGCTGGAGGGCGAGGAGGAGCGATGAGGACGGTGCGCGTGGTGATCACGCTGAAACCCGGCGTGCTGGATGCACCGGGGCAGGCCATCCGGCAGGGGCTGCGGGCGCTCGGCTTCGCCGTCGATGAGGTGCGGGCGGGCAAGTACCTCGAGCTCGCTCTGCCCCACGGCGCCGGCGACGTGGAGGAGATGTGCGCGCGCTTCCTGGCCAACCCGCTGATCGAGACGTGGCGGATTGAGGAAGGGGAGCGACAGATGGCAACGGCCGGGGGAACGGCGGAGTGATCTGGGGCGTCGTTACCTTTCCCGGTTCCAACTGCGATCGGGACTGCGTGCACGTCCTGCGGCACGTGCTCGCCCAGGACGTGCGGGAGGTCTGGCACGAGGAGCGGTCGCTATCCGGGCTCGACGCGGTGGTGCTCCCCGGCGGGTTCTCCTACGGCGACTACCTGCGGGCCGGCGCGATCGCCGCGACCGCGCCGGTCATGGATGCCGTCCGGACCGCAGCCGGACGCGGCGTGCCGGTGCTGGGCATCTGCAACGGGTTCCAGATCCTGACGGAGGCGGGGCTGCTCCCGGGGACGCTGCTGCGCAACCGTCACCTCCGCTTCATCTGCCGCGATGTGTCGGTCCGCGTCGAGAGCGCGCGCACGCCGTTCACACAGAGACTGGACAACGGCGCGGTGCTGCGGATGCCGATCGCGCATGCGGAAGGACGCTATACTGCCTCCCCTGACGTGCTCCGGTTGCTGGAGAGTAAGCGGCAGGTCGTCTTCCGCTACTGCGATCCTGACGGCCAGGTGCTGCCGGCGGCCAACCCGAACGGTGCCGCCCGGGCCATCGCCGGCGTGTGCAACCGGGCCGGTAATGTCGTGGGATTGATGCCGCACCCGGAACGCTCCGCCGAGGGGCCGCTGGGATCGACCGACGGGCGGCAGATCTTCGAGTCCGTGCTGCTGGCGATAGCGGGGGTGCGGTGACGGGAATAGCACACGCTCCACCCCGCGTCGGTGTCGAGGTTGCCCCGGAGGGCGCGCCGGCCGGTGCGTCCGGCCTTTCGCCGGAGGAGTACGCTGCGGTCGGCGCCGCGCTCCGACGGGCGCCGAACACGGTGGAACTGCGCTGTTTCGCCGTGATGTGGTCGGAGCACTGCGCGTACAAACACTCCCGCGAGGTGCTGCGCCGGCTGCCCACGCGCGGGGCCGGGGTGCTGCAGGGGCCGGGCGAGAACGCCGGGGTCGTGGAGATCGGCGGGGGGTGGGCGCTGGTCTGGAAGATGGAGAGCCACAACCACCCCAGCGCGGTCGATCCGTACAACGGCGCGGCGACCGGAGTGGGTGGCATCATCCGCGACGTCCTCGCGATGGGCGCCCGTCCCATCGCGCTGCTGGATTCGCTGCGCTGCGGGCCGCTCGACGATGCACGTTCTCGCCGGCTGCTCGCTGGGATCGTCGGCGGGATCGCCGGCTACGGCAACAGCATCGGGGTGCCCACAGTCGGTGGCGAACTGGCCGTCGATCCCGGCTACCGGGACAACCCGCTGGTGAACGTTGCCTGTCTGGGGTTGGTGCGGACCGACCGTGTGGTCCGCGGCCGGGCCGATCCGCCGGGAGCCGTCCTGCTCTACGCTGGCGCGCGCACCGGGCGCGACGGCATCGGCGGCGCAGCTTTCGCGTCCGCTGTCCTCGACGAGCGCGCAGAGTACGAAGACCGGGCCGCCGTGCAGATCGGCGATCCGTTCGCCGGGAAGTGTCTGATCGAGGCGACCCTGCAGGCGCTGGAGACCGGGCGCGTTAGAGGAGTGCAGGACATGGGCGCGGGCGGTCTGGCCTGCGCCGCCGCGGAGATGGCGGCCCGGGCGGACACCGGTGTGGTCCTCGACCTGTACCGGGTGCCGCTCCGGGAACGGGACATGGCGCCGCACGAGGTCCTGTTGTCGGAATCGCAGGAGCGGATGCTCCTGGTCACAAGCCCGGAAGATGTGGAGATCCTCGCCGCGGTCTACCGGCGCTGGGGTCTGGAGGCGGAGGTCGTCGGCCGCGTGACCGACGACGGGCGCTTCCGCGCCCAGTTTGACGACGCCCTCGTGGTCGATCTGCCGGCGGACCTTCTGACCCACGCGCCAGCGCGGCATGTCGATCCGGTTCCCGTCCCTGACCCCGCGCCTCTGGCCGCGCGCGGGATCGCCGCGGAGCACGCGCTGCTGCGACTGCTGGCGACGGCGGAGCTGGCCGGGAAGGCGCCGATCTACGAGCAGTACGATCACATGGTCCAAGTCCGGACCGTCGTGCGCCCGGGTCGGGACGCCGCCGTCCTGCGACTGCCCGAGGTCGCGCCCGCGGGACTGGCGCTCACTGTGGACGGCAACGGCCGTTGGTGCGCCGTCGATCCTTACGGCGGCGCGCTGGCAACCGTCCTGGAAGCGGCAGCGAATCTGGCCTGCGCCGGCGCGGTGCCCCTGGCCGTGACCGACTGCCTCAACTTCGCCAGCCCCGAAGACCCCCAGGTCTTCTGGACCTTCGCGCGGGCGGTGGAGGGGATCGCCGACGCCTGCCGGGCGCTGGGGGTCCCGGTGGTGGGAGGTAATGTTTCCTTCTATAACGAGGGCCCGGCCGGGCCCATCCTGCCTACCCCCGTGGTGGCCATGGTCGGGCTCGTCCCCGATGTGACGACGGCGCCGACGGTCCCGCAGGATGACAACCTCCTGGTCCTCCTCGGTGCGGCCGACAGCGGCCTGGGTGGATCGCTCTACGCGCGCGAATTCTGCAGTTCTCTCGCTCCCGGCTTTCACCGCCCCAATCTCCATACTGCGGGGCGCACCCTGTCCTGCGTGCGGGAGGCGGTCCAGCGCCGCGCGGTGGCCCTGGCGCACGACGTCTCGGACGGTGGTCTCGCTGCGGCTTTGGTGGAGTGCTGCCTGATTCTGGATCGCGGCGCCTCCGTCACGCTGCCGGGCCCCGTCGACACCGGAGCGCTCTTTGGCGAGGAGGGGACGCGCGTGGTGTGTGTGGTCTCGCCCGATGATCTGACAGAACTGCAGTCGCTCGCCGCCACACACGACGTTCCTCTCAGCGTGCTCGGCCACCTCGAGGGAGACCGGTTTCGAATCGCCGGCCCAGACGAGCGTGTGGCGGTCGACCTTTCGCTCGGTCGTCTGCGGCGGGCGTGGATGAGTCTGGGGTGCGAGGCCGGCTGATGGACGCCACGATCGAGCGGGTCTGGAAAGAAGAATGCGGCGTTGCCGCGGTACTCTGCCGCGACCGCCGGACGCCCGCGGCGCCGTTGATTCACCTGGCGCTCTACGCGCTACAGCATCGCGGCCAGGAGAGCGCGGGGATCGCCGCATCCGACGGACGCCGGCTGACAGCGCACCGGGACCTCGGCCTGGTCGCCCAGGTGTTTACGCCGGAGATCATCCTGGCGCTGGACGGGTGGCTCGCCGTCGGGCACGTCCGGTACGCGACGATGGGATCGGTCACGCTGGCCAACGCCCAGCCCATTGTCGTCTCCTCGCCGTGGGGCCCGCTGGCTGTGGCCCACAACGGCAATTTGATTAACGCACCCGCCCTGCGCCGCGCCCTGGAGGCGGACGGGTGTGTGTTCACGTCCAGTACGGATACCGAGGTCATCGCCCATCTGCTGGCGCGGGCCCCCGTCTCCACGGCAGAGGAGGCGGCGCGATACTGCATGCCGCGGCTGGAGGGCGCGTTCACGGTGACGGTGCTCGTCGAGGACATGGTGCTGGGGTTTCGCGACCGGCACGGCATCCGCCCGCTCATCCTCGGCGGAGGACCGAACTTCTGGATACTGGCCTCGGAGACATGCGCCTTCGACCACGTCGGCGGCGAGCCGCTGGGTGAGGTCGAACCCGGCGAGCTGGTCGTCTGCGCGGCGGAGGGTGTCCGCGCCGTTCCCGTCCTCGAGGCGCCCCGCCGCGCCCACTGCGTCTTCGAGTACATTTACTTCGCCCGGCCGGACACGGTGCTGTTCCATCGGAACGTCCATCAGGCCCGCCGGAGGATGGGACGCATCCTGGCGCGCGAGCACCCGGCGCCGGCGGATCTGGTGGTGCCGGTGCCGGACTCCGGCAGTTCGGCGGCGATGGGCTATGCGGAGGAGTCCGGCCTCCCGCTGGAGATCGGTCTGATCAAGAACCGCTATATCGGGCGCACGTTCCTCCAGCCCAGTCCCGCCGTGCGGGATGCCGGGGTACAGATCAAACTCAACGCGCTCCGCGAGGTCGTGGACGGCCGGCGCGTCGTGCTCGTCGACGACTCCATCGTGCGGGGGACGACCAGCTCGCGCATCGTGGCGCTGCTCCGCCGTGCCGGGGCGCGGGAAGTACACATGCGGGTCAGCAGTCCGCCGATCCACTTCCCCTGCTTCTATGGGATCGATACCAGCAGCCGCGGACAGTTGATCGCCGCCACGCGGTCGGTCGAGGAGATCCGCGAGCAGATCGGCGCCGACTCGCTGGGCTATCTGAGTCAGGCGGGTTTGGTGGAAGCGCTCCGTCTCCCCACGGAGGCGCTGTGCATGGCCTGCCTGGACGGCCGGTATCCGACGCGCGTGCCCACAGAGGAGGAGGCGGGCCGCGCCGCGCTGGAGCCCGTGGCGGCAACGAGCCCGAGCGAGATTCCGGAGGTGGCGGTGTGGCCGGGCCGCTGACTTATCGTGACGCCGGCGTCGATGTGGAGGGGAAGGCGCGTCTCCTGGAGACGTTGGGCGCCGCGATCACGCAGACGTACGGCCCGGACGTCTCGCCCTGGGGCGGATTCGCCGGCATCCTGCGGCTGCCCGCCGGGACATCACAGATCGCCATCACGATCGACGGCGTCGGCACGAAGACGGTCCTGGCCCGCCGCCTCGGGCAGGACCGCGCGATCGGATCGGACATCGTGGCGCACTGCGCGAACGACCTGGTCGCCGCCGGTGTGCGGCCTCTCTGTTTCGCCGACTGCGTGACGATGGGTCGACTGGACGAGCTACTGCTGACTACACTGATCGAAGGCATGAGCGAGGCGTGTGCTCGGTTGGGGATCCCGCTGATCGGCGGGGAGACGGCGGAGATGCCCGGCGTCTACCACGAAGAGGCGTACGATGTCGTCGGCGCCATGGTCGGCAGCGTGATTGCATACCTGGGCCCGGCGCACGTGTGTGCGGGGGACCAGATCATCGGCCTGGCCTCCACCGGCCTGCACACGAACGGCTACAGCCTCGCCCGCCGGCTGGTGGAGAATCTGGATCTGTCGCAGTACGAGGAGAGCCTGGGTGCACCCATTGGCGCCGCCCTGCTTGCGCCGCACCCTTGCTACGCGCCGGCGGTCTTGAGTCTCCTTGACGCGATGCCGGTGCACGCCGCCGCACACATCACCGGCGGTGGACTCCCCGGGAACATCGTGCGCATATTGCCGCCTGGACTGCGGGCGCGTCTTGAGCCCTCCTGGCCCGTCCCCCCGGTCTTCCCGTTCCTGCAGCAGTTGGGCGCGCTGGATCACGCGGAGATGCGCCGGACGTTCAACCTCGGCGTCGGCATGGTCCTCGTGGTCTCCCTGTCAGATGCCGCGCGCGCCCTGGAGATTCTGCGCGGAGCGGGGGAGACGGCCCGCGTCATCGGTGGGGTCGTGCCGGGGAATCGGGACGTGGTGTTCACGTGATGCGCGTCGGTGTGTTCGTCTCCGGATACGGCTCGAACCTTCAGGCGCTGCTCGATGCCGCCGCGGCCGGCGCCCCATACGAGGTCGCCGTGGTCATCGCCAACATCGCGGACGCTCCCGCGCTGGACCGGGCACGGCGGGCCGGGGTCCCGGCGCACGTCGTCGACCATCGAGGCCGGCCCCGTCAGGATTATGAGGCGGATCTCGTCCAGATCCTTCGCGAGGCCCGCGTGGATCTGGTGTGCCTCGCCGGGTTCATGCGCATCCTCTCGCCGTGGTTTGTCGTCCAGTTCCCCGGGCGCATTCTGAATATTCACCCGGCGCTGCTCCCCGCTTTCGGCGGCCCGGGGATGTACGGCCTGCGCGTGCACGAGGCGGTGCTGGCCGCCGGAGCAACGCAGAGTGGCTGCACGATTCACCTGGTCGACGAGAGAGTGGACGGCGGGCCGATCGTGGCGCAGGCTACCGTTTCTGTCCTCGCCGGCGATACGCCGGCGACCCTGGCCGCGCGCGTGGCCGAAGCGGAACATCGGCTTTACCCTGTGGTGGTTCGAGCGATCGCCGAGGGGAGGCTACTGCCCGGTCTTCGCGCGGCCGTGCTAGCCGGAGGATGAGCATATGAGGCGAGCGCTGCTCAGCGTCTCAGACAAGACCGACCTGGTGCCCTTTGCGGCCACGCTGGCAGAGTTCGGGTTCGAACTGATCTCCACGGCGGGTACCGCCCGCACGCTGACCGAGGCGGCCCTGCCGGTGACCCCCATCTCGGCGCTGACCGGGTACCCCGAATTGCTGGACGGCAGGGTGAAGACGCTCCACCCGGCGATTGCCGCCGCGATCCTGGCCGACGGCCCGCGCCATGCCGAGGAACTGGCCCATCACGGGATCCGGCCGATCGACCTCGTCGTCGTCAATCTCTATCCATTTGAGGCGGCGACCGCGGAACACGGGCGCGGGGAGGATCTCATCGAGTGGATCGACATCGGCGGGGTCACCCTGCTGCGGGCGGCCGCGAAGAACTGGCAGCGCGTCGGCGTTGTCTGCGAGCCGGCGCAATACGGCCTGGTCCAGGAAGAGCTGCGGCGCACGGGACAACTCTCCCCGGAAACGCGGCGCCGGCTGGCGGCCCGCGCCTTCGCCCGCACCGCGGCCTACGACGCGGCGATCGCGGCACGTCTGGCGGACGGCGATGATTTTCCTGATCCTCTGGTGGTTGTCTATCACCGCCGCTTTCTGCTCCGCTACGGCGAGAATCCGCACCAGCGCGCCGCGCTCTACACGACGCCCGAACTGCTGCCCGGCGAGGTCACCGGGGCAGAGCTGCTGCAGGGGAAAGCGCTCTCCTACAACAATCTGCTGGACCTCGAAGCCGCATGGGCCGCCGTGCGGGAATTCGACCGGCCGGCGGCGGTCCTGATCAAACACGCCACGCCCTGCGGTGCCGCCCTCGGCAGCACCACGGCCGCGGCGGTGCAGCGGGCCATCGCCGCGGACGCCACCTCCGCGTTCGGCGGGATCCTCGCGGTCAACGCGCCCTTTGACGCGGACGCGGCGGCCGCGCTCGGGACGCTCTTCCTGGAAGGGTTGTTTGCTCCCGAGGTCACCCCGGAAGCGCTGGCGATGCTGGCTAGGCGGAAGAACCTGCGCGTGCTGGAGGCGAAGGCGAACGGCTCGCTGGTTCCCGCTGTGCAATCCGCCCGCATGCTGCGGTCTCTACTCGGTGGGGTACTCGTCCAGGACGCCGATGCGCTTGGCGCGCCGCGAGAGGGAGAGGTGGTCAGCCGCCGCGCCCCCGCGCCCGAGGAGTGGCGCGATCTCCATTTCGCCTGGCTGATCTGCAAACATGTCCGGTCAAATGCCATCGTCCTGGCCGCGGGAGAGCAGACCGTCGGAGTGGGGGGCGGGCAGACGAGCCGAGTCGACAGTGTGCGGATGGCCGTGGCTAAAGCCGGGTCACGCGCCCGCGGGAGCGTACTGGCCTCCGATGGGTTCTTTCCCTTTCCCGATGGCATCGAGGAGGCGGCCGCCGCAGGGGTCACCGCGGTCATCCAGCCGGGAGGGTCCGTTCGCGACCCGGAGGTCATTGCCGCGGCGGACGCCGCGGGTGTGACGGTGGTCTTCACCGGCGAACGGCACTTCCGCCACTAACCGCGCCCGCGCGCCGAAACCCTACCGCGGGATTGATGTCACCATCGCCACCATCGCTCCCGTTAGTGTGCCCAGGACGTTCACGGTATCGTTCGTCATCCACCGCCAGCCTCCGACCAGCCGCCGCACCGCGCCGCAGGTACACGCCTCGACCTCACCCTCTTCGCCGCAGGCCGGACAGCGGTAGCGCGCCTGCGCGGTCGCCCCAACGACGCTATCGATAAGCAAACCCGCCATCCCGCCGGCTGCGGGGACGAGAATACCCAAGGCACCTGGGCCCGGGACGGCGAATCGGCCCAACACCGCGGCGAAGAGCGCCCCGCCCACTCCGCTCACCGTGCCGAGAAGCGTGATCCCGCCGGAGCGGCCGCGGGGGACGATCGCACCGGTCGTGATCAGACGCGGCGGCTGCCGGCTGAGCAGGCCGACCTCGGTCGCCCAGGTATCGGCGGTCGTCGCCGCGATCGCCCCCACCGCCGCGGGGAGGGCCCAGGAGAGGTCAAAGAGTGCACCGGCGATTGCCACCGTGGCCGGGACGATGCCGTTCGCCAGGACCTGAGACGCCGAGCGCCCGCGCCGGTGTTCGGGCTGGATCTTCTCACTCCGGCGATAGCGGGTGAGGACCGCCGTGCTGGCGAACGCGCCGACGAGCGTCAGCGCCAGTCCCCACCCGCCGGCCAGCAGGACGGCGGCGCCGACCAGAAGCGCCGCCAGCGCGCCTCCGGCGGTGAAGAGGCGAATGGCATATGCGCCGAGGGTGGCGGCAATTCCCAGTGCGAGTACAACGAGCATCAGGCGCACGACGCGGGATTCCGGGCGCGCGCGGCGGCTTCCTGCTGCGCTCCGTTGGCTTGACAAGGCATCGGGCGGCGAGTATATATGATAGATGCCTCGGGGAAGTTCCCCCGCAGAACCTTGAAAACTGCATAGTGGTAAGGAGCCGCATCGACCGATCGCTCGCGAGAGCGTTCGGGCTTCTCGGATCCTTTGAGTGGGCGGCGAGAGCCGCCTAAACAAGAGTCCGACGGAGAGTTTGATCCTGGCTCAGGACGAACGCTGGCGGCGTGCTTCAAACATGCAAGTCGAGGGAGGGTTGCTCGGGAGCTTGCTCTCGGGTCAACTCTACCGGCGCACGGGTGCGTAACACGTGGGTAACCTGCCTCGAAGACGGGGACAACCTCGGGAAACCGGGGCTAATACCCGATGTCCTCGGCGGATCGCATGGTCTGCCGCGGAAAAGGTCCG
>LDXQ01000003.1 GCA_001443485.1 Candidatus Sysuimicrobiota bacterium CSP1-3
GGCGGGAAGAGGGCGGAGGCCGCCCAGTACGACCTCTACTTCAGTCCGACCTGCACCGTCTGCGGCTTCCACAGCGGGTACACGGGACCGGGGAGCAAGACCGTGCTGCCGGCGCGGGCGATCGCCAAGGTGGACTTTCGGCTCGTCCCCGATCAGGATCCCGAAGAGATCACTGAACTGGTGCGGCGACACTTCGCCGCTCACGGCGTCGGTGATATCGACATCCAGCTGCTGGGCGGGGAGCGAGCCTACCGGTCACCGCTGGCCGACCCGTTCATCCAGATGGTGGCGCGGATTGCCGGGGAGGCGACGGGGCGGGCGGTGCTGCTCAAGCCGACCTCCGGGGGGACGGGGCCGATGTATCCGCTGGGCACGGCGCTCGGGATCCCGATCATCAGCCTGGGCGGCGGATACTGGGACAGCCGGGGCCACGCCCCGGACGAGCACATTCGGCTGGCCGACTTCGAAGAGACGATCTTCATGATGGCCCGCATCGTCGAGGCGTTCGCAGAGATGTGACACCGGAGCTGGGACGGTCTGACCGGCGGGGCGCCGATCGAGGGTGGACTATTCCACCGTGATCTCCCAGACGATGTCCGTCTTGGGGTTGAGCCGCAGGACGACGGACACGCCCGGGCGGATCTCCTCGCGGGCCTTGACCTTGCCCGAGACGATCAGGTCGAGGTGAAGCGTGAACGACGAGCCGTCCTGCAGGGTGATGGTCCGCAGCGTGATCAGGTTCACCACCCCTCGGACCTGCCGGTAGGCCGCCCGGATCGTCGCGGCTTCCAGGCGCGCGTTTACCACCGCCACCACCTGGTCCCCCGGGCGCAGTTCCCTGATATTCACCGAGCCGCCCGCGCCCGTCGTCGTCTCCCGGCGCAGGATGGAGGTGTCTACGGTGACGACAATCACGTGGAGGAGGGTCCCCGCCAGCACGTGGATCCGGCCCTGATCGGCGTCCACCCGCAACAGCGTGCCTTCGATGGTCTGCGCCGTGGGCGCCGGGGAAGCCAGGGGCGCGGTCGTGTAGATCTGCACCGTGCGCGTGCGCTCGTCCCAGTCCACGCGGGCACCGAGCGCCTCGCTGACGAAGCGCAGTGGCACCATCGTCCGCCCGCGCAGCGCCAGCGACGGCACATCCAGCAGGACGATGCGGTCGTTGATGCGCGCCTCCCGGCTGCCCAGGCGCAGGACGACGGTGATGGATTCGCGCGCCGCCGTCACGGTCTGCGTCGTGGGGTCGAAGACCACGGTGGCGCCCAGACGCTCGAAAATCCCCCGCAGCGGGACGAGGACGCGTCCCTCGATCTGCACGGGGGGGACGTCGAGGGCCAGGACCGTACCGTCCACCAGCACCGTGATCTGTCCCGGCCCCGCGACCGCCGGCGGACCGCCCGTCGCTGCGGCCGCGACCAGCACCGCCATGAGCAGGGCGAGGAGGGCTCTCATCCGTTCTCTCGCGCCGCCTCTTCGTACATCCGGACGCGGAGGGCCTCCAGGGCTGGACTCAGACGCACCGGGAAGGTCCCTGACCCCCGGAGGACGGGCAGTGGCGAAGGGAGGAGCGCCAGCCGGTCGCGGCAGCGGGCGCGCATCTCGTCCAGATCATCCGGCCGGACGGTGCGGCCATCACGCATCACCTCGACCAGGAGCGGCCCCGCCCCGGGCGGTCCGGTCTCCTCCGCAAGCGCGATCGTGTCGTGCTGGGGGATGCCCTTGGTGTCTGCGGTCCGCCAGACCTGTTTGCGTCCGGGCAGGGTCGCCTTCCCCGTGCTCAACTTGACGCGGTAGCCCTCCGCGTCCTCCACGAGCTTATAGACGCCCTCCACGAACGGCGCGTCCGCGGAGGTGCCGAGTTCGGTGCCCACGCCGAAGGCGTCGGCCACGGCGCCGGCCTGCAGCAGGTCGGCGACTTTGAACTCATTCAGGCCGCCGGAGAGCACGATCTGCGTCTCCCGCAGCCCGGCGGCATTCAGCAGGGCCCGCACCTGCCGGCTGGTGGCCACCAGGTCGCCGCTGTCGAGACGCACGCCGCGCAGGCGGTGCCCCCGCGCGGCCATCTCCCGCGCCACGATGATCGCCCGCTCCGCGCCCTTGATCGTGTCGTAGGTGTCGATCAACAGCACGGAGTTCTCCGGGAAATCGGCGGCGAAGGCGCGGAACGCCGACAGTTCATCGGGGAAGGACATCACGTAGGAGTGGGCCATCGTGCCGAAGACGGGGATTCCGTAAAGCTGCCCCGCCAGGACGCAGGACGTGCCGATGCATCCCGCGATGTATGAGGCGCGCGCCACCTTCAGGGCGGCGTCGGCGCCGTGATCGCGCCGGGGGGAGAAGTCGATCACGCCGCACCCCTGGGCCGCCAGGACCACCCGCGCCGCCTTGGACGCGATCGTCACCTGGAAGTTGAGCGTGTTCAGCAGGAAGGTCTCGATGACCTGGGTCTCGATGCGCGGGGCGGTGACCTCCAGCAGCGGCTCCTGCGGGAAGAAGACCTCGCCTTCGGGGATGGCCCGCACGCTGCCGGAGAACCGAAAGTCGCGCAGGTAGTCCAGGAAGCCTTCACTGAACCGGTTGAGCGAGCGCAGGTAGTCCAGCGCCTCCCCATCGAAGCGGACGTGCTCCAGGTAGTGCAGGACCGCCTCCAGTCCGGCACTGACCAGGAAGGAACGGTCCGCAGGCAACTCGCGCACGAAGACGTCGAAGGTGGCCCAGTCGTTCATCCCCTGGCGGAAGTAGCTGTCCGCCATCGTTAGTTCGTAAAGATCCGTCAGCAGCCCCATGTTCTGGGGCGTGAGGAAACCGAAGGTCGGATAGGTCGGCATCGCCGAGTCGCTAGACCCAGCCGGCGCGGCGGAAGAGCGCGAGCATGGCCACGACCAGCACGACCATGGCCCCGATGACGGCCCAGAAGCCGTAGGGCCACTCGAAGGACGGGAACGGGCGGGTGAAGTTCATGCCGTAGATGCCGGTGATCACGGTGAGCACGGCAAAGATCAGGGTGATCACGGTCAGGACCTTCATCACTTCATTCAGCCGGTTGCTGATCAGCGTCAGGTAGACCTCTAACGCACCGGTGAGCAGGTCGCGGTGGGTGTCGATCTGGTCGGTGATGCGGAGCACGTGGTCGTAGATGTCCCGGAAGTAGAGGATGACCGCTTCGGTGACGAGCGCGGTCTCCCGCCGCATCAGCACGTTCAGCGTGTCCCGCAGCGGGACGATGTGCCGGCGGGCGTGCAGCAGGGTACGCTTGGTCCGAAAGAGCGTCCCCAGCGTGCGGCTGGTCGGATGGCGGAAGAGCTGGTCCTCCAGCCGATCGATCTGGTCATCGATGCGGTCCAGCACCGGGAAATACGTGTCCACGATGGCGTCGAGGATCGTGTAGAGGATGAAATCCGGCGACCGCCGCAGCCGGCCCGGGGCGCGGGCCAGACGGCTCCGCGGTTCGTCCAACGCGGACAGACCGGTCTTGCTTACCGTCACCACCGCGCGGGACGTGAAGAAGATGTCCACCTCGTCCAGTGTCAACTGCGTGCCGTGGTCGCCCCGGGCGGCGTGCATCGTGATGAAGAGGTGTTCCTCATAGGCTTCAATCTTCGGGCGCTGCCCGGTTTTCTGCGAGTCCTCGACAGCCAGCGGGTGGAAGTGGAAGACGTCGGTGAGGAGTTGCAGGTCTGCGGGGCGGGCCCGGTCCAGCGCGACCCACACCGCCTGGGTATCCCGCTGCAAGAGCGTCGGGAGCGGCTCGGTGGCGTCGGTGACGATGCCGTCTTCGCGGTAGACAGTGACCTGCATCAGGCCGTCATTCCAGGTTCGCCACGACGGCGTGCTCTACCTCGGCGGGGAAGAGGTGGACCCCCGGGGGGAACTCCGCGTGGCGCCGCACCATGAAGCGGATCCCCTCCAGCATGATGGCGCTGGTCAGGTCGAAGGCGTCGTACGGGTCGCCCGGGCCCGCGGCCAGGTTGAACATCGCCCCGCCGGCCAGCAGGTAGACGCGCCGGCCGCCGTCGAGGTCAACCGCCTCGATGTGTGGTCGGACCGGCGTCGGGGAGAACCGGCGCAGCGCCGGGACATCGATCTCCAGATTGGAGTGGCCGGCGTTCAGCAGAATCGCTCCCGGCCGGAGCAGGCGGAACTGCGGGGAGCCGAGGACACGCTCCCGCCCGGTGGCGGTGATGACGACCTGCGCCGCCGGAAGCGCCTCCTCCAGCGTCTGCACCAGGCACCCCTGATGCCGCGCCTCCACCTGGCGCCGCGGGTCGGGGTCGGCGACCGCGACGATGGCGCCCCACCGCTGCGCGTAGTCGGCGATGCCCCGGCCGACCGGCCCAAAACCCATGACCAGCACCCGCCGCCCGTGGAGCGTCAACCCGGTCACGTTGAGAAAGGTGTTCCACACGGTCAGCCCCACCAGATGGCGGTTGTGCAGCCCCTGCTTCAGCGGGAGTTCGTCCCAGTTGAAGACCGGGAAGGGGAGTGCGACCTCCGCCAGGCGGCGCAGGCCCGTGCCCGTCGCCTCCATTCCCGCGCGCACGGCGGCCGCCACGTCGGGGCGCATGCGCACGAGGCGGACGGTGACCTCGCCCCCCATCTCGCTGAGGAAGGTCGGCCGCCGCCCGATCGCCCAGTCCATGGCCTCCAGCCGGGCGTCGTCGTCCATGCCATATGCGGCGCGCGCCACCGCGCCGGCCTCGGTGAGCCATGCCACGACTTCGTCCCGGGTCGTTGCCGGATTGGCACCCAGCAGGAGGACGCGTGCGCCGGTCTGCCGCAGCGCTTCGACCACCGGGATCATCTTCAAGTCGAGGTGAATGGCCAGGCAGAGGGTGTGATCGTGCCAGTCTTCCTCGACCAGCTGCTCCGCCGCCCGCCGGGTGAGCGGCGTGTGCGCCCGCAGCCAGGCGAGGTCGGCCTCGAGCGCCATCAGGAACCGAGCAGGTGGGTCAGGTCGCGGACGACGTCCTGCGGGTCGAAGTCGGGATTGTAGAAGCCGAGGATGCGGCCCTGCGAGTCGATCACCAGTGTCGGCAGGCCGTGGTCGATGCGGCCTGGTCTGGCCGACGGCCGGACGGGGACGCGGTACGCCTGGACCACCTTCATCACGGTGGCGGGATCGCCGCTGAGGAAGTGCCAGCCGGAGTGGTCCACTTTGAACTTGGCGGCGTAGGCCTTCATCACGGCCGGTGTGTCCCGCTGGGGGTCGAACGTCATGGCGAGCAGGACCACCTTCCGGCCGAACCAGCCGCGCTTCTTTAGTTCGTTCTGCACCCGCACGAGTTTGGCCGTGGTCAGCGGACAGATGTCCGGACAGTGCGTGTAGATGAACGTGAGGATGACCAGCCGGCCGCGGAACTGATGCAGGCTGACCCTGGCCCCGTCCTGGTTGATCAACACGAAGTCCGGGGCGGGGGACGGCGACTGCGCCGGCAGCCCGCCGGGCAGTCCGAGGGCGAGGAGCACAGCCGTCAGAAATGCGGCCGCAGCCGGGCGTCGAAGGCGTCGGGTCATGTACTCTGACTATACCATCCACCCGGAAGGCGGGACCGCGGGTTGACTATTGAGGGGCCGCGGGAGGCGTCTATAATGAACCAATCATGACCGATATGTTCCGGCTCGCTCGCCCCCTCTGGCTTCTGGTGGCCGTCGCGCTGCTCGCCGCGCCGGTGCCGGCCCCCGTGCTGTCGGCCGCCGCATCGCCGGCCTGCGCGCCCACGCGCCCCGACGCGCTGGGTCCGTTCTACAAGGCGAACGCGCCGCTCCGGGCGAAGGTCGGCAGCGGGCACGTGCTCAAGGGCGTGGTCCGCTCGGTCCCGGGGTGCGGCCCGATCGCCGGGGCGCGCCTGGAATTCTGGCTGGCCGGGCCCAACGGGCAGTACGATGACGACCACCGGGCCACGGTGCTTGCCGACACCGCCGGGGTGTACCGGTTTGAGAGCCACTACCCGCCGCCGTACGCGGGCCGTCCGTCCCACATCCACGTCCGCGTGTCCGCGGAACGCCATCAGACGCTGGTGACCCAGTACTATCCGCCGCCGAATTCGACCGAAGGGACGTTCGACCTCGTCCTGACCCCGCTGCGGTAACGGAGCGATTGATGACACTGCGCGCAGCCATTCTGGTTCTGGCCGTTCTGTTCGTCCGGCCGCCCCTGGCGCCGCCTGTCGGACCCGCCGCGACCCTCGCGGCGCCGGCACAGGAGCGGTTCGTCATCGTGCCTGCGGAATCGCAGGTGATCTACCGGGTCGCCGAGACCTTCATCAATGAGAACAACCGGTTCAACGTCGCCGTGGGCATCACGCCGGTCGTGCGCGGAGAGATCTTCCTGGACCGCCGGAATCCGCAGAACAGCCGCGTCGGCACGATCACCGTGGACATCAGCCAGTTCAAGTCCGACAATATCCGTCGCGACCGGGCGATCCGCGAGCGGTGGCTGGAGTCGGCGCGGTACCCGCTGGCGGAGTTTACGCCGACGGCGATCCGCGGGCTGCCGGCCGCGTACACCGAGGGCCGGGAGATCGCCCTGGAGATCGCCGGCAACCTGAAGATCCGCGAGGCGGTCAAAGCGGCGACGTTTTCCACGACGCTGAAGTTGGAGCGCAACACCCTCAGCGGGACGGCCACCACAGCCATCCTGATGACGGACTTCGGTTTCGATCCACCCGCCATCTTCGGCATCCTGCGGGCGGAGAATGAGGCGCGGCTGGAGTTCAAGTTCATCGCCCGGAGGGCGCCGTAGCCCGATGACCGATCCGCTGGCGGAGACGCCGGTCCGGCCGAACGTCTTCGTCTGGACGCTCGGTGGGGAGGCCATGCTCTCCAGCTACGGCACGAACTGTGTGGGCGTGATCGGCCGCGGTGCCGTCCTACTGGTGGATCCGCTCATTGCGCCGGCCCACGCCCGGCTGGTCGAGCAGGCGCTGCGCCGGCACACGAGCGCGCCGGTGCGCCTCGTCGCGCTCACGCATCACCACACCGATCACACGTTGGGCGGGGCCTGGTTCGCCGGTCAGGGCGCGACGATCATCGCCCACCGGGCCTGCCGCGAGGGCATGGCGGCCGAGCACCCGGCGCTGCTCGAGGCTCGCCGGCGCGCCGCGGAAACCGCGGAGTTATTCGCGGACGCCGTCCCGGTCCTTCCCGATGTGACCTTCGATGAGGGCCTCACCCTGTACGTCGGAGACGTGGGAGTCGAAGTCTGGCACGCCGGGTGGGACCACACGCCGGGCGATGCCTTCCTCTTTCTGCCCGCGGAACGGGTTGCCATCTGCGGCGACCTGGTCTTCTCCGGCTATCACTGCAACTACGAGCACGCTTCGGCGGGCGGCGTGCGCGAGGGACTGCGCGCGCTGCGGGCCCTGGATGCCGACATCTTCATCCCGGGGCATGGGCGGGTGGGCGGGCCGGAGATCCTGGACGCTCAGGAGCAGTACCATGCCGCGGTGGAGTCGGTCGTGCGCGAGGGCGCGGCGGCCGGACTGGATGACGAGGCCCTCGCCGCGGCCGTGCGCGCGCGGTTCCCCGATTACCTGCTGCCGATCGTCACGCCCACCGCGGTCGCCCGGTTCAAACCCTAGTCCGCCAGCCGGATCACCACCATCTGGATGTTGGTCATCTCCTCCATGGCGTAGCGGACGCCTTCCCGCCCGATCCCGCTGCGGCGCATGCCGCCGTAGGGCATGTGGTCGGCGCGGAAGACCGGAGTGTCGTTGATGATCACCCCGCCGAAGTTCAGGCGGCGGACCGCCTGGAAGATGCGGGAGATGTCGCGCGTGAAGACCGCGGCCTGCAGGCCGTACTCGGTGGCGTCGGCCTGACGCAGCGCGTCTTCGAAATCGTCGGTGGCGATGACGGACGCGACCGGCGCGAAGGTCTCCTGCGCGACGACTTTCATCTCGGGTTTGACTTCGCTGAGCACCGTCGGCCAGTAGACCGCCCCGTCGCGTTTGCCTCCGGTGAGGACGCGCGCGCCACCCGCCATCGCCTCCTGCACCCACCCTTCGATGCGCTCCGCCTCGCGGACGTCGATCATCGGGCCGACGTCGACGCGCTCGTCCAGGGGGTCGCCGACCACCATCGCCCGGCTGGCCTGGACGAACCGCTCGGTGAAGGGCTCGTACACTTTGCGCTCGCTGTAGATGCGCTGCACGGAGATGCAGACCTGCCCCGAGTTGTAGTACGCGCCAACGGCGCAGCGTTTCGCGACGAAGTCCAGGTCTGCATCCGGCGCAATGATCACCGGCGACGTGTTCCCCAGTTCCAGCGTCACCTTCTTGATCCCGGCGATGGACATGATGCGCTCGCCGACGGCCGGACTGCCGGTGAACGTGACTTTGGCGACTTGCGGATGGGTGACGAGCCACTCGCCGACGGTGCTCCCCGGGCCGACGATCAGGTTGATCGCCCCGCCGGGAAGTCCCGCCTCCGCCAGCGCCCGGCAGAGGTTGACCGCGGTCAGCGGCGTCGCCGTCGCCGGCTTGAGCACCACGGTGTTGCCCGCAGCCAGCGCCGGGGCGACCTTGTGCGCCACCAGGTTGAGCGGGAAGTTGAAGGGCGAGATCGCGGCGACGACGCCGACCGGGCGGCGGATCCAGAAACCGAAATAGCCTTCGCCGGCCGGGACCGCGTCCAGCGGTACCGTCTCTCCGTGCAGGCGGCGGGCCTCCTCGGCGGCGATCGTGAACGTCATGATGCCGCGGTCTACCTCGGCGCGGGCGTACTTCAGCGCCTTGCCGGCCTCCGCGGCGATGGTGCGGGCGAATTCGTCGCGCCGTTCCCGGATCAGCGCGGCGGTGCGGGAAAGGATCTCGCTGCGCCGGTGCGCCGGCATCTCCGCCATGACGGCGGCGGCCCGGGCGGCCGCGGCCACCGCGGCGTCCACGTCCTCGCGGCGGGCGGCGGGCAGCGTGCCGATCACCTCTCCGCTGTACTTGTTGCGCACCTCCACCGGCGGGCCGCCGTCCACCCACCGTCCGTCGATCAGCAGTTTGGCCTCCAGCACGGCTGCCATCGTCGTCCTCCTCAACAGGCCACAGGGCGATAATCCCTCTGGATGCTGTTCGATTTCGGTCAGGTGGCGGAGGACTCCTTGCCGGCGGGCGGGCGCGGCAGGATCCGGATCCTTGGGCGTGTGGGGTAGACTGGAGGAAGGTTCCCCAGGAAGGGTGGTTCCATGGCGGAGGTTCGCGTCGGCGAAAAGGCTCCGGACGTGATGCTGGTCGGAGGCGACCGGCAGCCGGTGCGGGTGTCCGATCTGTTCGGCCAGCCGGTCGTGCTGGCGTTCTTTCCCGGCGCCTTCACGGGCGTCTGCACCCGGGAGATGTGCACGTTCCGCGACAGCCTCAACGCCTTCACCGACGCGGGGGCGCGGGTGGTCGGGATCAGCGTGGATACCCCCTACGCTCAGAAGGCCTGGGGGGAGCAGCACGGGCTGACGTTCACCCTCCTCAGCGACTTCAACCGTCGCGCGGTCATGGCGTTCGGCGTGGAGGACCCCAACTTCGCTAAGGGGGTGCTGCCCGGTGTGGCCAAGCGGTCGGTCTTCGTCCTCGACAAGGATGGTACGGTGACCTATCGGTGGGTCAGCGACGACCCGACGGTCGAGCCGAACTACGCCGAGGTCAAGGAAGCCGTGCGCGCGATACAGATGGGGGCGCGGACGTAACAAGCTGGTCCACCAGGAGGTAATCGATGGCCGCACAGATCGAGGCTTATCCGCTGCGCTTCGACGTCCAGTATCCGGGTCGGCTTTCTCGCTGGCTCATCTTCGTGAAGTGGCTGCTGGCGATCCCGCACTTCTTCGTCCTGTGGGCGCTCGGCACTCTGCAGGGCGTCGTCACTTTCATCGCCTTCTTCTCTATCCTGTTCACGAAACGCTACCCGCAGGGTCTGTTCGACCTCTATGTGAACTCGGCCCGCTGGGCGGCGAACGTGGGGGCGTATGTCGGACTCCTGCGGGACGAATACCCTCCCTTCACGTGGGAGGCAGGCAAGTATCCTATCACCTATGACGTGGACTACCCGCAGGGACTGTCCCGCTGGATGATCCTCATCAAGTGGCTACTGGTCCTGCCGCACGCCATCGTGTTGGGCGTGCTTTCCATCGCGGTCTTCGTGGTCATGGTGGTCGCCTGGTTCGCCATCCTGTTCACGGCGCAGTACCCCCGGGGCATGTTCGACTTCGTCGTGGGATATACGCGCTGGGCCTATCGGGTCGGCGTCTACACCGCCCTGCTGCGCGATGAATATCCGCCGTTCACCCTGCGTTAGGACGCTGCAGGTTCCGCGGGGCCACCATCGGACGATGGCGCGCCCCGCTCGCTTCTTACCAGATTGGAGAAGCGCACCCCGACCAGGCGGACCGGCCGGTCGAGCGTGAAGCGGTCCAGCAAGCCGACTGCCGTCTGGAGGAGCAGGTCGTGATCGGCGGTCGGCTCGGGAAGCGTCTGTGCCCGGGTGTGCGTGCGGAAGTTGTGGTAGCGGATTTTCAGCGTCACCGTGCGCACCAGGTAACCCTCGTCGCGCGCGTCCTCGCAGACCTCTTCACCCAGGCGGCGAATGACGCGCACGAGCGTGTCGCGCCGCCGCACGTCCACCTGAAACGTCGTCTCGCGGCTCATCGACTTCGGCTCCCACTCCGTGACTACGGGGCTGTCGTCCTCGCCGCGGCAGATGTGATAGAGCCACTCCCCGTGGTTCGGGCCGAGGACCTCTTGCAATCGCTCGAGGGAGATCCGCCGCAGATCGCCAACCGTCTGGATGCCCAGGGCCTCGTGCAGGCGCGCCGCGGTCTTCGGGCCGATGCCCCACAAGACGGTTGCCGGAAGGTCGCGCAGCTTCTCCTCCACGTCCTGCTCCCAGATCACCGTCAGGCCGTCCGGCTTCTGCAGGTTGGCGGCGATCTTCGCCAGGAGCTTGTTCGGCCCGACGCCCACCGAGGCGGTCAGGCCGAGTTCTGATTTGGTCCGCTCCTTAATCGTGCGGGCCAACTCGACCGGGTCCTCGCCGCGGTGTGAGATGTCCACGTACGCCTCGTCCAGACTCATCGGCTCGACCAGCGGCGAATACTCGCGCAGCATGCTCCGCAGTTTGCCGGAGAACTCGTGATAGGCCGCGAAGTCCACGGGGAGGAAGATGGCATCGGGACAGCGCTTGTAGGCGGTGCGCAGCGGCATCGCCGAGTGGATGCCGTAGGCGCGGGCCTCATAGGACGCGGTGGAGACCACGCCGCGCTTGTGGGGGTTGCCGTCACCGCCGACGACGACGGGTTTCCCACGCAGTTCTGGGCGGCGGAGCTGCTCGATGGCCGCGAAGAAGGCGTCCATGTCGATATGCAGGATGACACGGGCCACGGTGGGTGGATTCGACGGGAGGGAGAAATGTTCCGGCTCGACGGACAGCGGGCGCTGGTAACGGGCGGGACGTCGGGGATCGGCGAGGCCGCGGCACGGGTCTTGCTCCAGGCGGGCGCACGGGTCGTCATCGCCGCCCGCGGCGAGGAGCGGGGTGCGGAGGCCCAGGAGCGCCTCCGCCCGCACGGCGAGGTGCACTTCATCCCGGCGGACGTGAGCGCCGAGGAGTCGGTGCGGCGGCTGATCGCGCGGACCGCGGATATCCTCGGCGGTCTGGACATCCTGGTCAACGGTGCCGGGATCATCAGCCGCACACCCGTCCATGAGATGGAGACCGCGGATTGGTCACGCATCCTGGACACCGTGCTCACCGGAGTGTTCCTCTGCTCCCGGGAGGCGCTGCCGCATCTGCGGGAGAGCGGTGGAGCGATCGTCAATGTCGCCTCCTACCTGGCCTTCCGCGCCGGGACGGCCCGCACGCCCGCGTACAATGCGGCGAAGGCCGGCGTCGTCTCCCTGACCACGACGATGGCCGCCGCCTACGGCCCCGACGGCGTCCGCATCAATGCCGTCTGCCCCGGCTTCGTTCCCACGGAGCTCAACCGCACCATCTGGGAGCAGTACACGGACGAGCAGTGGGATCAGATCGCCCAGCGCTATCCCCTGCGCCGGGTGGGGACTCCGGAGGACGTGGCCTACGCCGTGCTCTTCCTCGCGTCGAAGGAGGCGGGGTGGATCACCGGCGTCAGCCTGCTGGTAGACGGTGGCCTCACCACGCGCTGACCCCCCCCGAATCGCTTTCCGGTCTCAGCCGCGCATCGCGACCCCTCCCGTCTGCAGCGACATGTGCTGCACGCGACGGACCGACGATGCACCCACACGTCGTTGCAGAGAACGCACAAGGGGACGGGATGCCGAGCAGAGACGGGAGGCGCCGGTGCCACGGAAGGGCGCGGGGAGGTTTGGCCGGGGAACCGCAGGCGGCTACGCCCGGCGGCGGGCGCTGACCATCACCGCTAGCGACCAGTAGCGCTCGCCGTCGAGGGTCGCTTCCAGAATGCCGGCGCGATCGGCGGCGGGCTCGAGGAGAGACGGCGGCCAGCGGAAGAGGTCCCCGACCTGCTGCGGGGTCGCCGCGCCGACGATCTTCAGGTAGGCGCGCAGTACCGCGCCCGCCGCCTCGTCGCTGGTGATCCGCGCCGCCCGTCTGCTCACCTCCGGCATCCACCGGCCGAAGGTATCCCAGATGTAGGCGTAGTTGCCGCGGCCCTCCACCTCGGCCACTTTGGCAATGAGGAAGTGCTCCTGGAGTTCGTCCAGGGCGCGGTGCAGCCGGCTCCCGGAGTCGTCGCCGGAGACGAACTGCCGGCGCAGTTCCCAGGTGTTGACCTGGCCGCGGCGGGCGATCTGCTCATACAGTTCACGCGCCAGCAGGCTGAGGTGACCGGCCTGGTACGCGACCAGGTAGTCGTCGGGCTCACCGACGTTGCCGGACAGCGCGTAGAAGTGCGGCACATAGGCCAGGGAGATGAAGGTGGGCTTTCGCCGCAGGACGCGTCCGTAGTAGACCTTCCGCCGGGTGACCAGCGAGTCTTTCCACATCCAGGCCCAGGACCACATCCGGTCGATGCTGCGCGTGCCGATGACGTCGAAGAGACCGGGGAGGCCGCCGGGGCCGGACGTGAAGGCGTAGCAGAACCCCAGCGTTTCCACGAAGCGTCGGCACTGCCCCGCCGTACGGATCTTGAACGGCCGCAACACGGCGCGGCGGTAGCGCCGCAGATCGGCTGGGCGCAGCGAAACGGTGGTCACGGTCCGGGGCGGGGCGCGGCGCCCGGCGGGCGTCGCCCTGGTACAATGCGCATAGCGAACCCTCGTTTCATTTTACTCCCGGCGTCCCCTGCCGGTGAGGGCTCGCTCCACTGCGGTTTGGAGGCAGCATGACCCCATTCATCAGCGAACTGGACAATGGCCTGCGCGTACTCCTGCTGGAGAGCCACAGCGCGCCGGTAGCGACCTTTTGGGTCTGGTACGGCGTCGGCAGCCGCAATGAGATCCCGGGCTGGACCGGCATCTCCCACTGGGTCGAGCACATGCTCTTCAAAGGCACGCCGACCTACCCCAAGGGCGTCCTGACGCGGGCCATCGAGCGCCTGGGCGGCCGCTGGAACGCCTTCACCAGCTGGGATGTCACCGCGTACCACGAGGTCCTGCCGGCGGAGCATCTGCCCTTTGTCATCGGCCTGGAAGCCGACCGGATGCGCCACACCCTTTTCGAGCCGGAGGAGGTGGAGAGCGAGCGCACGGTGATCATCTCGGAGCGCGAGGGAGCGGAGAACTTCCCCACGTCGCACCTGAGCGAGGAGGTCAACGCTCTGGCGTTCAAAGTGCACTCGTACCGCCATCCCGTGATCGGCTGGAAGAGCGACCTGCGGCGGATGACGCGCGACGACCTCTACCGCCACTACCGCACCTACTATCACCCGCGAAACGCCCTCGTTGTGGCGGTCGGCGCGTTTGATACACCGCAGGTGCTTCCCCTGATCCGGCAGGCCTTTGGGGACATCGACTCCGGGCCGGAGATCCCGCCGGTGCTGCCGGAGGAGCCGCCCCAGGAGGGGGAGCGCCGCGTGGTCCTGCAGCGTCCCGGCGGTGCCACGCCGTACGTGCAGATGGCGTTCCGCGTGCCGGCGGCAGCGCACCCGGACTTCCCCGCGCTGATGATCCTCGATGGGGCACTCAGTGGACTGGGCGGGGCGCGCGGTGGAAACGCCGGCGGTGCGGCCCGCTCGTCGCGTCTCTACCGGGCGCTCGTCGATCGCGGCCTGGCCGCGGAAGCGAGTTCCTCGCTCTATCCGACGCGCGACCCTGGGCTGCTCCGTGTCGGCGCGACGGTGCGGACGGGGGTGGCGGTCGGCGCGGTCGAGGAGGCTATCTTAGACCAACTGGACCTGCTGACCAGGCAAGAGGTCCCGCCGGAGGAACTCGCGCGGGTGAAGCGGCAGGCGAAGGCCCAGTTCGTCTACGCCCGCGACGGGGTGCACGGACTGGGGTACATGGTCGGGTTCTACGCGATGGTGGATCGGCCCGATGCCTTCTTCACCCTGCAGGACCGCCTGGAGCAGGTCACGGCGGCCGATGTGCAGCGCGCCGCCGCGGCCACCGTCACGCCACGGCAGCGGACGGTGGGATGGTATCTCCCGCAGGAGGGAGCGCAGAGCGCCGCCGCGGCGGCGGTTGTCCCCCCGGTGGTCCACTGGAGGGCGGAGGCGGCGGGGATGCCGGCGATGTCCTCGCCGGTGGTCGGGCCCGGGCAGATCCAGCGCGCGGTGCTGCCGCATGGTCTCCGGCTCCTGACGGTGGACCGCCCCGGCAGCGGCATGGTCGCGCTGCAGTCGTTGATCGCCGCCGGCTCCCTCTTCGACGGCGATCGTCCAGGGCTGGCCCGCTTTGCTGCGGCCACCCTGCAGCGGGGCACGCGGGGACTCAGCGCGCGGGAACTCGCCGAGCAGATGGATGGTCTGGGGGCCACGCTGGCGATTCTGCCGGGAGCCGAGGTCGTCGGCGTGGCCGGCCGGATGCTGAGCGAGGACGTCTCCACCTACCTTCGGCTGGTCCGCGAGGTGCTCACCGCACCTTCCTTTCCCGCCGCTGAGGTTGAGAAGGCCCGCGGCGAACTGCTCACGGCCTTGCGCGTCAGCGCGATGGACACGCGCTACGTCGCGGAGCAGACCTTCCGGCGCCTGGCCTTCCCGCCCGGCCATCCGCATGCGCAGCCGCCGGCCGGCGATGAGCATGTGCTGCAGGGCCTCGATGCGGGCGCCCTCGCCGCATTCCACGATCGCTACTTCCGACCGGCGCGCACGATCCTGGTGCTGGTTGGTGACCTGCGGCCCGATCAGGCCGTGGCCGAGGTGGAGAAGGCGCTCGGCTCCTGGACGCGCGGCAGCACCACCGCCGACCCCGCCGTGCCGGCGGCACGGGCCCCCGACGCCGTGCGCCGCGAGACCGTCGCCCTGCCGGGCAAGAGCCAGTCCGACATCGTCGTGGGCGGCGTCGCCGTGGACCGGCGCGATCCCGCGTACTATGCGGTCGCGCTCGCCACCTACATCCTGGGCGGTTTAGGGATGATGGGGCGCGTCGGCGAGCGGGTGCGCGAGGCGATGGGGATGGCCTATTACGCCCACGTCGAAGCGCGGGCGGGGTTGCTGGCGGGGCCGTGGTGGGCGCGGGCGGGCGTGCACCCGAGCAACGTGCAGCGCGCCGTGGACGCGATCGTGGAGGAGGTCGGCAAATTCCAGCGGGAAGGACCGACGCCCGCCGAAGTCGCGGATGCGCGCGACTACCTGATCGGATCCCTGGCCGTGCGCCTGGAGACCCACGGCGGCTTGGCCGCGGCCCTCGCCGAGATCGAACTGTACGACCTCGGCCTCGACTATCTGCTGCGGTACCCGGCGATCATCCGCGGAGTCTCCCCCGAGGAGATGCAGGCCGCGGCGCAGCGTTTTCCCACGGACCGCTACGCGCTGGCGATCGCCGGACCGGAGACTTGAATTGATGCCCGGCGTTCGGATAGTATGAATATGGTATGAGAAGAGTAACAATCTCCATCCCCGAGGCCCAAGCCGCGGCGATCGAGGAGATCCGGCGCCGGAAGGGCATCTCCCGCAGCCGGGTGGTTCAGGAGGCGATTGCCTTAGCGCTCGCCGAGCAGGAGAAGGCCCGCGCTGTACGCCGGTACGAAGAAGGCTATCGGAAGCGCCCGGAAACGACAGAAGCGCTAGCATACACGAAAGCCACCGCGGCGACGATGTCGAAGGAGCGGTGGACGTGAAGCGGGGCGAGGTGTGGTGGGTGGCGTTTCCGGAGCCCCTGGGGCGGCGCCCGGCTGTACTCGTGTCGCGCGATGAAGCCTACCGCGTCCGCGGCGCCGTCACCGTCGTCCCGCTGACCCAGACGATTCGCCGGATTCCTGTAGAGGTGCCCTTCGGTCGTGCAGACGGTGTTCCCAGGAAAAGCGTGGCGAACGCCGACACGATCACGACCGTCCCGAAGAGTTTCCTGCTTGACTACCTCACGACGCTGTCCGCCGCTAAACTCCAGGCGCTAGAGCAGGCCATCAAGTTCGCCCTCGATCTTCCGTGACGGCGGGGGCGGCGAGGCTCGAACTCTGGGCCCTCCAGGGGTTCCCGGAGATCCGGGCTGAGGCGGCCCTGCCGCAGATCATCATCCACAGCCTCCGCGACAACGGGCTCACCCCTACCGACGGGGACGTGCTGGTGGTCGCGCAGAAAGTGGTCTCCAAGGCGGAGGGACGGGTGGTGGATCTGCGCACGGTGCGTTCCACCACCGCCGCGGAACGCCTGGCCCAGGAGACGGGAAAGGACCCGCGGTTCGTCGAGGTCGTGCTGCGGGAGGCGCGGGCGATCAACCGCCACCGTCCCGGGTTGATCATCGCCGAGCACCGGCTGGGGTTCATCTGCGCCAACGCCGGGGTGGATCACTCCAACGTTGCGGGCAGCGACGACGTGATCAGTGTGCTGCCGTTTGATCCAGACCGCTCGGCGCGGGCCATCCGTGACGAGGTGGGGCGGGGCTGCGGCGCGCGCATCGCCGTGATCATCAGCGACAGCCACGGCCGCCCGCACCGGGAAGGTTCGGTCGGCGTGGCGATTGGCGTCGCGGGGCTATCGCCGCTGCTCAGTTACATCGGGCAGCCCGACCGTTACGGCTACGTCCTGCGGCGGACGGTCGAGGCCGTGGCGGACGAACTGGCGTCGGCCGCGGGATTGCTGCAGGGCCAGGCGGACGAGGGGACACCCGTGGTCCTGATTCGCGGTGCCCGCTTCGAACGAACGGAAGGGGGCGCGGCGGAATTGATCCGGGAGTCGGAGGAGGATCTCTACCGATGAAGATCGAGCGCATCGTCACCCACGCGCTCGCCGCCCACCTGGAGCGGCCCGTCATCTTTGCGATCGGTCCCTATCAGACGTTCACGGCGACCCTGGTCGAGGTGATCACCGCTGACGGGCGCGTCGGTGTCGGCGAGTGCATCGTCCGCCGGGCGCCACGGGTGACGGCGACGATCGTCGAGGATCTGCTGGCGCCGCTGCTCGTGGGCCGCGACCCGCGGGACGTCGGCCGGCTCTGGGACGAAATGTTCGCCCAACTACGCCGCTGGGGCCACTCCCGCGGGTTTGTGCTGGAGGCGATGAGCGGCGTCGATATCGCCCTGTGGGATCTGGTCGCCCAGAGCAGCGGCGAGCCGCTCTACCGGGCCCTGCGCGGGGCAGGCCGCGACCGTGTGCCCTGCTACGCCTCCAAGGTGTACCTGGCGGACACCGCCGGGATGGTGGCGCAGGCCCGGCAGCAGGTCGGGGCCGGGTACAAGGCGATCAAAGTGCAGGTCGGGCGGAGCGAGGCGCTGGGCGGCATGCTGGCGGACGTCGCCACCGTGCGCGCGATTCGCGAAGCGGTCGGACCGGAGGTGACCATCCTGCTCGACGCCAACGGCGCCTTCGACGCGGCCACGGCGATCCGTTTCTGCCGGCAACTGGAGCCGCTCGACGTCACCTGGCTGGAGGAGCCCGTTCCCCCAGATGACGTCTCGGGCTATGAACTGATCCGCCGCAACACGACGATTCCGCTGGCGGGCGGCGAGTCGGAGTTTGGCATCTTCGGCTTTCGCGACCTGATCGAGCGGCGGGCCATCGACGTCCTGCAGCCCGACGTTTCCCGCATCGGTGGGTTCACGGCGGCGCTGTGGCTCGGCGCACTGGCCTACGCGTACAACCTGCGGGTCGCGCCGCACACCGGATTCTCCGCGGGTGTGGCCCACCTGGCCGCGCTGCACTTCGCCGCGGCCACACCCAACCTGATGACCTACGAGTACATGCTGCCGGACCTGCTGGCCGCCGGCGGCGGTACCGTGCAGAATCCTCTGCGCGACATCTTTACATCACCGTTCCCCGAGCCGCGCGAGGGAATGATCGACCTGCCGCGCGGACCGGGTCTGGGCCTGGCGGTGGACTGGGCAAGAGTGAAGCGGTACGAAGTAGGGGCCGGCGGGGGCGGGCAGGCGGGGGGTTCATCATGATCGTCATCGCCACGGGCATCAGCGGATGCGGCAAGGTCCGTGAACTCGGCGGCGGTCCCGGTCATCTGGTCCGCCTCGTTGATGACGCGGAGCGGTGGATCGAGAGCGCTCAGTTAGAGGGGCAGTGGACCTCGCCGATCAAGCACCTCCGCCTGGTGGACGTAGGGAAGCTCATGCTGGAGCGCGCCCGCGACCTGGGCCTGGACGTCAGCACGGAGACGATCCTGGACATGTCGCACGAGGCGCTGCAGCAACTGCGCGCCGTGGCGCTGACGGAGGTCGTCAACGACGCCGAACTCTGGCGCGAGGACACCGCGACGATCCTGGTGACGCACGCCTGCTTCTGGTGGAAGGGGCACCTCATCCCGGGTCTGGACACGCACTATCTCAAGTTGCTCTTCGACGAGACGCGCCGCCGGCTGACGCCGGGTGAGCAGCCGGTGGCGGTACAGGAGACACTGCCCGAACTGAAGCTGGCCCCGCCCGTGCGGCCGGAAGGCGTCTTCTACGTGACGATCGTGGACGGCGTCTACCAGATCCACCGGCGCCTGCACGAGACGCAGCAGTGGCGCGATCAGGTGCCGACCAACGAGTTGATCCTCTGGCAGGAGCAGGAAGTCTTCCTTACCAAGATGCTGGCCGACTACGAGCGCGTGCCGCACTACGTGGTGGCGCACGACGAGCCGACCAAGACCCTCTTCGATCTCATCTGCTTTAAAAGGCCCCGCATCTACCTCGGCTACCCCATCACCCACCTGAGGCGGGAGGGGCTCTGGCATCTGATTGAGGAGGCGCGCGCGTTCGCCCACCGCCTGCGCGAGCACTTCGTCGTCTTCGACCCGCTCTCGGTGAAGGACGAGGAGGCCGCCGCCTTCGCCCGCATCGGCACCGCGGAGTTCGATACGCAGTTCTCCCCGGAGCAGCGCGCGGAGATCGAGGCCTGGGCCGGGGCGCTGGAAGAGGCGCGGGAGTGGGCGCAGAGCCTGGACGAGCGCACGCGCCTCAATCTGGGGCGCGCCACCGTGGTGCGCGACCTGCGCCTGATCGATCAGAGCGACATGAACGTCGTCTTCTACCCGACGAGCCAGATGTCGTTCGGCGTACTTTCCGAGATGATCCACGCGCACACGACGGGTAAGAAGGTGTATGTGATCTACCCGTTCTCCACGCTCTCCCCGTTCCTGGAGTACAATGCCACCCGCGTCTTTGCCCCGCGGCCGGACGAGCCGAACCCCCGCACGCCGGAGGAGATCGCCGCCTTTATGGCCCGGGCCTCCGATGAGGTTATCGAGGAATTGCTCCGCGAGAACGGCCTCAATAGCTGAAGGCGGTGGTCACTCGCGGGAGTTCTAGTCGACCGATCGCAACTCCCGGACCGAGAGGCCGGCCAGCCCGGAGAGGACGATCATCGTGCCGCCCAGCACGAAGAGCAGGCGCACCCCGGTGAGTTCAGAAATCCACCCCGCCAGCGCGTAGGAGACCGGATAAAGCCCATAGATCCCGAACATCAGCATCCCCATCACGCGGCCGACGTACCCGTGCGGCGCGCGCTGCTGGATCAGGGTGACGAAGGTCACGCCCACCCAGCCGCTCATCGCTCCGGAGAAGAGCAGAAGGCCGGCCGCCTGCCAGACGGTCTGCGTCGTGGCCACCAGCGTCATGAACACTCCCATGACGACGACGAGCGAGGTGCTGAGTAATCCCCGCCGGCGGGCGCCGAACGCCCCGGCGGTGAGCGTCCCCGCGAGCGCGCCCAACCCCGAGGCGGAGAAGAGGATCCCCAACCCCTGCGGCCCGGCCGCGAGCGGCCCCTTCGCCAGCACAGGGAGGCCGACGAACGTCGCCCCGGCGAAGCCGAAGAAGAAGACGGAGGCCATGATGATCATCGTGCGCAGCAGCGGGTCGCCGTTCACGAGCCGCAGCCCTGCGGCCAGATCCAGCCACGCACTCTGCGGCGTCGCCCGGACCGGCCGCGGCGGAGCGGTGATGAACAGCAGGAAGAGCGCGGAGATCAGGAAGCTGGTCGCGTCGACGGCAAACCCGCCGGCGGTGCCCACGCGGGCGATCAGGAACCCGGCCGCGGCCGGTGCGGCCACCAGCACGATCTGGTTGGCCATCTGGTTCAGCGCATTCGCCGGGCGCAGCAGCCTGGCGTCCACGAGTTCCGGGGTGATCGCCGAGGCGGCGGGAAAGAAGAAAGCCTGGACGATCCCAAAGAGGAGCGCCAGCGCGTAGACGGCCGGCAGGGTGATCCGGTCGGTCGCCGTGAGCGCGGCGATGGTCCCCACGACGACCGCGCGGAAGAGATCCGAGAAGAGCATGACCGTGCGCGGCCGCAGGCGGTCGCTGGCCACGCCGCCGAAGAGCATGAGGATGGACCGCGGGATCGCCTGCAGCATCAGGACCGTGCCGAGCGCCCCGCTGCGTCCCGTCAGCGTAAGGACCAGCCAGGAGAGGGCCACGAACTTGAACTGGTCCCCGACGAGCGAGATCGTTTGCCCGATCCAGAGGTTCCGGTAGTTGCGGACGCGGAGCGGCGCCAGCAGGGCGATGCCCGTGGTCGCCCGCGCGGCCTCCCCATCCCGATCCTGGACACTCTCCACGGCTTCGGCCACAGTGCCTCCTCACCCCAATCGACCCGTGGTCGCGTGCAGTGTAGCAAAGGCGGGCGGACGGTGGCGAGCCGTTGCTACAATAAGCGCGAGACGATGCCCGCCAACCTGACCCCCGACTACCGGGCCGCCGAGCGGAAGTGGAAGGAGGCCACCACTCCGCCGGACAAGCTGGCCGCCCTCGAGGAGATGCTGGCGACGATCCCCAAGCACAAGGGGACGGAAAAGATGCAGGCGGACATCAAGCGCCGCATCGCCAAGACGCGCAGCGAGATGCAGCAGCGGCGCAAGGGGGCGGTCCGGCAGAAGCCCTTCTACCACGTGGAGAAGGAGGGCGCCGGCCAAGTCGTCCTGGTGGGCGCGCCGAATGCCGGCAAGTCCTCGATCCTGCGCGCGCTTTCCCGCGCCGAGCCGGAGGTCGCCGACTACCCCTTCACCACGCGGGTCCCGCTGCCGGGCATGGTCTCCTTCGAGAACGTCCAGATCCAGCTGGTGGACCTGCCGCCGCTCACAGTGGACCTCAGCGAGGGGTGGCTCTACGGTATCATCCGCTCCGCCGATGCCGTCCTGATTATCGTGGACCTGGGAGATGAGGACGTACTCAGCCAGACGCAGACGGTCCTGGACCTGCTCGAGACGGCGAAGATCCCGCTGCGGTCGCCGGTTTCTCCGTCAAACTCCGCCAAGCCCGCGGTCTTCGTCGGGCTGAAGGTCGATGCGCCGGGGGCGCGAGAGCGGCTCGCCCTCTTCGAGGAGTCCTTCGGGTCGCGCCTCCCCGTGCTTCCCGTTTCCACCGTGACCGGCGAGAGCATGGAGGCGCTGCGGCGGCGGTTGTTTGACCTGCTGGAAGTGATCCGCGTTTACAGCAAGCCGCCGGGGAGGAGGGCCGACCTGACCGCGCCGTTCGTGCTCAAGCGCGGCGCCACGGTGCTCGACGCCGCCGAGACGATCCACAAGGACTTCGTGGAACGCCTGAAGTACGCTCGTCTCTGGGGCCGGGACGAGTATTCCGGTCAGATGGTGAGTCGCGATCACGTCCTCGAAGACGGTGACGTGATCGAGATCCATGTATAGCGCCGAGGGGTGGTGGCCGAAGGGCCACCCCCCCTCGGCGTTTCAGGCCGTATTCGCTACATCGCCCTTTGGCCCGGCAAGCTCTGCCACAGAAAGAGCACCGTGCCCTGCGGATCGGAGAAGGCGGCCCACGAGCCGAACCCGGGGACTTCCTTCTTGGGTTTGACGACCTTGCCGCGGGCTTTCTTGACCTCCTTCAGTTTGGCATCGATGTCCGCGACCTCGATATAGGCCTGGACAACCGGGCGCTTCGGGACCTGCTTCACCCTGTTGATCCCTCCGCCAACCCCGCCGCCCGGCGGGGAGAAAAGAGTGTAATCCTTCCCGGCGTCCTGAAACTGCCAGCCGAAGACCTTGCCGTAGAAGTCCTTCGCCCGGCGCAGGTCGCGCGCGGGGATCTCCACGTGGACGAAGCCATGCATCGCCATTCCCTCCTGAACGGTGTGATTGTGCTGGGGCAGGCGACTAGTTCGCTGCCGCCGCGGTCTTTCCCTGGAGACGCCGCCGGCGGACTGTCGCTATCGAGCCAGATCCTGGCGAGGGATGAGGACCTGCTGCGCCTCCACGTCCCACAAGCCGCGGTAGGTCAGACGCAAGTCCGGCAGAGAGTCGAACGAAAGGAACAGCAGCGTGTAGCCGATGTCCCCGTGCCGGTGACCGCGTTCGCGGAGGAGCTGGGTGAGGCGGCGGAGGGAACCTGCCACGACCGGCAGCGGCTCGGGCGAGAAGAGGCCGAGGACAGGCAGGGCGAACTCGAAGCGCACCGCGCCGTCCTCCACCAGGACGATGCCGCCGCCCAGTTCCAGCACCTTGCGGGCCGCGCGGGCCATTGCCCGGGGATCCTGTCCGATCACCGTGACCCCGCCGGCGATACCGAAGGTCGAAGCGAGCGCACCGATGCGGTCGGCGAACCCGCTGATCAGGGCCCGGGAGATCCACTGCCCCGCGTGATCGACTAGCGCAATCGTCTGCACCCCCGCCGGGAGGCGCCCGCCGGTCACCGGGATGTCAACGCGGCGCGTGATTACCTCGTTCTCCAGGTGTATCGCCGGGACGACGCCGCCGGGCGGCAGGGCGAACAGGTCAGGGGTCGGCTCCCAGGACGGGAAGTAGCGGCGCGGGAGCAGCGCCGGCCAATCCGGCTCCGGCAGGGTGATCGTGAGCGCGCCGCCCTCGGCGACGATTCGGCCGCCGGCGAGCACCATCTCCGGGCGGGGCGTCTCCAGGTTCCGGATGACGTTGATGTCGGCGAACCGGCCGGGCGCGATCCCGCCCAGGTCTTCGTCGAGGCCGTAGTAAGTGGCCGGGTTAATGGTGGCCAGTTGATAGGCGGCGACGGGATCGACCCCCGCCTCGATCGCGACGCGAATCAGGTAGTCCATATAGCCTTCGTCCGTGATGAAGGTGGCGCTGGGCCCGTCCGGCGTGAGCATCAGCCGCCCGGAGAAGGCCCGCGCCCCGGTCGCGACCGCCGCCAGCAGCGGCACGTCCCGCCGGATGGAGGAGTGCCGCAGCATCACGTACAGGCCGGCGCGAAGGCGGTCCAGCACCTGGTCGGGGGTGATCGCCTCATGGTCGCTGCTGATCCCGGCGGCGGCCAGCGCCTGCACGCGCTCGCCGGAGACACCGGGGGCGTGCCCCTCGACCCGCCGGCCCGCCGCGAGGGCCTCCGCGACCATGGCCGTGAGTCCCGGATCCCCGCCGTAGAGCAGGGGCCACCGGGTGATCTCGCCGACCGTGCGCACGCTGTCCAAATGCATGAGAGCCCGGATCCGGTCGGGGCTGAAGAACTCCTCCTCCTGCGGGTGCGCCCCCTGCGCGTGCAGCCGGAGGAACCAGTAGTAGCGCAGGGGGAGGGCGGAGAGTTGCTCCAGCACCTCGGTCGCCCGCGCGTGCCCACCGTGCGCCAGGATCCAGATGGTGTCGGCGACCACGGCGGTGGTGCCCAGCGGCAGCACAGCGGCGGCTAGGGCGGTCGGGCCGTAGAGCGCCACGGGATGGCAGTGCGGGTCGATATAGCCGGGCACCAGGGTCCGGCCCTCCAGGGGGCAGACCCGCGTTTGCGGTCCCACCATGCCGCGCCTCGTCCCGACGTACGCCACCCGGCCGCGGGCGATGGCGACGTTCGCCTCCAGCACCTCGCCCGAGTAGACGTTCAGCACCCGCCCGCCCTCCAGGTAGAGATCGGCGGGCGCGTCGCCACGGGCCACCGCGGCCAGGGCGCGGAGGTCCTCAGCGGTCCGCGTGGTGCGGCGCATACCGGAGGACGAGGGTGCGGAGCCGGCAGCAGGGTCGCTCCGCGGGACGGCGTACATGAGACGGTGGAACCATCAGGGGAGACACGCATACATCTTCGTCGGGGATGATGGCGATTCCGCCATCCCCCTCGCTGCACAGAGGTCGGGAGGTGCGCGCATGGAGCTGACCTATTTCGGCCACGCGAGTTTCCTGCTGCGGGCCGGTGATGGGACGACCATTCTCATCGATCCGTACGACACCAGCGTGGGTTATCCGCTGCCCGACGTCGCGCCCACGGCGGTGACGGTGTCGCACGAGCACTTCGACCACAACCACGTCCAGGCGGTGAAAGGGAACCCGAAGGTCATCCGCGGCCTGGCCCGGGAGGGAAAGGAGTGGGCGAAGGTTGACGAGTGGGTCGGCCGGGTGCGTCTCTCGACCGTGCCGACGTTCCACGATCCGAGCACCGGCGCCGAGCGCGGCCGCAACGCCATCTTCATCTTCGAAGTGGACGGGATGCGGGTCGTTCATGCTGGCGACCTCGGCCACGCCCTCAATGCGGAGCAGGCCCGCGCCGTGGGCCGGCCCGACGTGTTGATGATTCCCGTCGGCGGCTACTACACCATCGGCCCGGCGGAGGCTGAGGCCGTCATCGCCGCGCTGAACCCTCGCCTCGTCATCCCCATGCACTACAAGACCGAGGTCAACGCGGGATGGCCGATCGGATCCATCGACGACTTCGTCCGCGACAAAGCGCAGGTCACCCGGCCGGGGCAGACGGTGAAACTGAGCCGGGAGACGCTGCCTGCCGAACCGTCGATCTGGGTGCTGGCGCACCGGGGGGCGTGACGATGGGCGGGAAGATCCTGACGAAACACCCCCAGCGCGGCAAGCAGGGCGACCACGGCGATAAGAGCGGCGGCGCCACTGGGTTCGGCAGGGCCCGGTCCCCTCATCCAGATCCATAAAGGCGACGGGCGCGATGTCCAGGTGCGCCCAGGGCTTGCCGCCGGTGAACTCTTTGAGAAAGGCCGCGCCCTTTTCCGGGGACCCCCAGCGCGAGGCGGAGTTCCGCAGGTCCGCGACCTTGCTCTTCATCGCCTCGGTGAATTCCTCATAGAGCGGCAGCGGCCAGAGCCGCTCGCCGGCCTCCTCGCCCGCCTCGCGCAGCGCGTCCATGAGGCGCTGGTCGGTCCCCATGATCGCTGCCGCGTGGGGGCCCAGGGCGATGCGCGCGCCGCCGGTGAGCGTGGCGACGTCGATGATCTCGTTGACGCGCTGCCCGGCCGCGTAGGCGAGGGCGTCGGCCAGCACCAGCCGCCCTTCGGCGTCCGTGTTGGTAATCTCGATGGTCTTGCCGTTCATCGCCTTGACGATGTCGCCGGGCTTCATCGCCGCCGGCCCGGGCATGTTCTCCACCGCGGCCGCGATTCCCAGCACGCGCACGTTCTTCACCGTCTGCGCCACCGCCGACATCACGCCCAGCACCGCGGCCGCGCCGGCCATGTCCTCCTTCATCGTGATCATGTCCTCGGGCTTCTTCAGATCCAGCCCGCCGCTGTCAAAGGTCAGCCCCTTCCCGACGATAGCCACGGTGCGGCGCGGGTTGGCCGGCGTATAGTCCATCACGATCAACCGCGGCTCTTCGGCGCTCCCTTTGGCCACCGCCAGCAGCGCATTCATCCCCAGGCGGGCGAGGCCGCCGGGCCCCAGCGTGGTCACGCGTAGCCCCGCCTGCTTCCCCACCTCGGTGGCCTTGTCGGCCAGCTTCGGTGGGGTCATCACGTTGGGCGGCTCGTTGGTCAGGTCGCGCGCCAGAACCGTCCCCTCAGCGAAGAGGCGGCCCTCCGCCAGCCCGCGCTCGGCAGCCCTTTGATGTGCGCGGTCTGCCAGCATCAGGTCGGCCCGAGTAATCGGGCGGCCGGGTTCGCTCTTGTAGCGCTCAAAGCGGTAGGCCCCGAGGATGATGCCTTCGACGCGCGCCTGCGTGAAGAGGCGCAGCCGGGCGTCGTGCTCCGGCAGGGGAGAGAAGGCCACGTGCGCCAGCCGCATTTCCACCGCGCGGCGGACCGCCGCGGCCGCGGCCGTGCGCACCGTCTCGGGGGACTGCGTCTTCTCCGGGCCCAGGCCGACGACGACGATGCGCTTGGGCTTCACCCGGCCGTGGGTGTGCACGACCACGGTGCGGCCCAATTTGCCGGTGAAGCCCTCCTCCTGCAGCGCCTGCTGCAGTCCCCGGCCCAGCGCTCGGTCCAGCGACGCTACCGGTCCATCCAGTTTGCCCAACGGTTCGTGCAGACCCACCGCCAGCGCGTCGCAGGCATGGCTGGTGAGTGGCTTGACGACGATATGGAATTCCATCAGTAACCGATCTCCTCTCCCCGGCCCGTCTGTTTGGCTTGCGTGTACACCCGGTGCATCGTGGCCACGTCCTCGAGCGCGATCCCCAGGGACTCGAAGAGGGTGACCTCTCCGTCGTCGTGCCGGCCCGGCACCGCGCCCGCCACCACCGCTCCCAGTTCCGCCACGCGGTCCCAGGAGAGGCGGCCTTCGTGGATCGGCGCCAGCAGATCCCCCGCTTCTGCCAGCGCCTGCTCTTTGGAGTCGACGACGATCCGATCCGCGCGGGCGACGGCCTCGCTGTCCAATTCACGGCGGTTGGCCGCGTTCGAGCCCACGGCGTTGACGTGGACCCCCGGGCGGAGCCAGGCCCCCAGCACTACCGGGTCCCGCGCGTTCGTGATGGTGACGACGATATCGACGTCCTGCACGGCCTCTTCCGCCGAATCGACCGCCACGACCTCCGCGCCGAGCTCCCGTACCATCTCTGCGGCGAAGGTCTCCCGGCGCTGCGGGTTCCGGCTGTAGGCCTTCACCAGCGCCACCGGCCGCACCCGGGCGATCGCCGTCAGTTGGGTCTTGGCCTGCCACCCCGTCCCGATGATGCCCACCGCGCCGGCGTCGGCCCGGGCCAGGTACTTCGTCGCCACCGCGCTCGCCGCCCCGGTGCGCAGTCGCCCCAGGGTGTCGGCCTCCATCATCGCCAGGAGATCGCCCGTCTCGGCACTGTAGAGGAGGGAGATGAACCGCCGGCCTTCGGGGGTGACGGCGTAACTCTTGAGCCCGAGGACGCCCCAATCCGGAATGCCCGCGGCCATGACGTGGAGGGTTCCGCCTTCCACGACGATGCGCTGCCGCGGCCGGTTGACCGCGCGTCCGGTTCCGTATTCGCGAAAGCTGCGCTCGACGGTGTCGATAACGTCGTCGATTCCGACGAGAGCGGCCACATCCGCTTCGCGGAGGAAGAGGGCCACGGCCAAGAGTGTAGCACAGCGGTCTAGACGGTCAGCCCGGGAAGGACCACCCCCAGGAAGGCTTGGAGGGCGGCCGGGGCCGGCTGGGGGGCGTCCACATAACGCTGCCAGGTGTGGCGGAGGTGGGTGACCGCCTCGGGGTCGGCCGCCAGCCCCAGCGCCGGCTCCTCCCAGGGGGTGACCTCCACCCGCAGGGCCAGCTCGTCACAGTGGTCCAGGGCGGCGTCCAGGAAGGCATGCAGGGAACGGCCGTCCAGGTCCGGCCAGACCCGCCCGCTCCGATCCTCGTAGACGGCCACCAGCGTCTTGCTCAACGCGGCCAGGGCGGCCAGGGCGCGCACCGTCCCCCAGCGGACCTGAATGTTCTCCGGGTCGGCGGCGGCCGCCCACCCGCCGAGGTCCCGCGCCCAGGCCTCCACGCCCCCCAGGCAGCGGCCCACGACCTCGTGCAGGGTCTCCAACGCCGGCGGCTGCCGGTTGGCCAGGACCACCAGGGCCACGGCCGCCTCGCGCACCTTGTAGGCCTGCGGCGGGGTAGTGATGCGTGGCATCACCACCTGCTTCGCGAAGAGGTCCTCCACGAGGACCGCGGTCCCGGGGAGGCTGCCGTACCGGTCCAGCCGGCCCGCGAGATTGCGCGCCATCCGGACGCGCAGCGCCGGGCCGAGGGTTTCAAACGCCGCCGTCACCAGCCACAGGGGGATGAAGATGAGGGCCAGCCAGACCACCAGGATGAAGAACCAGCGGTCGGTTCCCCGCCCCGTGGCAGTCAGGAAAAGCATCGTGAGGCCGAACCCGCCGAGTGCCAGCGCCGCGAGCCAGCCGATCGCCCGCCGCCGCTCACGGGCGTCGCCCAGCCGGGACAGCCAGAAGGGAACCCGCACGCCGCTCATCTTCTCCGATGGTGGGGCCATCCCCTCGGCCGCGGCCCGAATGTGACAGAGTTCACGGCCCGACGTGACTCCGCCGTGACAGTCGGATGGGCACTCTCGGAGCAGCGAAGGGGGTTCGTCTCGAGGGAACTGTGATGAAGATCCTGACGCTCGCCACCACCATGGTCCTGCTCGCCCCGGCGGCCCTGCCGGTCGGCGCCTTCGACCTGCGGCCGCCGGAGAGCCGGGTGGAGTTCGTCGTGAAGGACAACCGCGGCGGATTCACCGGCGAAACTCGGGAGGTCAGCGGGACGGTGACCGTGCGGGAGCGCGACGGGGGCTACGCCGCCGACGTCGAGGTCAAGGTCGACGCCCGCACCATCCGCACCGGCGCGACCCTGCGCGACGCGCAGATGCGCAGCCCCGCCTTCCTCAACACCACCGCCTTTCCGTTCATCACCTTCAGCGGTACGGTCACCGTGGGGGGGCCCGCACCGCCGCAGTTCAAGGGCGCGACGCGCGGGCGGCTGAGCATCAAGAACGTGACCCGAGACGTGGAGGTGCCGATAGAGATCACAGTCGAAGGCAACACCTATACGGCGCGGGGCGAAGTGGTCGTCAAGTTCACCGACTTCGGCCTCCCCATCCCGCGCTTCCTCATCTTTGTCGCCGAGGATTCCATCCTCATCAGACTGCAGGTCCGGTTGCGCCCCAAGGGTCCGTCCTCTTAAACGCGCGGGCGCCGCGTCCAGAGCCACGCAAGGGAGAGCCCGCTCGCACCCCGAATCAAGAGGAGCCGTGGACCCGCGTACCTATGCCCGCGAACAGCGCAGTCGATTCCTGGAAGACCTGAAGTCGCTCATCCGCATCCCCAGCGTCAGCACGCTGCCGGAGTATCATCCCGACCTGCGGCGGGCGGCGCAGTGGCTGGAGCAGCGGCTGCGGGCCCTGGACCTCCGGGCCTGGATCATTGAGAGCGACTCGCACCCTATCGTCTACGGCGAGTGGATGGGTGCGCCGGGCCGGCCGACCCTGCTCTGCTACGGGCACTACGACGTCCAGCCCCCCGATCCGCTGGACGAATGGGAATCGCCGCCGTTCGAACCCACCGTGCGCGGCGACAACCTCTACGCCCGGGGCGCCTCCGACGACAAAGGCCAGTTGATGATCCAGATCTGCGCGGTGGAGTCGTGGCTGCGCACCGCCGGCCGGCTGCCGGTCAACGTCAAGTTCTTTATCGAAGGCGAGGAAGAACTGGGCAGCCCGCGGGTGACGGGCTTCATCCCCAAGAACAAGCGGCTCCTGCGGGCCGACGTCTCGCTGGTCTGCGACGGGTCGTTCTTTGCCTCGGAAGTGCCCGCGCTGGTCACAGGGCTGCGCGGGCTGGTCTATACGGAGGTCGAGGCGCGGGGCGCGTCGCACGACCTGCATTCCGGCATATACGGCGGCGCCGCGCCGAATCCGCTGGAGGCCCTCGCCCGCATCATCGCCGGCCTGAGGGACCGGCGGGGGCGCGTGACGATCCCGCGCTACTACGCCGCGGTGAGACCGCCGTCGCCGCTGGAGCGCGAGGCATGGGAGCGGCTGACCTTCGACGATAAGGCGTATTTCGCCGAACTGGACGTCGACGTCGCCCCCGGGGAGGAAGGGTACGGGATCCTGGAGCGGCGCTGGGCCCGCCCCACCCTGGAGGTACACGGGATCGTCGGCGGCTACACCGGGCCGGGCCCGAAGACGGTCATCCCGGCCCGGGCGACGGCGAAGATCAGCATGCGGCTGGTGCCGGATCAGAGGCCGAAGGCCGTGCTCCGGGCCTTCACGCGGAAGGTGGCGAAACTCACACCCGCCGGCGTGCGGACCGCGGTGCGCGTGCTCTCCCTGGCGGATCCGGCGGTCGTGGCCCCGGAGGAACCCGCGATGCGCATGGCCGCCCGGGCGATCGAGGAGGTCTTCGGGAAGCCACCGGTCTACATGCGCGAGGGGGGGAGCGTGCCGGTGGCGGCGGAATTCATCAACGCCCTGCGCGCGCCCGCCGTGCTCATGGGCTTCGGGCTGCCGGACGACCGGCTGCACGCGCCCAACGAGAAGTTCCACCTGCCCAACTTCTCCCGCGGGATCGACACGGTCATCCGCTTCGTGGAACTGCTAGGGGAACAGGCGCCGCAGGGTTGAGGTCGCCCGCGGTCTGGACGCGCTGATGCCTTCGATCGCCGAAACCCGGCAGGAACTCGTCCACCTGGTCCTGCCCGAGCACGCCAACGTCCACGGCAACCTGTTCGGGGGCCGGATGATGCCAGGAGGCGGAGGCGCGCCGGGCGCTGCGCCAGGCCCGGCGGGCGGCCCTGGCATGAAGACGGTATGATCGGCGAAGTCACCCGCTGGATACTCGAGGCCATCCGGGAGTCGGGCCCCCTGGCCGTCTTCCTGGGCGTGATCATCGAGTCCGTGATCGTGCCCCTCCCTTCGCCTCTGATCGTCATGGGCGCCGGGGCCATCCTGGTGCCGCCAACCGCACCGCCGATTCAGGTGTTCTCGGACATCCTGCGCATCATCGTGCTCCCCGGGGCCATTGCGTCAGCGCTGGGGGCCTATGTCGGGTACGGCCTGGGCTACTGGGGAGGCAAACCCCTCATCACCCGGCTACAGCGGTTCCTCGGATTCGGCTGGCCGGAGGTGGAAGTCATGGAGGCCCGGCTGACCAGGAGCCGCGCCGGGCTGATGATCTTCACGCTGCGCGCGCTGCCGGTTGTGCCGCTCTCGCTGATCTCTGTGGGCGGGGGTCTGCTCCGCCTGCCGGTCATCCCGTTTACGGCGTGGACCTTCCTCGGGTCCGTTCCCCGGATCGTCTTCCTGGCGTATCTGGGATGGTTCACGCGTGATACTTACGAACGGTTGGCGCAGCGCTTGGATTCCGTGGAGACGGCGGTCTCGGCCGGCATCCTCGTCGGCGCAGTCGCTCTGATCGTCTGGCTGAGACGTCGCACGCGTCGGGAGCTGCGCCCGGGCTAGGGACGATGGCGCGCTGGCCGGCTCAGCAGCGCCCGCGCGTCTGGACAAAGCGATGGAAGTCGATCGGGTCACCGAGCACAACCGCCGGATGTGGGAGCGTCTGGCCAGGGCGGGGATTCCCTACACTCGTCCCCAGGGCCGTCCACCCCGAACGCGCGCCGGGATGCGCCGCTTCCTCGATCCGCACGGTCGGCTACGTGGCGTGCGCTTGGCCGGCGCGCGCGTGCTGGCCCTCGCCGGCGGCGGCGGATGGGACGCGGTGCTCTTCGCGAAACTCGGCGCGGAGACGACCTTGCTGGACATCTCGCGGCGGCAACTGGACACCGTGCGGGAACTCGCGCGAAAGGAGCGCGTGCGCGCCCGAATCGTGCAGGGCAACATGAAGGACCTGGCACGCTTCGCCGACGCTTCGTTTGATGTCGTGTGGCACAGTCATTCGCTCGTCTTCGTCGATGATGCCGCGCGGGTACTGCGGGAAGTGGGCCGCGTGCTGGCGCCGGGCGGCACCTATGTCCTGTCTACGGTGCACCCGACGACGATGCGCCTCTCCGGGACGTTCGCGGGCGGGGGCTGGCGGCCAAGCATTTCCTATTTCGCCGACGCCCCGATCCCCCAGAGGGGGAAGGACGCGGGCGTCTGGGAGTTCGGCCGCAAGCGGGTCTATGCGCCGACGATCGAGTATGCACACCGCCTCGAGACAATCATCAACGGGATCGCCGCGGGTGGGATGTTGATCGACGGCCTGTGGGAGCTTCGGCCGCAGGAGTTCGAACCGCCGCGCCGACGGCCGCGCCACCCTCCACCGGGGAGCGACGATCACCTGCATACGCTCTTCCCCGCGTACATTCAGGTCCGGGCGCGAAGACCGCGCGGCGCGTTGACACGGTAGCAGAGCGCTCGTATACTGCGAGCCGTCAAACGGACCAGACCGCACGTCTCGGCGCGCGCCGAGAGGCGGAGGAGGGGGAGGTGGGAGATGGATGCCGTCGGGCACCACTACATTGTCGAAGCGTCCGGATGCGATCCGGAGATCATCGGCAAGGTGGAGCAGGTAGAGCAGATCCTGGTGCGGGCCGCCGAAGCGGCCAAGGTGCAGGTCTGGTCGATCTCCTTTCACCGTTTCAACCCCGGTGGCGTCTCCGGCGTCATCGTCATCTCCGAATCGCACCTCTCCGTGCACACCTGGCCGGAACTCCGCTACGTCGCGCTGGACATCTTCACCTGCGGCCAGGAGGCGCGTCCGGAGGCGGCGGTCACGTCCGCGTTGAAGGACTTCGGCGCGACCAACGTCCACATCACGGAAGTGACGCGCGGGCTGGAAGAAGGGGACAAGGTCTTCTTCCACAGCATCGTCACCTGGGAGGAGACGCTCCCGGGGAGCGTGGACGGCGCGAAGCGGCGCCGCCGCGGAGCCAAGGCTTCGTCCAAGGTCCGGGTCTGAGCGAATCCGAAATCGCGGGCGCCGCCGGTGACGGTTGCCGGGCGGCGCGGCGTCCGTCTCTCAACCTCATGCCTTTCCGGGCGGTTTCATCTGTGATGCACCGCTCCATCGTCAGCGCAACGTTGGCGCTGCTGCTCGTCGCCGGATCCGCCCTGGCGCAGGGCGTCGGGCGATGGGAGACCCGCGCGCCCATGCTCTCCCTGCGCACCGAGGTCGGCGGCGCCGTGCTGGCCGGAAAAATCTACATCACCGGGGGGCTGGTGCCCGATGGCGCTTCCGGCCGTGTGGAGGAGTACGACGTCGCGGCCAACACCTGGCTTGTCCGGGCGCCGCTGCCCGTGACCCTGCACCACACCGCCGCGGCCGTCTCCGGCGGCCGGCTCTTCGTCATCGGCGGGTTCGGGCTGGACGGGGTGGCGGTGCACTCCGTGTTTGAATACGATCCCGCGGCCGACACCTGGCGGCCCCGCGCTCCGCTGCCCACCGCGCGGGGCGCGCTCGCCGTCGCCGTCGTGGACGGGCGGATCTACGCCGTCGGCGGCATGGGGGCCGACCGGCGAGATGCCGGCGCCAACGAAATGTATGATCCGGTGCAGGATCGGTGGATGCCGCACGCGCCGCTGCCGACGCCGCGGAACCACCTGGGTGCGGCGGTGGGGGACGGCGTGATCTACGTCTTCGCTGGGCGCACCCGCGGGGCGAACATCGCGGTGACGGAGGTCTTCGATCCGCGCGCCAACGCGTGGCGCAACGCCCCGCCGATGCCGACTCCGCGCAGCGGCTACGGCGTGGCCGCGGTGCGGGGACGCATCTTCGTCGTCGGCGGGGAGCTTGGCCGCCCGACCACCTATCCCGAAAACGAAGAGTTCAATCCCCGCACGAACACGTGGACCAGCCGGGCACCCCTGCCCACGCCGCGGCACGGCCTCGCCGCCGTCGCTGTGAACGATCGCATCTTCACGATCGGCGGCGGTCCGCGGCCTGGCGGCACCTACGGCAACACCAACGAGGTCTACATCCCCGACTGACGGCGACCGGCGGTTAGCCCGCGTCGGGGCGGAGGGTCAAGACAGCGTCCCCGCGAGCACCTCAACGAGGTGCTTCGCCCGCCGCCCGGCGCCGTGGGCGATCTGCTGCCGGCAGGAGACGCCCATCGCCACGATTTCGGCCTCCGGTGGCGCGCGGCGCACCGCCGGCAGGAGGCGCCGCTCGCCCATGGCCAGCGAGATGTCGTAGTGCTCCCGTTCAAAGCCAAACGCCCCCGCCATCCCGCAGCATCCGGAGTCCACCACTTCGACTTCGAAGCCCGCGGCCTCCAAGACGCCGGTCGCGGCGCCGGTGCCGACGATCGCTTTCTGGTGACAGTGGCCGTGAAAGAGGACGCGACCGCCCATTCCGGGAGCCGGCCAGCCGTGCTGCTGCACGTGCCGGAAGAGGAACTCGTCGATCAGGAACGTCTGCGCGGCGAGTTGCCGCGTGTCTTCTCCGGGCATGAGGTCGGGGACCTCATCGCGGAAGGTGAGGATGCAGGAAGGTTCGCAGCCGATGATGGGTATCCCGGCGAGGGCGAAGGGGAGCAGGCGCCGGACGTTCTCTTCCGCGCGCCGTCTCGCGGTGGAAAGCAGCCCCTTGCTGATCAGGGGCCGGCCGCAGCAGGTCACGTCGGGGACGATCACCTCGTAACCCAACCCCTCGAGGAGTCGGACCGCCGCCTGCCCGATCTCTGGATAGTTGAAGCGGAGGAACGTATCGGCGAAGAGCACGACGCGCGGCGCGGGGGGGCTTTCGACGGCTCGTGTCGTTCCGAAGCCGGAGGAAGCCCCCCCGCGCCGGACGCGCCACCATCTGTCGAAGGTCGGCCGGGCAAAGGAAGGCAGCGGCCGGCGCCGGTCCACGCCGGCGACCCGCTCCAGGCCCCACCGTGTCACGCGCGACTGCGCGATCCGGTTGGACAGCGGGGCCAGCGCGGCGCCGAAGCGATTGAGCCGGTGGATATGTCCGAAGAGCCGCGCCCGCAGCGGGTACCCGTTGGTTTCGTAGTAGCGGGCCAGGAACTCGTACTTGAGTTTGGCCATGTCGACGTTGGCCGGGCACTCCGCCTTGCAGCCTTTGCACTCGATGCACAGGTCCAGCGCCTCGTAGAGGCGGCGGCCGGTGAGTTCGGCGGGCGGGAGGACGCCGGAGAGCACCGCCCGCAGGAGGCTGGCGCGGCCGCGGGTGGAGTGCTCCTCTTCGCGCGTGACCATGTAGGAAGGGCACATCGTCCCTTCCGTGGTCTTGCGGCAGGCGCCCACGCCGCTGCACAGTTCCACCGCCGCGGCGAACCCGCCGTCCCGGCTCCAGTCGAAGTGGGTGGACACGTCGGCGGTCCGATAGCTCGCCCCATAGCGCAGGTCCTGGATCAGCGGCGGCGCGTCCACGATCTTGCCGGGGTTCATCAGCCCCTGCGGATCGAACGCCCGCTTGATCGCGTGGAACGCCTGGTAGATCATCGGCCCGAAGTAGCGCTCCAGGAACCAGCCGCGCACCAGACCGTCGCCGTGTTCGCCGCTCATTGCGCCGCCGAACTCCATGACGAGGTCGCCGACGGCCTCGGCGATGGTCCGCATCGTCTCGATCTGCGGCGCGTCCTTGAGGTTGATCAGCGGCCGGACGTGGAGGCAGCCGACGCTGGCGTGCGCGTAGAAGGCGGCGCGCACGCCGTGCTGGTCCAGGATGCCGCGGAAGCGCCGGATGAAGTCCGCCAGGCGGTCGGGCGGCACCGCGGTGTCCTCGACGAACGTGATCGGCTTGGCGTCCCCCTTGACGCCCTGGAGCAATCCCTGCCCCGCCTTGCGCACCCGCCAGATGTTGTCCTGTTCCGCGACGTCCACCGCCCGCACGACGGCGTAGCCGCTCCGCGCTGCCGCCAGCGACCGCTCCAGCGCGGCCAGCCGGTCGAGGACTTCGTCATGGTGATCGCCGGCGAACTCGACCACGAGCAGCGCGTCGGGATCGCCCTGCACGAAGGTCATGCGCCGTGCGTACTCTAACTGCGCCCGCGTCATCTCCAGCACGAACCGGTCGAGGAGTTCGACCGCCGACGGTCTGTGGGTGAGGATGAGCGGGACGGCCTCCAGCGCCTCCTGCAGGTCGTGGAAGTGCAGGACGGCGACGACCGCGTGCGGCGGGCGGGGCACCAGGCGGACGGTCGCCTCGGTCGCCAGGGCCAGTGTTCCCTCCGACCCCACGATCAGCCGCGCCAGATTGAAGGGGCGGAGGAACAACTCGGGCAGGTTGTAGCCGGCGACCCGGCGGAGAATCTTAGGGTAGCGGCGGTCGATCTCGTCGCGCTGGGCCTGTACGGTTTCCAGCACCGTGCGGTAGAGGCGTCCCTCCTGCGACGGTTCCCGCACCTTCGCCGCGAGCTCCGCGTCATCGAGCGGGTCGAGCGTCATCTCCTCCCCGCCGACACGCAGAATGCCCATCCGTTCCACGTGATCGACCATCTTGCCGTAGACGATGGAACGAGCGCCGCAGGAGTTGTTGCCGATCATCCCGCCCAGCGTCGCCCGGTTGCTGGTGGCGGTGTCGGGTCCCAGCCGCAGGCCGAAGCGCGCCGCCGCGGCGTTGAGCTCATCCTGCACGACACCGGGCTGCACCCGAGCCAGACGGCGGTCGGGATCGATCTCCAGGATCCCGTTCATGTACTTGGAGCAGTCCAGCACGACGGCGCGGCCGATCGCCTGCCCGGCCAGGCTCGTCCCGCCACCGCGCGGCAGCACCGGAACGCCCGCGTCCGCGCACAGTCGCAGCGTGGCGGCGACATCGTCAGTGTCGCGCGGCAGAACCACGCCGATGGGCAGGATCTGGTAGATGCTGGCGTCCGTGCTGTAGAGGACGCGGGAGAAGTGGTCGAACCGCACCGCGCCGCGCACGGCCGCGCGCAGGTGGGCGGCCAGGGTTTCGGTCGTCGGCGGCATGCTCTTCATGAGATCGTCGACTGCATTCCGTCCTCTACACCGTTCGCCACGTGATCGCCGGCCTCATCCCCGCGGGTCGCCGGCAGCGCTCTGCTATAATGACGCTCGTGTCGCTCGCCCCCACCCGTGACGCCGCCCGCACGGTCGCTCCTCCTCCCCCGGCGATGGACCGGCGGCGGCTGCTCGGCGTCACGCTCGGCCACTTCCTCAATGACTTCCACATGTCGTGGCTCTCCCCGCTGCTGCCGCTGTTCGTGCCGCGATTCCACCTCAGCCTGGCGCTGGCCGGACTCCTGGGAACCATCCTCAATACCTCGTCGGCGCTCTCACAGCCGCTGTTTGGTCTGGCGGCGGACCGTCTCAGCCGCAGCCACCTGGTCGCCCTGGGGCCCGTGCTCACGGTGATCGCGATGAGCCTTACCGGCGTCCTGCCCACCTATCCCGCGTTGATCGCGGCGCTGCTCTGCGCCGGTATCGGCACCGCCATCTTCCACCCGCAGGGGGCGGCCGCCGCCGGGTTCCACGGTGGGGACCGGCGCGCCGCCGGGCTGGCCATCTTCGTGACGGGCGGCGAACTCGCCTACGCCCTCGGCCCGCTCTACATCGCTGCGCTGGTGCAGTGGCGCGGACTCTCCTGGACGCTGCTCGCCGGCCTGCCCGGGATCGTCGCGGTCTTGATCTTCGCGGCACTGATCTGGCGCTGGCCCACGGCGCGGCCCGCGCGGGCGGGCACGATCCGCAGTGCGCTGGTCGCGCAGCGACGGATGCTCATCCTGTTGTGGATTTACGTCATGGTGCGCAGCATCATCTCCATCTCGTTCATCACCTTCCTGCCGCTCCTGCTGCGCGAGCGCGGACTCTCCCTGGTGATGGGCGGCACCGCCGTCTTCATGTTCGGCGGCATCGGCGCGGCTGGAGGATTCACGGGCGGCATCCTGGCGGAATGGCTGGGCCGCCGCGCCGTCCTCGTCCTCTCGCTGCTGTTGAGTGCGCCGCTGATGGCGCTCTATCTCCTCACGCCGGTGGGATGGGGCCTCATCCTGCTGCCGGTCGCGGGCGTTCTCCTCTACACCTCCGCACCGGTGACGGTCACGATGGCGCAGGAGGGCCTACCCCAGCACGCCAGCCTGGCGTCGAGCATCGTAATGGGCCTGGCCTGGGGCATCGGTGGCCTCATGCTGACGGTGGTGGGCGCGGTGGCCGACGCCATCGGCCTGCAGGAGACGCTGCTCTTGATCCTGGGGCTGGGCGTCGTCGCGCTGCTGGCTGCGGCCGGGCTCTCCCCGGCTCGCGCGCCGGAGTGACCGCCTCCTCGGAGACCGGCGGTTCAGAAGAGCAGGCCGATCAGGACCTCGCGGACGATCCGCTGGACGGCACCCAACAGGAGGAAGGCGACGAACGGGGTGAGGTCCAGTCCGCCCACCAGAGGAATCAGGCGGCGCAGTGGGTTCAAGATCGGGTTCGTGATCCGGTAGATGGCGTAACCGGCGGAGCTGTCCAGCGCCCCGGGGACCCAGGAAAGGAAGACGCGTACCAGCAGCGCCAGATACAAGAAGAGGAACACGTAGTGGACGACGTTGATCAGGACCACGCCAGATGTCATTCGTGGCCGGCCCGGGTCTTACCTCGGCCGCCGGCGCGCCGAAAAGCCGCAGCCCGGGGCATGCCCCGGGCTGCGGTGTTCCGCTGGTGAGCGTGGTTTAAAGGATCGTGACGTTTGCCGCCTGCGGACCCTTCTTGCCCTCCACGATGTCAAACTGCACGCTCTGCCCCTCCTGGAGGGTGCGGAAGCCGTCAGACTGAATCGCGGTGTAGTGCACGAAGACGTCCTTGCCGCCTTCCACGGAGATGAAGCCGTAGCCCTTCTCCGCGCTGAACCACTTCACCGTGCCCGTGGCCATTAATGACCTACTCCCTTCGTCGTAACGTACAGATACTGCGCGATGCGCCCTACCTGCCGCGGGGAGTTTATCATAGGCTTTTCGGGATGTAAATACTGGTCGCCGCGACCACGCGATCTTCCGGCGCTGTACCTCGGCGGCGGGATGCGGTACGCTTTTCTACAATCGTTGATCGGACCCGACGACCCATGATGCCCGAGTTGCTCGACCCTCACGTCTTGCAGTATCTCGATGACCTCCTGCCGCCGCGCGACCCGCTGCTGGCCGAACTGGAGGCGCAGGCCCGGGCGGAGCGGATTCCGATCTGCGGCCCGCACGTCGGGAGCGTCCTGGCCTTGCTGATCCGTCTGGCCCGGCCCTCGCGCGTTCTCGAGGTGGGGACGGCCATCGGCTACTCTGCCATCTGGATGGGGCGGGCGCTACGCGAATACGGCGGTCAACTCCAGACCATTGAGCTCCGCCTCGAGCGCATCGAGCGAGCGCAGGCCAACCTTTCTCGCGCGGAACTCTCTGACGTGGTGGAGGTCCTGCCCGGCGCCGCGCTGGAAGTGCTCCCGGCGTTAAAAGGGACGACCTACGGCCTCACCTTCCTGGATGCGGTGAAGGCGGACTATCCGGCCTACTTCGAGCACGCGCTGTCGCTGCTGGCCGACGGCGGCCTCCTCGTCGCGGACAACGCGTTGCTCGGCGGGGAGGTCGCGCCCGGGGTTCCGGAGGGCTACTGGTCGGCCGGCGACCGCGAAGGGATCCGCCGCTACAACACGCTGGCCTTCAGCCACCCCGGCCTCGACTCGGTGGTTCTGCCCCTGCGCGACGGGCTGACCATCAGCCTGAAGCGCTAGACCGCCGCGATGGCGCGTGAACCCAGGTGACCGAGCGCCTCTATCTCCGCGATCCCTACCTGCGGGAGTTTCAGGCGCGCGTGGTAGCCGCGCGGCGAGCCGAGGGGCGTCCCGGCGTCATCCTGGAGCTTGACCGGACCGCCTTTTACCCCACCTCCGGGGGCCAACTGCATGACACCGGCGTACTAGGCGACCTGCACGTGCTCGAGGTCGTGGAGGAGGACGACGCGCGGGTCGCGCACCGCGTCGACGGCGCCGGTCCGGTGGAGGCCCTCGTCGGCCGGGAGGTCAGCGGCCGCATTGACTGGGAGCGCCGCTTCGATCACATGCAGCAGCACACCGGACAGCACATCCTCTCGCAGGCCGCGCTGCGCGACCTGGGGGCGGCGACGCTGGCCGTGCACCTGGGCGCGGAGCGCTGCACCGTGGACCTCGACGTCGCGGCCTTCGGCGCCGCCGAAGCGGCGCGGGTGGAAGATGCGGCCAATGCCGTCGTCGTGGAAAACCGCCCGGTCAGCATCCACTTCGTCGATGAGGCGGAGATCGGGCGGTGGGGGCTGCGCCGGCCGCCGAAGAAGTCGGGCACCATCCGCGTCATCGACATCGAGGGCTTCGACCGCTCGGCCTGCGGCGGGACCCACGTGCGGGCCACCGGCGAGATCGGGGCGATCGCCATCATCGGGTGGGAGCGGTACAAGGACGGCACCCGCGGGGAATTCGTCTGCGGGTGGCGCGCGCTGCGGGATCACCGCTGGAAGACCAGGGCGTTCGCCGACATGAGGCGGGCGCTCTCCGTCAGCGGGCCGGAGGTCGTGGAAGTGGTAGACCGCCTGGCGGCGCGAGGGCGGGAGACTGCGCGCCGGGCGGAGGAGACCCTCCAGCGTCTCCTTGCGGCGGAAGCCGACCTGCGGCGCCGCGGCCTGACGCTGCCGGCCGTCCTCACGGAGGTCGTGACGGGACGCCAGCGGGATGAGGTACGCGGCCTGGCGCAGGCGCTGATTCGCGATGGCGGCATCGTCTCGCTGCTGGCGACCGACGACGGGCGCATCGTCTTCGCCCGCTCGGCGGACGTCCCCGTGGACGTCGCGGCGCTGCTGCGGCGGGCCGTGGAACAGTACGGCGGGCGCGGCGGGGGGAGATCCGAGTTCGCCCAGGGAACGCTCGCTGACGGGGCGGCGGTGCAGCAGGTGCTCGAGACGGCCCGCCGCTGGGCCGAGGAGGCGCTGCGCGGTGCCTGAGATTCCCTTCGTCGAGACCCTGGTGGCCAACCTGCGGCCGCGGGTCGTCGGGCGGACGATCCGCGCCGCGCACCTGCGCAGCGTCTCCCTGCTGAAGTCGGTCGACCCGCCGGTCACGGCCATCCAAGGGGCGACGATCCAGGACGTGCGGCGGCGGGGGAAACTCGCCCTCTTCGACCTCTCCGGCGCGCTGGTCATGATCATCCACCCCAAGCGCGACGGGCGGCTGGCGATCGCCCCCTCGACGCAGCGCGCCACAAAGGACGTGGCGCTGATCCTCCAGCTCGACGGCGGTGAGGATCTCCGGCTGATGGAGTTGGGACCAAAGAAGCGTGCCGGTCTGTACGTCCGGCGGGCGGAGGAGGTTGAGCAGACCGAGCCGGTCGGCGGCCTGGGCGTAGAGCCGCTGGATGCGACGTTCACCCCGGAAGCCCTCGCCGCGATGCTCGATCAGGCCAGGATGCAGTTGAAGCGCTTCCTGGGGACGCAGCGGTATCTGGCCGGGATCGGCAACGCCTACAGCGACGAGATCCTCTGGGAAGCGCGGCTGTCGCCCTTCGCGCCGACGCAGTCCTTGAAGGGAGAAGAGCGGTCGCGTCTCCACGCGGCGATCCGCGAGGTCCTGCAACGGTCAATCGCCGAGCATCGCGCCCACTTCGGCGACGATCTACCGATGCGCGAACCGGTGGACCTGCTGCGCGTGCACCGGCGGGCGGGCGAGGCGTGCCCCCGCTGCGGCACCCCCGTCGCCGCCGTCTACTTCAGCGAGAAGGTAACCTACTACTGTCCGGGCTGCCAGACTGGCGGCAAGGTGTATGCCGATCGCCGGCTGTCGCGTCTGCTGAAGTAGGGAACCTCCGAGGGCCGGGAGGAACCATGCCGGAACTGCCTGAGGTCGAGACCGCTCGGCGCACTCTCCGCCCCGTGATTGGGCGCCGCGTCGCCGGCGTCCTGGTGCTGCGGCCGCAGGCTGTGCGCACGCACTCCGCTCCGGCGCTGGCCCGTGCGCTGCGCGGCAAGAGGATACGCGGGCTGGAACGGCGGGGGAAGAACCTGCTGATTGCCCTCGACGGGCTCGTCCTGCGCTTCCACTTCAAACTTTGGGGGACCGTCCGGCTGCATCCCCATCCGCTCGTGGGGGACAAGGAGACCGCCGTCATCGTCTCGTTCACCGACGGCAGCGTCCTGGAGTTCCGCGAGCTGCAGTTAAGCGAGTTGGGGGTGCACCGCGCCGCGGAAGTGACCCGGATTCTGGCGGTGGCGGAGTTAGGTCCGGATCCGTTTGCGGCGTCATTCACGCGGACTCCCTTCGAACGGCAACTCCGGAGGGCGCGGGGCGCCGTGAAGAACGTGCTGACCGATCAGCGCCGGTTCGCCGGCATCGGCAATCTCTGGGCCCATGAGATCCTGCACCGCGCCCGCATCGCCCCGTCCCGGCCGCTGGATTCGCTGCGCCCGGCGGAGCGGCGGGCCCTCTACAACGCGATGAGGGCGGTGCTGCGCGAGGCGGTGCGCCTGGGAGGAGAGCCCGAGTTCGTGGACGCGGACGGCCGGCAGGGCAGATTCCCCCTGGCCGTCTACGGGCGCGACGGGCAGCCCTGCCCCCGCGACGGCGCCCCCGTACGCAAGGGACGCCTGGGTGGCCGGCCGTCGTTCTGGTGCGCCACCTGTCAGCACTGATGATTCGTGCGTTCCTGCTGTGCACATGATCAACGCCGACCGCCTCACCCGCCTCCTTGCCGATCTGGTGCGCCACAACTCCATCAACCCGGATCTGGTTTCGGGAGCGCCGGGCGAAGGCGCTATCGCGGCCTTCCTCTATGAGTACTGCCGCCGCGCCGGACTCGAGGCGGAGATCAGCGAGGTCGCGCCCGGTCGCGCCAATGTGATCGCGCGCCTGCGCGGGCGGGGCGAGAAGCCCGCCCTGCTGTTCGACGGCCACATCGACACGGTGGGCGTGGACGGGATGACCATCGACCCCTTCGATCCGGTCATCCGGGATGGGCGGCTCTACGGGCGCGGCGCCTTCGACATGAAGGGCGGGGTCGCGGCGATGGTGGAGGCCGCGGTGGCCGCCGCGGCCCAGGGACCACCGCCCGGTGACGTGGTGCTGGCGATGGTCGCGGACGAGGAGTACGCCAGTCTCGGGACGCAGGCGGTCGTCCGCGACGTGCCGGCGGGGGCGGCGATCGTCACCGAGCCCACGGCACTCAACGTCTGTGTCGCGCACAAGGGCTTCGCCTGGATCACGGTGGAGACCGCGGGCCGCGCGGCGCACGGCAGCCGGTATGAAGAGGGCGTGGACGCCATCACGCGGATGGGTCGCGTCCTGGCGTCCCTGGAGCGTTTGGAGCGCGAGGTCTACCCGCGCCATCGTCATCCGTTGCTCGGGCGGCCGTCGGTGCACGCGTCGTTGATCGCTGGGGGCCAGGGTCTCAGCACCTACCCGGATCGCTGCCGGCTGCAGGTCGAACGGCGCACCCTCCCCACGGAGACCCCGGATGACATCGCCGCCGAGATGGAGGCTTTGCTGGCGGGCCTCCGCCACGCGGATCCATCATTCGAGGCGTCCTGGTCGCTAACGCTCTTCCGTCCCGGCCTGGAGGTACCGCCGGAGGCGCCGGTGGTCCGCGCCGTGTGCCGGGCGGCGGCCGCGGTTCTCGGCCGGGAGCCGGCGCTGGTGGGAGAATACCCCTGGTTGGACTCGGCGCTGCTGGCCGCCGCGGGCATCCCCACAGTGATCTTCGGCCCCGCCGGTGCGGGCGCGCACGCGGCGGTCGAGTGGGTTGATCTGGCGTCGGTCGCGGCGACCGCGGAGGTGCTCGCCAGCGTGATCACGGCATGGGGGGCGGAGCGATGATTGTCGGGGTGCAGGAGTCCACTACTGGGTGTTGCGTTCGAAGATCCCGATGGCACCGTCCTGAAGCTGATGCGGCCGACTCCGTAACCGATGCGCATCCTGACTCTGCTCTCCGATTTCGGCGCCCGGTCACCGTACCCCGCGGCGATGAAGGCGGTCGTCGCCGCGCGCGTCGACGCACAATTCGTGGATATCAGCCATGACGTGCGGCGGCACGATGTCCGGGAGGGCGCGTTTCTCCTGGCGTCCGTCGCGCCCTTCTGCCCGACCGGCACGGTGCACCTGGCCGTGGTCGATCCGGGCGTGGGGACGGCGCGGCGGCCGCTGGTGGTGGTTGCCGGGGGACAGTGCTTCGTCGGACCCGACAACGGCTTGCTCTTGCCGGCAGCGCACCGCCTGGGAACGCCGCAGGCCTACCACCTCCATTCCGCCGTCGGCCTCCGGTCCGCATCCACCACCTTTCACGGCCGCGACCTCTTCGCCCCCGCGGCGGCGCGACTGCTGCGGGGCGAACCAGCCGCCCGCCTCGGCCGTCCCATTGATGATCCGGTGGCTCTGACGTGGCCCCGCGGTGAATGGCGGGGGAATGTCTTGAACGGCGAGGTGGTCTACGTCGATCCCTTCGGCAACCTGATCACGAGCATCTCGCAGGAGATCGTCCCGCGGGATACGGCCTTCACCCTGCGCACGGCACGGGGTGCACCGCGGGTACGTTTGCGTGCGACCTATGGTGGCGGGACGCCGGGCGAGCTCCTTCTGGTGTCGGGGAGTGAGGGGATGCTGGAGATCGCGGTCCGCGAAGGCGACGCGGCCGCCCGGACGGGACTGCGCGCCGGATCATCTGTGCACCTGCGGCTGATCCCCGCGCGGCGGTCGGCCCCCGGGCGCACACGCACGGGCGCGCGACGTACGGCGGCCCGCCCGCGCCGCGGAAGAAAGGCGTAGGCGGGGTCGTTGGCGGGAATGTACAATAGGCCGGAAGCGAGGACGGCTGACGGTGCCTGATCTCAGTCTGACTATTGCGTTTGCCGCCGGATTGCTGGGGTTTCTCTCTCCCTGTATCGTGCCGCTGATCCCCGGGTACATCTCCTTCGTGTCCGGGCTCTCCCTGCAGGAGATGGAGGCGGCGGAGCGGCGCCAGCATGCGGGCCGCGTGCTCCTGGCGACCCTACTCTTCGTCATGGGTTTTGCCTTCATCTTTACCGCGCTGGGGGCGTCGGCCTCGCTGCTCGGCAACTTCATCCTGTCCAACCGCCTCTGGCTCAGCCGCATCGGCGGCGTCCTGGTAATCGCCCTGGGCCTGGCCGTCCTGCTGAAAGTGCCCGCGCTCTACCGGGAGCGCCGCTTCCACCTGACCCGCCGGCCGCTCGGCCTCGCCGGCGCGTTCCCCGTCGGCATGGCCTTCGGCTTTGCCTGGACGCCGTGCGTGGGCCCGGTGCTCACGGCGGTGCTGACGCTGGCGGCCCAGGAACAGAACACGCAGCGCGGGGCGCTCCTGCTGTTCACCTACGCGCTCGGGCTGGGCGTGCCCTTTCTCCTGGCGGCGCTGCTGCTCACCCTGGCCTTCGACCTGTCCTGGCTGCGCCGCTACAGCCGGCCGATCACGGCCGTCAGCGGCGTCTTCCTGGTCGTCATGGGCGTCGCCCTGGTGACCGACGCGCTGTTCACCCTGAACACCTGGATCCTGCGCCTGTTTCCCTTCCGGCCGGCGCTCTAGCCGCCGGATCGCTGACCTGCCGCCGGATCTCAGGTCTGCCGCTGGAGGAGTGGTGATGACACTCGCCGGGAAATTGCGACACTTCCTGCTGCTGGCGATCCTGGTCACGGTCGCCACCCTGCCGGCGGCCACGCGTGCGGCCAACGCCGACGCCGGCCTGGTGCTGGAAGCGATCCAGGTGCTGGATGAGGAGTACGTCGATCAGGCGCTGGTGGAGCGCGTGCGGCTCCTCAACGTGGCGCTGGATGGAATCAAGGCGAGCCTGAGCGCCGCCGGCGTGCCGGCGAAGTTCGCGCCGCTCGCTTCCGGGACACCCCCGGTCGAGGCGGACAGGATCTTCCGTGCCGCGTTCGACGCGGCCCTCACCGCCGCCGCGGGCAAGGTCTCGCCGCGGGAGCTCGCCTATGGCGCGATCATCGCGCTCACCAATTCGCTCAACGATTCCCACACCGGATTTCTCACCCCGGAGCAGTATCGTGAGCGGATCGCCCGGCAGCGCCAGCAAGCGGGCTTCGCCGGTGTGGGGATGGTCGTGCTGCCCAAGGACGGACGCTTCTTCGTCTGGCAGGTCATCCCCCGCAGCCCCGCGGAGCGCCTGGGGGTGCGACCGTTCGACCGCATCGTCCGCGTGAACGATACCCCCACCGGCGGCATGACCTCCGAGCAGGTGGTCTCCATGATCCGCGGCCCGGCGCGGACCGCGGTAACGGTCACCTTTGAGCGCATCGGCCGCAGTGGCCCCTTCGCCCTGACGATCACGCGGGCCCCGATCGTGGTGCCACCCATCTTCGCCGCCCGCATGGTCGAGCCGGGGATCGGCTACATCTACCTGTACGAATTCACCCAGGGATCGGCGCGGGAACTTCGCGGCGCCATCCAGCAACTGCTGGGCCAGGGGATGCGCGCGCTGGTGCTCGATCTGCGCGGCGACATCGGCGGCTTTCTCCACGAACTGCGGGACGTCATGAACCTCCTGCTGCCCCGCGGGGCGGCGGTCTACCAGTTGGTCACCAGCCGGGGGACGGAGGTCGTACGCACCGAGCGCAACCCCAGCCTCCCGGCGTCGATGCCGCTCGTGGTGCTGGTGAATGAAGGAACGGCGTCGGCTTCAGAGCTGCTGGCGGCGGCCCTGGTCGAGCACCAGCGGGGGTCGCTGGTGGGGGTCAAGACCGCCGGCGCGGTGGAGGCCAGCACGCTGCTGGAACTCTCCGACGGCTCCGCGCTCAGCGTGACCATCCGCCGGCTGACCAGCGGGAAGGGGAAGCGGCTCGAGGGCACGGGGGTCACGCCGGCCATCGTCCTGGACCTCTCTTCGGAGGATTTCTTGCAGGGCCGCGATGCGCAACTGGCGCGAGGCGTGCAGATGGCGCGCCAGAAACTGTCGCGCCCCGCCGCCTCGCCCTCGCCCGTACCGACGACTCGTTAGCGTCGAGACCCGCGGCTGGCCCCCGCCTAATCCGGCCGGCTACGCAGGCGCCTCCCCGGTTCGCGGAGAACCCTTCTATAGAAATACGCCGTCCCCACTCCCGCACCGTTGGGGTTTCCCATGCCGATCGACGCTCCGGCGCTCGCCGACGAAATCGAACGCCAGCGACCGTCGCTGGTGGGCCTTCTCGCCTCGCTGGTCCGCACCGACACGACGAATCCTCCGGGCGACACGCGGCGCGCCGTCGACCTGATCGGCGCGCGCTTCCGGAAACTCGGAGTAGACTTTCAGATCCTGGCCGACGATCCGAAGAAACCGAACCTGCTTTTGCGGTTGGGGTCCGGCCGGCCAGAACTACTCTTCAACACCCACATGGACACGGTGCCGCCGGGCGACCGCACAACCTGGCGCCACGATCCACTCGGCGCGCAGATCGAGGGGACCCGCCTCTTCGGCCGGGGCGCAGCCGACCCCAAAGGGTGCGTCGCGGCGATGGTGGTCGCCGTGGAGACGCTGGTCCGGCTGAGGGTTTCGCTCGGCGGTTCGCTCCTGCTCACCCTGGTGAGCGATGAGGAGGTCGGCGGGGCGAAGGGGACCGAGATGCTGGTGCAGCGCGGCCTGCTGCGTCCCGATCAGGTCATCATCGGTGAGGTTACGCACAACCGCATCGCCATCGCGGAGAAGGGCCTCCTCTGGGTCCGCCTGGTCACGCGCGGGCGTACCGCCCACGGGTCCACCCCGTGGAAAGGCGTGAACGCCGTCCGCTCCATGGTGAAAGTGCTGGCGGCGCTGGAGGCGGAGATTGGGGCTCGCCTGCGGCAGCAGACCCATCCCCTGACCCCGCCCCCCTCGCTCAGCATCGGTACGATCACGGGTGGCATCGCCACCAACGTCGTGCCGGACCACTGCGAGGCGACGATCGACCGCCGCACACTGCCACATGAGCATCCGGCCGACGCGCTGGCGGAGATCGACCGCGTGGTGGCGCGGCTCCGCGACGAAGATCCCGATCTAGACGTGACCGTGGAATCGGTCCAGCAGGGCCCGCCCATCGAAACTGCCGCCGACGCGCCGCTCGTGCGCGCCGCCCGCGAGGTGGCGGCGGCGCTGGGGCTGGACTCGGCGCCCGCCGGCTACCAGCAGGCCAGCGACGGCCGCTTCTTCGCCGCGCGCGGGATCGATACGATGCTCTTCGGCCCCGGGATCCCCGACCTGGCGCACTCGCCCGACGAGTACGTGGACCTCGACGAGGTCACGGTGGCGGCGAAGTTCTACGCGCAGGTCGCGGCCCGCCTGCTCCGGTCGGGTCCGTGAGCCCCGCGCCGCGCGCGCGAGCGTCCTGATCATGCTGCCGGCCGACCGCCTGCAGGACAAACTCATCACGCTGGAGGGCAAGGGGTACGCCGCCGGCAAGGCGATCGCCGGCGCCTACCGCTTTCCGCGGTTTGTCCTCTACATCGACCACGTCCAGCCCGACCCCTTCGCGCCCCCCTCGCTGTTGCGCGTGCAGGTGGATGTGGCGGAGACGCAGTTCCCCCGCGACCTTTGGGACACGACCACGCGCCGGGTGGCGCTGGAGGATTTCATCGTTCGCCGCTTCCGCGAAGTGGTGCGCCGGCAGGGTCGCCGCGGGGGAGGATCGGGGCGCGGCGGTGTGCTCATGGTCGATGCCGGAGGCCAGGAGATCCTCCCGCGGACCGCCTGCCGTCTGCGCGAGGAGTACGTGGAACTGCGACTTTCCCTCGGCCTGCCGGCCGAGGGGCGGAAGATCCAGGCGAAACAGGCGCAGGCGATTCTCTTTGAGGATCTGCCTGCCGCCGTCGAGGGCTCGCTGCTGTGGGCGAACGTGGACGGACGGGCCGCGCGGCGTCACGTGGAGGTGCAGGAGGATCACACCGCCTTGCTGGATGGCCTGCGCGCCAAGGGACTGGTCGCGTTCATCGCCGACGGGTCCATCTTGCCCCGGGAGAGCGGCGGGTCCGACCTACCCCTGGGGACGCCCCGCGCCGTGCCTTTCCGGTCGCCCCCGGAACTGACCGTGACGCTGCCCACACCGCACCGCGGCGCGGTCACCGGCATGGGGATTCCCGAAGGGATTACCCTCATCGTCGGCGGCGGCTTCCACGGCAAGTCCACGCTGCTTGCCGCGCTGACGCGCGGCGTCTATCCGCACGTCCCCGACGACGGGCGCGAGCACGTGGCCGCGCGCCCCGACACCGTGAAGATCCGCTCGGAGGACGGCCGCCGGATTGCCCGCGTGGACATCAGCCCATTCATCACTAACCTCCCCTTCGGCCAGGAGACGCAGGCCTTCTCCACGGAGAACGCCAGCGGCAGCACCTCCCAGGCGGCGAACATCATGGAGGCGCTGGAGGTAGGCGCCCGCGTCCTGTTGATCGACGAGGACACCAGCGCCACCAACTTCATGATCCGTGACGAGGCGATGCAGCGCCTGGTGCCCAAAGCGCTGGAACCGATCACGCCGTTCCTCGACCAGGTGCGCCACCTGCGCGACGCCCATGGGGTGTCCACGATCCTCGTGATGGGCGGCTCGGGCGACTACTTCCCGGTCGCCGACACCGTGATCCTCATGGAGAACTACCTGCCGCGACTGGTCACGGAGGAGGCGCGCCGCATCGCCGCGGAACGCCGCGACGGCCGCGTCAGCGAAGGGCGGGCCTTCGAGCGCGCGCGCGCCCGGGTCCCTCTCCCGCACGGCTTTAACCCCTACCGCGACCGGCGGATCCGAGTGGACGCGAAGGGGCTGCGCACGATCGTCTTCGGCCGGGAGACGATTGACCTGAGCGCGGTGGAGCAGGTCGTGGATCCCAGCCAGACCCGCGCCATCGGCGACGCCATCTTCTACGCGCTGGAGAAGAGCTATTTCGACGGTGAGCGCACGCTCAGCCAGGTGCTGGACGCCGTCACGGCGGACATGGAGCAGCACGGGCTAGAAGTGCTGTCCACCTACGAGGGACACCCCGGGGATTACGCCCTGCCCCGCCGCAACGAAATCGCCGCCGCGATCAACCGCCTGCGCACCCTGGCCGTCCGGCAGGCGGAATCCTAAGACCTCCCTCCGCCGGGCGACTCCGAGGGCCGGTGACCCCAGCCTGCGGACGGAGGATTCCGTTTGCGGAAAACGAACGTTTCGTTCCATCCAAAACCGCGCACTGTCGGCCATATTCAGCCAGGGAGGACGCGTATGCCGCAGACCAAGTTCGTCCTGGAGGAGCGGGATCTGCCGAAGGCCTGGTACAACATTCTGCCGGATTTGCCGCTGCCGTTGCCTCCGGTCATTCACCCCGCCACCAAGCAGCCCATCGGCCCGGACGACCTGGCACCACTCTTCCCGCTGGAGATCATCAAGCAGGAGGTCTCCACCGAGCGGGAGATCGAGATCCCCGAGCCCGTGCGGGACGTCTACCGGCTCTGGCGGCCCACACCGCTGCACCGGGCCCACCGCCTGGAGCGCGCCCTGGGGACCCCCGCGCACATCTACTACAAGTACGAGGGCACCAGTCCCGCCGGCAGCCACAAGCCGAACACCGCCTTGGCGCAGGCCTTCTACAACAAGCAGGCCGGGGCGCGGCGCCTGACTACCGAGACCGGCGCGGGGCAGTGGGGCAGCGCGCTCGCCATGGCCTGCCAGTTCTTCGGACTGGAGTGCACCGTCTACATGGTCCGCGTGTCCTATGAACAGAAACCCTACCGCCGCGTGATGATGGAGACCTGGGGCGCGGAGGTCCTGCCCAGCCCCAGCGAGCGGACGAACGCCGGCCGGGGGATCCGGGCGAAAGACCCCCAATCCCCGGGGAGCCTGGGCATCGCCATCAGCGAAGCCGTGGAAGATGCCGTCACTCACGACGACACCAAGTACTCCATCGGCAGCGTGGCTAACCACGTGCTCCTGCACCAGACCGTCATCGGGCTGGAGGCGAAGAAGCAGATGGAACTGGCCGGCGAGTATCCGGACGTGGTCATCGGCTGCGTGGGCGGCGGCAGCAACTACTCCGGTCTGGCCTATCCCTTCCTGGCGGACAAGTTCAAGGGGCAGAAGACGCGCTTCGTCGCCGTCGAACCGGAGGCCTGCCCCTCGCTCACGCGCGGCGCCTACCTCTACGACTTCGGCGACACCGCCGCAACCACGCCCCTCTTTAAGATGTACACGCTGGGCCACACGTTTGTCCCGCCGGGCATCCACGCCGGCGGGCTGCGCTACCATGGCGACGCCCCCTCGCTCTGCCTGCTCTACGATGCGGGCTACGTCGAGGCGGCGGCCTACGGGCAGCGGGCGGTCTTCGAGGCGGCCCTGCAGTTTGCCCGCAACGAGGGGATCATCCCCGCGCCGGAGTCGGCGCACGCGGTGCGCCGGGCGATCGACGAGGCGCTGGAGGCGCGGGAACGCGGCGAGCGACGCGTCATCCTCTTCAACTTGAGCGGGCACGGGCACTTCGACCTGAAGGCCTACGAGGAGTACCTCAGCGGCCGGCTGGAAGACTTCGCCTATCCGGCGGAGGCGGTCGAGGCGGCGTCGCGCGAACTGGCGCTGCTGCAGCCCTAAACGTCCACCGATCCTCCCGCTCCGCACGGTCGCGCGGAACGTGCTTGGGGAGTCGCGCGTCTAACGTGGCGACTTCACCTCGCGAAGGAAGGTGCGACGATGCAGCGGATCTTGTGGGGAGGCGTTGTCCTGTTCGTGATGCTGGGTGTTGCGGGCGCGGTGCTGCCGCCGCTGGTGCCGGCGGCCAGCGCGCAGCCACCGCCGGAGGTGCAGTTCGACATCACGGGCGTGGGGCGGGTGGGTCTGGAACCCGACTACGGCATCGTCGTCTTCGCCGTGCGGTCGATCAGCCGGACGGCGCAGGGGGCGATCGGCGAGAACGCCCGCGCCATCGACGCCCTGACGAAAGCCCTGCGCACCTTTACCCGCCCGGGTGACCGGATCGAGACCGCGGGCTTCCAGCTGGGACCGGAGCGCGGGGGGTTCGTCGTGGTGAACCAGGTGCAGGTGCGCACCACGCAAGTGCAGGAGGTCGGACGGCTCATCGACCTGGCGGTGGGCGCGGGCGCGGACGACATCAGCGCGGTGGCCTTCGGGCGGGAGCACACCAAGGAGGCCGCGCAGCGCGCCGTCCGCGAGGCGATGCAGCGCGCCCGGGAGAACGCCGAGGCGGTGGCCGCGGGCCTGGGGATGCGGGTGCAGCGCATCACGCACATCGAGCCCTCGCTGGAACAGATCGAGGGCCCGCTGGTGGCGCGGGACTATGCGCCGGCGTCCCGGCCGGCGATGGAGCCGACGCAGATCCAGCCCGGTCGCCTCACGCTGACGGCGCACGTGCGCGTGCGGTTCCTGCTCGGTCCGTAACGCCAGGCTGACCAAGACGCGGAACGGAGGCAGGGATGGGGATCGATCTGCCGGGTTGGCTAGCGGAGCGACTCGAGCGGACGTACGGCGAAGGGAACTGGGCGGGGAAGGGAATCCGCCCGGCGCTGGAGGGCCTCACCGCGGCCGAGGCGCACTGGCGGCCCGTCCCCGCCCAGCACACCATCGCCGAAATCGCCTGGCACATGGCGTACTGGTGTTGGAAGGTGGCGCACTGGCTCGATCCAGACGCCGTCACCGACCCGGGGGAGGAGGGGTGGCAGCCCGTCGCGCCGACTCCTGAGGCCTGGCTCGAGGTGCAGCTGGAACTGGAGCGCGCACACGGGGCCGCCGCCGCCGTGATCCGGAAATTCGCCTCTGCCGCGCTCGCCGACAGAGCGGACGGTCCCTGGACGAAACTGGACGTGGTCGTCGATCTCGCCACGCACGACTCCTATCACGCCGCCCAGATCTTCGCCCTGCGCCGCTGGTACGCGGCGGCGCAGGGCGCCTGACGCACTAGCGCGCGCCGTCGCGGGAGCAGGAGTCCGGCGGCGGCAGGGCGAATCACCCGGCATCACACGAAAAGTTGAAGGGTGATTCACCTGGCAACTTCCAGGCGGCGGCCGGTCACCCATCCCAAGGGGGCGCGGGGGCGGCGCACCCGGCAGCAGTTGCTGGATGCCGCGGAGGCCGCCTTCGGCCGCCGCGGCTACTTCGAAACCTCCATCACCGACATCACCCGCCGGGTGGGCGTGGCCCAGGGCACCTTCTACGTCTACTTCCCCAGCAAGCGCGCCATCTTCACAGAACTCGTGCGCGAGCGCAGCCGCGATCTGCGCCGCACCATCCAGGAGGCCGTGCGCGGCGCCGCCGACCGGCGGGAGGTGGAGCGCCTGGGCTTCCAGGCCTTCTTCCGCTTCATCCACCGTCACCGCTCGATGTACCGCATCGTCCGCCAGGCGGAGTTCGTCGACCCCGCGCTGTTTCGCTGGTACTACCGGCGCTTCGCCCAGGGGTACGTGCGCGGGCTGAAGGAGGCCATGGGCGACGGGCAGATCCGGTCGCTGCGTCCCGAGGTGCTGGCCTACTGCCTGATGGGGATCGGGGATTTCCTGGGCATGCGCTGGGTGCTCTGGGAGAAGAGCGGCCCGCGGCCGGCCGTGATCGAAACGATGATGGACTTCATCCTGCGGGGCATCGACGCAGCGGCGGGGGGCAGGCGGAGCCGATGAAGCCCGGCGTCTCGATCGTGGGGATCGGCACCTACTTCCCCGCAGCCTACCAGACGAGCGCAGAGATCGCCGCGGCCACGGGCATTCCTCAAGCGGTCATCGAGCAGAAGTTCGGGCTGCGCGGCAAACACGTCGCCGCCCCGGACGAGCACGTCTCCACGATGGCCGTGCGGGCGGCGCAGTCCCTGCTGGAGATCGGCGCGGCCGCGGAGATCGACGCGGTGATCTACTTCGCCAGCGCGCACAAGGACTATTACCTCTGGTCTGTGGCGCCAAAGATCCAACACGAACTCGGCTTGACCGGCGCCTTCACCTTCGAACTGATGGACACCAGCGCTTGCGGACCGATCGCCCTCAAAGTGGCCCGGGATATGCTGGTCGCCGACGAGTCGGTGCGGGCCATTCTCCTCGTGGGCGCGAGCCGCGAGTCCTCCGTGATCGACTACCGCAATCAGCGCTCGCGCTTTGCCTTCAGCTTCGCCGACGGCGCGGCGGCCGTGCTGCTGCGGCGGGGTGAGGACGGGCACCGCGTTCTGGAGTCGGCCATTCGCACCGACGGCTCGTTTGCCAACGACGTCCATATCCCCGCGGGCGGCTCGGTGCACCCCGCCTCGGCGGAGACCCTGGAGCGGCGGATGCACTACCTGGACGTGACCGACCCGGAGCGGATGAAGGCGCGGCTGGATCCGATCTCGTTGGACCACTTCGTCGACGTAGTGCGGCGCGCCGTGGAACGCAGCGGGTACGCGCTGGACGATCTGGCCTTCCTCGCCCCGCTGCACACGAAACGGTCGCTTTTCGAAGCGCTGCTGCGGGCACTGGGCCTGGGGGAGCAGCAGTCGTTCTATCTCGCGGAGTTCGGACACATGGCGGCGATCGACCCGTTTGTCGTCCTGGCCGAGGCCGACCGGCGAGGGCGGCTGCGGCCGGGCGATCTAGTGGTCACGCTGAGCGCGGGGACGGGATACACGTGGGCGGCGACGGCGATCCTGTGGTAGCGGCGCTGCATCCCGGCCGGCGGGTAATGCGCGAGGCGACGGCCTGGGGCATCTGGCACTGGCTGGAGCGCCGGGCGGACCGCGATCCGGAGAAGATCGCGCTGATCGACGGCGGACGTCGCCTGACCTATCAGGCCCTGCGCGACCGCGTCGGCTCCCTCGCCGGGGGACTGCGGGCCCTCGGTGTGCGGCGGGGCGACCGCGTGGCGGTGCTCTCGATGAACCGCGGCGAGTACATCGAGGTGCTGTTCGCCTCGGCACGGCTGGGCGCCGTGCTCGTCCCCCTGAACTGGCGGCTCACCGCGCGCGAACTCGCCTTCCAGCTTGGCGACAGCCGCCCCGCGGTCCTCGTTGCCGATCCGGCTCTGGGGCCGCTGGTAGAATCGCTGCGCGACGAAGCGGAGGCGCGCTCGCTGGAACACACCGTGGCCCTCGCGGGCGAGGGCGCGATCGATCGGTCGCAGGCCTACGCCACATTGTTGGATCAGCCGGCGGCCGCCGCGGAGGGAACGTTCGACGACCCGCTGCTGATCATGTACACCTCCGGCACGACAGGCCGACCGAAGGGCGCGGTGCTCACCCAGGGCACACAGTTCTGGAACAGCGTGAACATCTCGACGGCGATCGGCCTGACCGAACGGGACGTCACCCTCAACGTGCTACCGATGTTTCACACCGGCGGCATCGGACTGTACACCCTGCCCACGCTGCACATGGGTGCCACCGCGGTCCTGCTGCGGCAGTTCGATCCTGAAGCGGCGGTGCGCTTGATCGAGGCGCACCAGGTCACCGCTATGTTCGGCGTGCCCTCGATCTACCTGATGCTCCTGCAGTCCGAGTCGTTCCGGGGGGCCGACCTGCGGCGCGTCCGGTTTGCCTGCGGCGGTGCGCCCTGCCCGCTGGTGATCATCGAGGCCTTCCGCGACCGCGGCCTGCTCTTCCAGCAGGGCTACGGCCTGACGGAGACCGCGCCCACCTTCACGCTGATCCCCGCCGCCGACGCCTTTCGCAAGGCGGGCTCGGTGGGGAAGACGGCGCTGCACGTCGAGGGGCGCGTCGTAGACGAGGAGGGGCGGGACGTGCCACCGGGAGAGGTCGGCGAGGTGTGGGCGCGCGGGCCCAACCTCTTCTCGGGGTACTGGGAGCGGCCGGAGGCCGACGCTGAGGTCTTCACCCCCGACGGATGGTTCCGGACCGGGGATCTGGCCCGTATGGACGCGGAGGGATTCCTCTACATCGTGGACCGGAAGAAAGACATGCTGATCTCCGGCGGGGAGAACGTCTACCCGGCGGAGGTGGAGGAGGTCCTCTACCGCCATCCGGCGGTGGCGGAGGCGGCGGTGATCGGTGTGCCCAACGAGCGGTGGGGGGAGGTGCCGATGGCCATCGTCGTCACCAGACCCGGGCAGAGCGTCGCCGCCGAGGAACTGATCCGCTTCTGCGAGGCCAAACTCGCCCGCTACAAGATCCCGAAAGCCGTGGCGTTCACAGACGTCCTGCCGCGCAACGCCGCGGGCAAGGTACTGAAGCGCGTGCTGCGCGAGCAGTTTGGGGCCTGAGCGGTGCCGTCCGCGAAGGTGAACGGAATCACCCTCTACTACGAGGCGGCTGGCCGCGGCCCGGCCGTGGTGCTGATCGGCGGGCTGGGGGCGGACGGGCATTTCTGGTACAAGCAGGTCGCGGCGCTGGTCGAACGGTTCACGGTCGTCACCCCGGACAACCGCGGCGCCGGGCGGAGCGACAAGCCCGACGGACCCTACACCACGTCGCTCGCGGCCGACGACATTCGTGGACTGCTCGACGCCCTGGAGATACCGGTGACACACGTGGTCGGCGCATCCCTCGGCGGGTTCATCGCGCAGGAGTTCGTTCTGGCGTACCCGGAGCGGGTGGGTCGTCTGGTACTGTGCTGCACGTCGTTCGGCGGACCCCACAGCATTCCCATCGCGCCGGAGACTGTGCAAGTGCTGCTCAACCGCACCGGTGATCCCGAGCGGGACCTGCGGGCGTTTCTCCCGATGCAGGTGGCCACCGACTACCTGGAGACCCACGCCGCGGAAGTGGACGCCTACGTGGCCTGGCGCGTGGCGCACCCGCAGCCGATGGACGCGTATCAACACCAACTGGCGGCGGCGCTGTCGCACAACACCGAGGAGCGCCTGCCGGCACTGCGCTGTCCGGTGCTGATCATGCACGGCGCCCAGGACCGTGTTGTCCCCGCCGGCAACGCCGCACTCCTCGCGCAGCGTATTGCCGGCGCCCGGCTACACATCTTTCCGGACGCCGGCCACCTGTTTCTCTGGGAGCGCGCAGACGAGGCGAACCGGGTGATTACAGAGTTCCTGGCGGAAGAGGCGTAGGACGTTCGGCCTCTCAGGCAGGGGGGTGAAACGGGACAGAGACAGGGCGCGGGCACGGCATTCACATCGTTGAGGAGGGGTTGGGATGAACAGAGTCTTGCGGGGGGTGCTTGGCCTGCTTCTGCTGGCGGCGCTGGCGTTTGCCGGGACGTCCCAGCAGGTCCTGGCACAGGCCGGGCCGATCAAGATCGGAGCGATCATCCCGCTGACTGGGCCGTCGGGCCCCAGCGGGCAGGCGATGCAGAAGGGCTACCAGCTGGCCCTGGACGAGATCAACCGGCAGGGCGTGCTCGGGCGAAAGGTGGAGTTGATCGTCGAGGATGACCGCGGCGATCCGCCCACCGGCGCGGCGGCGTTCCTCAAGTTGGTCACGCGCGACCGGATCGACGTGCTGGTCGGGGGGCTGCAGTCGAGCGTCTCCATCGCCGTGGCCAGCCAGGCCCGGCAGCGGCCGATCCTGATGGCCTGGACCGGCGCGGCCTCACCGCTGGTGGAGCAGTTGCTCGCCGAGGCCGACTGGTTCTTCCACTATCACCCCTGGCAGTACAACAACGCCGACTCGACTTGGTCGTTCATCAGGAGCACCGGCGCGAAGACCGCCACCCTGGCCATCGAGGACGGTCCCTTCGGCAGCAGCGCGGCGGACGAGGCGCCGGCGTTCGCCAGAAACTACGGCATCGCCATCGCCTCGACAGAAACCTTCAAGACCGGGGCGCCGGACCTGACGCCGATGCTGACGAAAGCGAAGGCCACCAACGCCGACGTGCTCGTCTTCGTGGGTTTCGATCAGGACGTCATCCCCATGGCCACCCAGGCGCGCCAGGTGGGATTCTCGCCCAAGCTGATTCTGGCCGCACCGCCGGGATGGCCGGTGGGGTACGAGAAGCTGGCGGCGGGCAACTACGTAGCGGGGATGGCGCTGTGGACCGCGGAAAACGCCGCTCCCGCCTCGCGCCGCTTCGTGCAGCGCTACCGGGAGAAATTCAATGAAGACCCCACCTTCTACTGGGCGCCGCTCGCCTACACCAACCTGATCACCGTGGCCGACGCGATCCGCCGCGCCGGCAGCACCGACCTGAACGCGCTGGTGGCGGCGATGAAGGCCACCAGCTACGAGGGTCCGATCGGCGTACCCCTGACCTTCAAGCGCTCGATCTACGGGAAGAACCAGGGCTTTACTAGACTAATCGCGTTCCAATGGCAAAACGGGAAGCAGGTGGTCGTCTGGCCATCTGAGATTGCTGGCGGAAAGCTGCTGTATCCGGCGCCCTACGGGCGCTAGTGGCGCGCCGGGAGGGCGGATGTGCGGGGGTCCCCGTGAGTAGTTCGGGGGACGCATCCGCCCTCCCGCGCGCCTGACAGGGGTTCGCTAGGGGGCCGCCATCCAGACTTTCGTCCAGATGCTGATTTTCGGAGTCCTCCGGTCGGGGTTATACTCGCTGACCTCGGTGGGGCTGGCTCTCTCTGTGGGCGTGATCGGCATCGTCAACTTCGCCCACGGTGAGTTCCTCATGCTAGGGGCGTTCCTGGGCTACTGGCTCTTCGTCTCTTACGGTGTGGATCCGCTCGCCGCGATCCCGATCGGCGCGGCCGCCATCTTCCTCCTCGGCGGCGCCGTCTACCAACTGAGCATCCGGCGGGTGCTGCGTGCGCCGGAGCTCAACCAGATGCTCCTCACCTTCGGCCTTTCCATCTTTCTGCAGAACCTGGCGATCATTCTCTGGACCGGCGACCCGCGCGTCGCCACCGTCTCGTACAAGGCGGAGGCACTCGCCGTGGGACCCTTCACGCTGGGAGTTCCGCAGCTGGTCGTCTTCGGTCTGGCCATGGCCCTGACGATCGGCCTCTACGCCGTCTTGGGCGGCACCCGTGTCGGCAAGGCGATGCGGGCGGTGGCGCAGAACCGGCTGGGCGCGAGCCTGCTGGGCATCGACGTGGATCGCATCTACCTCCTGGCCTTCGGCCTCTCCACCGCGCTGGCCGGTATCGCCGGAATGATGATCACGCTGCAGTTGTCGGTCTCCCCCTTTATCGGCCTGCTCTATACCCTGAAGGCCTTCGCCATCATGGTCATCGCCGGATTGGGCAACATCAACGGGGTCATCTACGCGAGCCTGGTGCTCGGTCTGTCCGAGGCCTTCGTCGAGTTCTACGTGCCGCAGGGCGGCGGATGGGCGGAGGGGGTCTTCTTCTTCCTTATCCTCGTCGTATTGCTGGTGCGGCCGCGGGGGTTGTTCCGGTGACCGGTCGGGCCCTGGTGCGGGGCGGGCTGCTGCTGGCCGTGCTGGCGGCGGTGGTCGTCCTGCCGCTGTGGGTCAACCGCACGCAGCCGTACTACCTGCAGCTTTCCATTAACGTCCTGATCTTCGCCACATTGGCCCTCTCCTGGGACATCCTGGCACGCACTGGCCAGCTCAGCCTGGCCCACGCCGCCTTCTACGGCTTGGGGGCCTACACGTCGGTGTTGCTGACAACGCGCGCCGGGCTGCCCATCGTCGCCGGCATGGCCGCGGGCGCGGTCGTCGCGGTCGTCGCGGCAGTGCTGCTGGGGGTCCTCACGCTGCGCCTGCGCGGCATCTACTTCGCCATCGCCACGTTGGCCTTCAGCGAGACGCTGCGCGTGATCACCAACCAGGTGCGGTTCACCGGGGCCGCGACCGGCCTGGTCGCCCCGCCGCTGTTGGGTGGGCACCGGCCGTCCCAGTACCTGGTCATCCTGACGATCCTGCTGGCGCTGACGCTGGTCTCCTGGTGGGTGAATCGGTCCCGCTGGCACTTCGCCTTCACCGCCATCCGCGCCAACGAGGAGGTGGCGGCGGTGATGGGTGTGGACGTGGTGCGCTTCAAGGTGCTGGCCTTCGCCATCAGCGCCCTGTTTGCCGGGATCACCGGCGCGTTCTACGCGCACGTCTTCCTCTTCATCAGCCCCCTCGAGGCCTACAGCCTGGCCGTCTCGGTCGGCGCCCTCGTGGCGCCGATCTTCGGCGGCCTCTACACGACCGCCGGGCCGCTGGTCGGGGCGGTGGTTCTGCGGGCGGGGGAAGAGGTGCTGCGGTCGACGGTGCAGCGGGGCTATCCGATCATCTACGGATTCCTGCTGGCGGCGGTCATCCTCTATATGCCGGGGGGCCTGGCCGGAGTGTGGGCATCACTGGCGGCCCGCATCCCGCGCCCCGCCCGGCGAGGAGCGCGCGGTGAGCCTGCTGGTTCTTGACACGCTGACCAAGTCGTTCGGGGGTCTGTCGGCCGTCGACGACCTCTCGCTGGCAGTGCGGGCGGGTGAGATCTTCGCCCTGATCGGCCCCAACGGCGCGGGCAAGTCCACGACCTTCAACCTGATCTCCGGGCTGCTGGCGCCCGACCGCGGCCGCATCTTCTTCGACGGCGCAGACATCACGCGGACTCCGCCGCACTCCCGCGCCCACCTGGGGGTGGGGCGGACCTTCCAGTTGATGCAGCCCTTCCACGCCATGACGGTGCGGGAGAACGTGATGGTGGGGGAACTCTTCGGCCACACGGTTCTCAAGTCGCTGCCGGCGGCGCGCCGCGACGCCGAGGAGATCTGCGAGTCGGTCGGGCTGGGCCACCTGCTGGACCGCGGCGTAACCGCGCTGGGGCTGGCGGATCTGAAGCGTCTGGAGATCGCCCGGGCCCTGGCCACGCACCCGCGGCTGCTGCTCCTGGATGAGGTCATGGCCGGACTCACCCCCACCGAGGCCCGGCAGGCCGTCGCCAGCATCCAGGGCATCCGCGCGCGGGGCGTCACCATCCTGCTCATCGACCACGTGATGAGCAGCGTCCGCGACCTCGCCGAGCGGGTGGCCGTGCTGAACTTCGGCCGCAAGATCGCGGAAGGCACCTTCGAGACAGTAGCGCACGATCCGGCGGTGATCGAAGCCTACCTGGGTCAGGATGAGGCCGATGGGTCCCACTGACCGCGTTCTGCTGCGCGTGGAGCGTCTGCGTGCCGGGTACGGCCGCGTCCAGGTGCTGTGGGACGTGGACCTGCACGTCGACCGTGGGGAGATCGTCTGTCTGGTGGGCGCCAACGGCGCGGGTAAGACCACGTTGCTGCGCGCCATCACCGGGGTGATCCCGCCCCGCGGCGCGGTCGCCTTCGAGGGGTCGCGGATCGACGCGCGGGGCACCGCGGCCATCGCCCGCCTGGGCATCGCCCACGTCCCGGAGGGGCGGCAGCTCTTCCCCGGGATGACGGTGCGCGAACACCTGGAACTGGGGGCGGCGTTCGTGCCCGGCGCGTGGGACCACCGCGGCGAGACGCTGGAACGCGTCTACACGCTCTTTCCCCGGCTGCGGGAACGGGAGCGTCAGGCGGCCGGGACGATGAGCGGCGGCGAGCAGCAGATGCTGGCCGTGGCGCGGTCGTTGATGGCGCGGCCGAAGATGCTGCTGGTGGACGAGCCGTCGCTGGGACTGGCTCCCGTGCTCGTGCAGGCAGTCTTCGCGGCCCTGCGTGAGATCAACCGCCAGGGGGTAACGATCCTCCTGGTCGAGCAGAACGTCCGGCAGACGCTCTTGATGGCCCAACGGGGCTACGTCCTGGAGAACGGCCGCATCGTGCTGGAGGGGCCGGGGCCGGCGCTGCTGGCGAACGACCACGTCAAGGCGGCGTACCTGGGCCTCTAGCCTACGCCCGGACCAGGAGGGAAAACCGTGGAGTTCGTCCTCGGACAGCGCGCCACCGTCAGCAAGACCATCACCGCGGCGGACGTCGACACTTTCGCCGGACTGAGCGGGGACTTCAACCCGCTGCACGTCGACGCCGCGTTCGCGGCCCGCACCCGCTTCGGCGAACGGATCGCCCACGGGATGCTCACCGCCGGCCTGATCTCCGCAGTCCTGGGGATGCAGCTGCCCGGACCGGGCGGGATCTACCTCAGCCAGACGCTGCGCTTCCTGAAACCGGTGCGCATCGGGGAGGCGATTACCGCGGCGGCCGAGGTGACGGCGTACGACCCGCAGCGCCGCCGGCTGACCCTGCATACGACGTGCACGAACCAGCGGGGGGAGATGGTGCTCGACGGGGAGGCGGTGCTGCTGGTAGAACCGCCGGGCGGCTAGGCCGGGGCGCCGCGGCAGTCCGCGCAGAGGCCGCGGAAGACGACGGCCTGCTCTTTGACGACGAACCCGCCGCGCTGCGCCGCGGGGATCTCTACCGGGGTCATCTCGACGAAGACGTCCTTCACTTTCCCGCAGCGCTCGCAGACCAGGTGATGGTGGTCGTTGATGTTGGTGCAGAAGCGCATGCTGCCCGTGCCCAGGTCGAGCGGCCGGACCGCCCGCACCTCTTCCAGTTCCGCCAGGACGGCGTAGACGGTGCGCAGCGACATGGACGGTATCTCGCGCACGGCCCGCACGTAGAGTGCCTCCGCGGTGGGGTGGTCGGCCTGGGTCTCCTCCAAGAGGCGGAAGATCAGGTCCCGCTGCGGCGTGATGCGCCGGCCGGCCGCCTGGAAGCGCTCCCGCAAGTCACCGCTGGTGATCATACAGACGGGTTACACCTAACAACGATTGTTTCGCAATTCTATTGTTCGGTAGTCAAGAATTAGGATAGCCTAACCCAGGAGCGGAAATCCAGTACCGGGCCGCCCCGGCGTCTGCCGGTCGGCCAACCCTGACGGGCCCGAGAGGAGTCACATGACCGAGATGGGACCCTCGCTGCTGATCACCCTGCGCGAAGGCCTCGAGGCGGCGCTCATCGTCGGCATCATCCTGGCCTATCTCGCCCGGACCGGCAACCGCGACAAGTCGGGTGCTGTCTGGTTCGGCGCAGCAGTCAGCGTCCTGCTGAGCCTGCTGGTCGGCGCGGGGATCTTCCTCACCGCGGGCGGCATCGAGGGGCGGGCGGAGGAAATCTTTGAAGGCAGTGCGATGTTCGCCGCCGCCGGCGTCCTGACATACATGATCTTCTGGATGCGCCGCCAGGCCATCAACATCCGCGCGCACCTGCAGGCGCAGGTGCAGACAGCGCTGGAGACCGGATCGGTCTGGGCACTAGGCCTGCTGGCCTTCGTGGCGGTGGGGCGCGAGGGCGTGGAGACGGCGCTCTTCATGTTTGCCACGACGAAGACGGCGACGCCGCTGGCGGCGACAGTCGGCGGACTGTTGGGCCTGGGCGCGGCGATCATCCTCGGCTACCTGCTCTACCGCGGGACCTACCGGCTGAACCTGCGCGCCTTCTTCAACGTGACCAGCGTCCTGCTGCTGCTCTTTGCCGCGGGGTTGCTGGCGCACGGCATCCACGAATTCCACGAAGCCGGCGTAATCCCGCCTATCGTCGAGTCGCTGTGGGACACCAACGCGATCGTGGATGAGGCTTCCACGCTCGGCGGTTTCCTCAAGGCGCTCTGGGGGTACAATGGTAACCCCTCGCTCGTCGAAGTCCTCGCCTACACGGGATACCTCCTGCTGGTGGGGTGGATGTACTTCCGCCCGCCCACGGCGAAAGAACTGCGTCCCACCACGGAGCGCGCGCGCTGATCCGCGGCCGGGACGAACGCGCAGCGGCCCAGTAGAATAGAGCCATGATGCGGGAGGCCCTCCTGCTCGTGCTGGAGGGGTTGACCCCCTTCGCCGACGCCTGGGCGCTACAGCGGCGGCTGGTCGCCGCCCGCCAGCAAGGCATCATCTCCGACGTGGTCATCCTCCTGGAACATCAGCCTGTCCTCACCATCGGGCGGTCGGGCGGCCCCGGTCATCTGCTCGTGCCCCGCGACCTGCTGGCGGAGCGCGGCGTCGAGGTCCACGACATCGAGCGCGGCGGCGGCGCCACCTACCACGGACCGGGGCAGCTGGTGGCTTACCCCATCCTCGACCTCCGCGCCCTCGATGAGGATGTCGTGCGCTTCATGCGGGCGCTGGAGGAGTCGATCATCCGCACCGTCGCCGACTTTGGGATCACGGGGTCGCGGCGGCGCGGCTTCCCCGGGGTCTGGGTGGGAGAGGCGAAAATCGCCGCGGTGGGCGTGGCGGTGAAGCGACGCGTGACGATGCACGGCATGGCCCTCAACGTCACCACCGACCTGGAGCCCTTCACCTGGATCAATCCCTGCGGCCTGGGCCGCCCCGTCACGTCCATGGCGCAGACGCTGGGGCGGGAGGTCGCGCGGGCGGAGGTGGCGGACGCCTACGCGCGGCGCTTCGTCGAGGTGTACTCCCTGCACCTGACGCCGGTGGCGCGCGAGGACGTGGAGCAGCGGCTCACCGCACTCGCCGTAAGTGGAGCGGTGGTGTCCTGATGCCGTCACGCCGCCGCTTCGAGACCCGGGCGATCCACGACGGCCAGGAGCCCGATCCGACGACGGGGGCGGTGATCACCCCGATCTACCAGACCTCCACCTACGTGCAGCAGGCGCCGGGCGAGCACCGCGGCTACGACTACTCGCGCACCGCCAATCCGACGCGCACCGCGCTGGAACGGGCGCTGGCCTCACTGGAAGAGGCGGAGTACGGACTGGCCTTCGCCTCGGGCATGGCCGCCATCACGACCGCCGCGCTGCTGCTCTCCCCCGGCGACCACGTCGTCGCACCCGATGACGTCTACGGGGGGACCTACCGCCTCTTCGTCCGCGTGCTGCAGCGCTACGGCATCGACACGACGTTCGTGGACATGACCGAGGTGGCCGCCGTGGAACGCGCGCGGCGGGAGCGCACGCGCCTGATCTTCATCGAGACGCCGACCAACCCGTACCTGAAGATCCTGGACATCGCCCGCCTCTCCGAGCTGGCGCACGCCCACGGCGCGTTGGTGGCGGTCGACAACACCTTCGCCACGCCCTACGTGCAGCAGCCGCTGCGGTTTGGAGCGGATCTAGTGATTCACTCCACGACCAAGTACCTCGGCGGTCACAGCGACGTCGTCGGCGGGGCGGTGGCCACCTCGCGCGCCGACCTGTACGAGTCGCTGAAGTTCCATCAGAATGCCGTCGGTGGGGTCCCCGGTCCCTTCGACTGCTGGCTGGTCCTGCGCGGGCTGCGCACGCTGGCCGTGCGCATGGATCGCCACGCCGAAAACGCCGCCCGGGTGGCGCGGGCGCTGGTCGAGCACCCGCGGGTGACCCGCGTGTTCTACCCCGGGCTCACCGACCATCCGGGGCGCGACCTGGCGGCGCGGCAGATGCGCAATTCCGGGGGCATGGTGTCGTTTGTCGTGAACGGGGGCGGCGCCGCGGCGCGACGCGTGGCTTCGCGGACAAGGCTCTTCCTGCTGGCGGAGAGCCTGGGTGGAGTGGAGTCGCTGATCGACCACCCCGCATCGATGACGCACGCCAGCCTGGTCGGATCACCGCTGGCCGTGGACGAGGGCCTGCTGCGCCTCTCGGTGGGCATAGAGCATGCAGACGATCTGATCGAGGATCTGCGGCAAGCCCTGGAAACCTGAAGTGAGGTGAGGGTAGTGGCAACGGTCTACGTCCCCGCTCCCCTCCGGCGCCAGACCGGGGGGCAGAGCCGCGTGCAGGTGCCGGGGACCACGGTGCGCGAGGTCCTGGCGAATCTCGGGACGGTCTATCCGGGGGTGGGCGCGCAGGTGCAAGACGAGGCCGGGCACGTCCGCGCCTACATCAACATCTTCGTCAACGGCAACGAGATGCGCACGCTGCGCGGCGAGGATACTCCGGTGGGGCCGCAGGACGAGGTCTCGATTATCCCGGCGATGGCCGGCGGGCTGGTCGCGTTGGGGACGGCCGGACGATGAGGGTGGAGACGCGCGCCGGCGAGCGCATCCACGGCAGCATCCTGGACGTCGTCGGCCACACGCCGCTGGTCCGCCTGCACAAGGTGGCGCGCGGCGTGCGCGCCGACGTGGTGGCCAAACTGGAGTTCATGAACCCCGGCGGCTCGGTGAAGGACCGGATCGGCGTGCGCATGATCGCCGACGTGGAGGCGCAGGGGAAGCTTCGACCCGGCGGGACGATCGTTGAAGCCACCTCGGGCAACACCGGCATGGGACTGGCCATCGTCGCCGCTGTGAGGGGCTATCGCTGCATCTTCGTCATGCCGGACAAGATGTCGGAGGAGAAGATCCGGCTGCTGCGGGCTTTCGGCGCAAGAGTCGTGATCACCCCGACGGCGGTGGCCCCGGAGGACCCGCGCTCCTACTACAGCGTCAGTCGGCGGCTGGCCGAGGAGACGCCCAACGCCTGGTACGCCGACCAGTACCACAACCCGGACAACCCCGCCGCCCACTACGAAACCACCGGACCGGAGATCTGGGAAGACACCGCCGGCCGGATTGACGTCTTCGTCTGCGGCATGGGGACGGGCGGGACCATCTCCGGCGTGGGCCGCTATCTGAAGGAGCGCAATCCCAACCTCAAGGTCGTCGGTGTGGACCCCATCGGCTCCGTTTACACCGAGTATTTCCGCAGCGGCAAGATGATCGCGCCGCGCACCTATAAGGTGGAGGGGATCGGCGAGGACTTCCTCCCGGGGACGATGGACTTCAGCGTGGTGGACGAGGTGGTGGCGGTCAATGACCGGGAGTCCTTCCTGGTGACCCGCCGCCTGGTGCGGGAGGAGGGGATCTTCTGCGGCGGCAGCAGCGGCACCGCGGTGGCCGGGGCGCTGCGCTACCTGCGCAGCCTGGCCAACCACGGCGAGGGGAAGCGGGCCGTGATCATCCTCCCCGACTCCGGGTTTCGGTATCTCTCCAAGGTCTTCTCCGACGACTGGATGCGGGAGAACGGCTTCCTGGAGGCCGAGATGGGCACGGTGGCCGATCTGCTGCGGGCCAAGGGTCTGCCGCTGATCACGGCCACACCGGACGAACCGGTGCGGGCGGTGATCGCCAAGATGAAGCAGTACGACGTCTCGCAGCTACCGGTCGTCGGCGACGGCGGCCTGGTCGGGATGGTCAGCGAGGTCGACCTGTTGTCCTACCTGCTGGAAGGCGGCCACGGCCTCGACGACCCGATCACGCCGATCGTCGATCCCGCGCCGCCCGTGGTCACCCCGGACACCCCCGTGGACAACCTCGCCGACGCCTTCCTCAACGCTAACGCGGCCATCGTCGTGGACGGCGGCCGTCTTGTCGGCATCGTCACCAAGATCGACGTGATCGACCACCTCGCCCGGATCCTCGGTCGGTAGTGACCCGCCCCGCGCGTCTCCCCTCCGATCAGCCGCTCCCTACCCTGCGCATCGTGGCGGCAGAGGAGGTCCACCTGCACGAGGACGCCGACCCGCGGCGCGTGGCCGGCCTCGTCGAGCAACTGGCGACCGAAGGCGTGCTGCGCAACCCGCCGCTGGCGGCGGCGCTGCCGGGGGGCGGCTACGTCATCCTCGACGGCGCGAACCGCACCAGCGCGCTGCGGCAGCTGGACCTACCGTATCACCTGCTGCAGATCGTGGAGTACGCGGCGCCGGAGGTGCGGTTGGAGGTCTGGCATCACCTCCTGCGGGAGGACGGGCACGCGCTGACGCGGTTCCTGCCGGAGAACGCGCTGATCGACATCCCCAGCGCGGACCGGCTGCGCAAAGACCTGCAGGATGGGCGGCTGGCCTGCGGCTTGATCACGGAGAACGGCGTCCAGGGCGTTGGCTCCGAGCGGCCGTTCCCGGCGCGCGTCGCCGCGCTGCGCGCGGTCGTCGGCGCGTACAACGGGCGCGTGCCTATCTACCGGGTCCTGACCACGGACCTCGCAGTGCTGCGGGCGGAATACGACCGCATCGGCGTGCTGGTGGTCTTCCCGCGCTTCTCTAAGGAAGAGATCCGGCACTTGGCCGCCCTGCCGGAGAAGCTGCCCACCGGGATCACCCGCCACGTCATCCCGAATCGGGCCCTCCGGGTGAACCTTCCGCTGGATGTCCTGCGCGGCCGGGGGTCGCGAGAGGAGAAGAATGCCGTCCTCCACGACCTGATCCACGCGCGACTGCTCGCCCACCGGGTGCGCGTCTACCCGGAACCCACCGTCCTGTTTGACGACTAAGGTGTCCAGCGGTCTCCTGGACCGGATCGGCAGTACCCCGCTGCTGCGGGTGAAGCGTCTGCGCGGGATTCCGCCGCGCGTGGAGATCCTGGCGAAGGCGGAGTGGTTCAATCCGGGGGGATCGGTGAAGGACCGGCCCGTCCTCCGCATGATCGAGGACGCGGAGCGTGAAGGCCGGCTCACAGCGGACAAGATCGTGCTCGATTCATCCTCGGGGAATGCCGGCATCGCCTATGCGATGCTCGGCGCGGCGAAAGGCTACCGCGTCGAACTGGTCATCCCGGAGAACGTCAGCGCGGAGCGGAAGCGGATCATCCGCGCGTTCGGCGCGACGGTCATCTCCTCGGACCCGTTGGAGGGGTCCGACGGCGCCATCCGCCTGGCCCACGAGCGCTTCGCCGCGGCCCCGGACCGCTATTGTATGCCCGACCAGTACAACAACCCGAGCAACTGGCGCGCCCACTACGACACGACCGGACCGGAGATCATCGCCCAGAGTGAGGGGCGCATCACGCACTTCGTCGCCGGATTGGGCACGTCCGGCACGCTCGTCGGCGTCGGCCGGCGCCTGCGCGAATGGAACCCCGACGTGCAGATCGTCGCGGTGGAGCCCGACGGGCCGCTGCACGGGCTGGAGGGGCTGAAGCACATGGCCACCTCCATCGTGCCGGGGATCTACGATCCGTCGGTGCACCATCGCGTCATCGGCGTGCAGACCGAGCCCGCCTACGCGATGACCCGCCGCCTGACGCAGGAAGAGGGGTGGTTGGTCGGGCCCTCCGCCGGGGCGGCGATGCTGGCGGCGGTGCAGGTGGCGCAGGAGGAAGGAGCCGGCGTGATCGTCGTCGTCCTGCCGGACGGCGGCGACCGCTACCTCTCCACAGAGGTGTTCGGATAGATGGCGGCGCGGGTGGTCGCCTAGATGGCGCTGCGGCTCTCGTCCGATCACCTGCAGGACGTGGTCGCCCACGCCCGGGAGACCTTTCCCCACGAGTGCTGCGGGCTGCTCGCCGGGCGCGACGGGCGGGTGGTCCGCGTGTGCCGCGGGCGCAACGTGGATGAGAGCCCGTACACCTACCGCCTGGACGACCGGCAGTTGCTGCAGTTCTTGCGGGAGATGGATCAGGACGGGCTGGACATTGTCGGCATCTACCACTCGCACACCGCGTCGGAGGCGACGCCTTCGCGCACGGACGTGGCCAGGGCATTCTATCCGGAGGCGGTGTATGTGATAATATCCCTACAGCATCCGGAGCATCCGGTGGTCCGCGGGTTCCGCATCGTCGATGGGACCGTCGCCGAAGAGGACGTGATCGTCCAGTGAAGGTCAGCACCCGGCCCGAGCACGCGACCCGCGCGGTGAAGGTGAGTAGCCGCGCGGAGTACGGCATGCGTGCGCTTGTGGATCTGGCCCTCCACTACGGCGAGGGCTACGTGCAGAGCCACGACATCGCGGCCCGGCAGGGGCTCCCCGAATCCTACCTCAACCAGATCATGACCACGCTCCGCCGCGCGGGACTGGTCTCGAGCAAGCGCGGGCCAGCCGGCGGGCACACGCTCTCGCGTTCGCCCGACGCGATCACCCTGCGGGAAGCCTTCGAAGTGCTCGAAGAGGGCGCCTCCCCGTGGTGGTGCGTGGAAGTGGAAGATCCTGACTGCGCATACGCCCCCGGCTGTGGCGTCCGGCCCATCTGGATGGCCATGAAGACCGCGGCCGAGGGCGTCCTGGACCGCCTCACCCTGCTGGACATTGCCAGCACCCGCACCCCTGTTAAGAAGTAACCCCCCGGCTGTTCGGCAGGACATCGGCCCCCCGTGGTCGAAGCCTCCAGGTACGGGGCAGGGCACCCCGGACACGCAGGTCTGGCCCGACCATCGAAGGGCGGGGGCGAGGGCCCCATCTGGGCGCGATTGTCAGGGATGCCCTGTCCTTCGCTTTCCGCGCGCCGCCGCCGAAATTTCCCCCCGCGCCTCCTCGTTGAGACGATAGTGGAGGCGGCGGCACTGGAGTCCCGATCCTTGGCGTTGAATCAGCCCTCCGGAGATGCCTCGGCCGGCCAGGAGTTCGCGGCGCTGGTCGAGTCAAATCTGGACGGCCTCTACGGCGCGGCGCTGCGTCTGACCCGCACCCGCGACAGGGCGGAGGATCTGGTCCAGGAGACCTTCCTCAAGGCCTGGCGCTCCTTCCATTCCTTCCAACCGGGGACCAACGCGCGGGCCTGGCTTTACCGCATCATGATGAACGCCTACATCGACTCCTACCGGAAGGCCGATCGGGAACCGGAAATCGTCGATCAAGAGGACGTGGAGGAGCAGTACCTGTACAGCCGGGTACAGGAGAGCGAGGAACTGCGTCGGCAGGGTAACCCGGAGGAGATCACGCTCCAGGCCGTCATGGACGCGGACGTAGAAGAGGCCCTGGCCTCGCTGCCCGAGTCCTTCCGCGCCGCCGTCATCCTGGCCGACCTCGAGGGCTTCGCGTACAAGGAGATCGCGCAGATCCTCGGCGTCCCCATCGGCACGGTGATGTCCCGGCTCTTCCGCGGTCGGCGCCTGCTGCAGAAGGCGCTGTGGGAGTATGCCCTGAAGACCCGCCGCATCACGCCGGACCAGGAAGGAAGCGCCCGATGAGCACGGTCCACTGCGAAGAGGTCGTCCGCCTGCTCTGGCGGTACATGGACCGGGAACTGGATCCGGACACCTACCGGCGGCTGCAGGAACACGTCCGGCAGTGCCGCAACTGCGGGCCGCGCCACGAGTTTGAGGCCCGGCTGCGGTCGATCATCCAGGAGAAGTGCGCGGGCCAGCCCGCGCCCGAAGCCCTGCGCCGTCGCGTCATGGCCCTGCTGCAAGAGCTCTAGGGTCCGACTCGCCCGCCGCTCGTCCACCCGCCCGTCCGCACCGCGCCGCAGCGCGTATAATCCAACCCGTGAGGTGGTTTCTTCGTCCGAAGCAACGCCAGGAGGCGCACATGTCGAGAGAGATCATCAGCACTGACGCTGCGCCCCGCGCCATTGGACCGTACTCGCAGGCGATGCGGGCGGGTGGATTCCTGTTTCTCTCCGGGCAGATCGCCCTGGATCCCCGCACAGAGCAGCTGGTGGGCGGCGATATCAAACAGCAGACGCGGCGGGTGCTGGAGAACGTGAAGGCCCTACTGCAAGCGGCGGGCTCCTCGCTCAACCGCGTGGTGAAGTGCACGGTTTTCCTGGCCGACATGAATGACTTCGGCGCGATGAACGAAGAGTACGGCTCCTTCTTCCAAGAGGAGCCGCCGGCGCGGACTACGGTAGCGGCTAGCCGGCTGCCTCGCGGTGCGCTCGTGGAGATTGATGTGATCGCGGTGGTAGGGGAGGGGTAAGGGCGGCGAGAGGGTTGACCGGCCCGCCTCGACTTCGGGACAATACAGTTACGCTGGGGGGTCGTCTAGTCGGGAGGACACCGGACTTTGACTCCGGCAACGCAGGATCGAAGCCTGCCCCCCCAGCCAGGTTCGAAGATCTCAGATGATGCCCGGGCGAAGGCTCGGGCTTCGAACTCTACTGGGATCCTTCGATCTCTGCCGGTGCTTACGCGAGTCCCTTGGCGCGGCCGGTCGCCCGAAGCAGCCCACTGACCTCTCATCAGATCGATCTGGACACTTGGGCAAGTTCCTAGATTCAAATGACCCCTCCCCCGCAGTCCCTTTTGTGGACTATCCAGGTCCTTGGTCGCTACCTACATTCGAGAAGGGAAGATGAACCCGGAAGTCCCGACGAGGAGGTGTCGCTGTGAAGAGGCGTCGCATTCTGCTCGCAGTTGTGTTAGCAGGGTCATTCCTTTTGCCATCGGCGGCGGTCGCGCAGCAGGATTTGCCGCCTGGATCCCTTGTAATCAAGGTACTGGTCGAAAAGAAAGTGGCGCGTTTGCCGGTAGGGAGGCCAGGGCTTTACTGGCGATTAGAGAACTTCCCCAGTCTTGCTCAAGCGCAGGCAGCCGCCGGCCCCACGGGATTGGCTGCTGAGTCCGCCGGGAGGGCCTGGCTCTTCACCCTGGGTCCCAAGGGTGGGTCCTCAGCGGGCGGCACCAAGGTAGCGGAGGTTGGACCCCTCCTGCCGGTAGTTGCACCGGAGTATCTCCTTCGGATCAACGAACCCAGTGGCCCTCTCGGCGGCACAACCATCGTGCACACTCATCCAGGGACCGAAGCGTTCTACGTGCTTACGGGCGAGCTTTGCGTGCGGACTTCCCAGGGGGTAATCCGTGTTTCGGCCGGCCGGGGCGAGGCGGGTCCGGATGCCTATGTTCCGACGCAGGTCTCCAGCTGCGGCTCGACGGACCTGCGTGGGCTAGTAATGTTTGTAGTGGACGCTACCAGGCCGTTCTCATCGCCGGCCAGCTTCCCCTAGATCAGGGAAGACGCTGGAACGTGCTGAGGGCCCGCCTTCCAAGAAGGCGGGCCCTCGGTTTTGGGACTCGCGCTAGCGGGTTGGGTTGAGCTTGGCAGTGACACTTCCGCGGACCACATCGGCAAACTTGCTGAGCTGTAGCCAGCGCGGAAACGCGCGGATCAGTGCCGGCGGGCCGTCGATCTGGGCCAGTCCCTGGTCCATCGCCTCGGCCAGCGTGATCCTGCCCAGCCAGACGTGGTAGAACGCCGCGATGTCGGCCGTCACGAGCAGGTCGACGTCGAATCCGGGATCATCGCGACATACCGAGGCATCCCCGGGCTCAAAGACGAGCCAGAGAGTCTTTCTGCGCCTGCCCTGGAAATTGAACTGTACGACGACCCGCTGCCTGGGTAGCAGATCGAGGTTGATCCGCCGGTGCATCCACCACAGCAACAGTGCTGGGTCGAGCTCCTCGGGCCTCGGTTCGGTCAGCGCCCAACGGGCTCCCCACTGCCCCAGATCCCAGACGGCCCTCTGCAGCTCTTCCCCCGGCGGGGTCAAATGATATTCGCTCCGACCCTCACCATAGGCGCGCCGCTCGAGCAGGCCAAGTCTCCGGAGTCGTTCGAGGCGCCGCTGGAGCAAGGTCCGCGAGATCCCGGGGAGGCCTCGGGCCAGCTCATTGAAGTGACGGCTGCCGTTCAAGAACTCGCGGACGATCAGGATTGTCCAACGGTCACCCAGGATCTCCGCAGCCCGCGCGATTGGACAGTACTGGTTGTATGCTCTCACGCCTCGATCATTGCAGGGAGCCGGGAATGTTGTCCAGTCGCATTTTTGTACTGGATGGCGGGGGAGGCTATCCGCTAGGGTGGTTATGGGAATCATGGGAGCGCTCAGGGCCACAGTGGATCAGGCAGCCTTTGAGGCATTTAGGCGGTCATTCCGTGGCGAGATCCTCCGACCGGGCGATGCCGGGTATGACGAGGCGCGGAGGATCTGGAACGGAGGCATCGACCGACGGCCGGCGCTGATTGCCCGATGTGCAGGAACAGCCGACGTCTTGACGGCCGTGCGCTTTGCCCGCGAGCGCGACCTGCCCGCCTCGGTGCGCGGCGGCGGCCATGCGGTGGCCGGTCACGCGGTAGTCGACGGGGGGCTCCTCATCGACTTGTCAGCGATGGCCGGCGTGCGCGTCGACCCGGAGACGCGGACCGCGCGAGCCCAAGGCGGATGCCTGCAGCATCAGCTCGACCGGGAGACTCAGGTCTTCGGCTTGGCCGTCACCGGCGGAATTGTGAGTCACACGGGTATTGGTGGGCTCACCCTGGGGGGCGGCATCGGCTGGCTCATGCGCCAGCTGGGGCTCACGGTGGACAACCTGAGGTCCTGCGACGTGGTCACGGCCGACGGTGAGTTCCTCGTGGCCAGCGAGCACGAGAATCCCGACCTCTTCTGGGGGCTCCGGGGAGGCGGGGGGAACTTCGGGATCGTGACGTCGTTCGAGTACACTCTCCAGCCCGTCGGGCCCATCGTGCTCGCGGGCCTGATCCTCTACGCCATCGACGATGCTCCTGGTGTGATGCGCTTCTTCCGCGACTTTGTCGGGGAGGCTCCTGACGAAGTTGGCGTCATTGCCACCCTGCGCTTGGCCCCGGCGCTTCCGGTGATCCCCGAGCACATGCACGGCATGCCCATTGTGGGGCTCGTGGTCTGCTATGCGGGGCCTGTCAAGGAGGGGGAAAGGCTGCTCCGTCCCCTCCGGGCGCTCGGCAAGCCGGTTCTCGACGCGATTACCCCGAAGCCGTACCTTGAGCACCAGCAGATGCTTGATCCCGCCTTTCCCCATGGGCGGCATTACTATTGGAAATCCCGACAACTGCCGCCGCTCACCGACGAAGCGATCGAGGTCATCGTGGAGCACGGGCTCAGGATCACTTCAGGCTTCTCCTCGGCTCGGATCTTTACACTCGGAGGAGCTGTGGCGCGCGTGGACCAGGACGAGACCGCCTATCCGAACCGTGCCGCCCTTCACGACATCAACATCGTCGGCGCTTGGCCGTCGAACGACCCCGACCCCGCGCGGCACGTTGAGTGGGTGCGGGGGTTCTGGTCGGCGCTGGCGCCCTACGCGGGCGGCGTCTATGTGAACTTCATGTCCGACGAGCCGCAGGCTGCTGTCCAGGCAGCGTACGGGACACACACGTACGCCCGGCTTGTCGCGCTCAAGAAGAAATATGATCCCACGAACTTCTTCCGCTTCAACCAGAATATCAGTCCGGTGGGCCCCTGAAGAACCGAATCGCCGGCAGGAACCCGATTCCAGGTGCCATTCGTCAGGAGTTCCCTGAGTACCTCAATGGGGAGAAGATTGCTCTTGAGGGTGGTTCGAAGATCTGTAATGATCTCCAGCCAGATTTCGCGCCAGTCCCCGCGAGCCTGCAATCCCAGGTCATTTCTTTGGTCGCAGAGAAATCCCCAGCCGCAGCAGGAATCCAGCAACCCTGGTCGTGAGGAGGCGTGCATCATGCCGCGGTGGTCGTGTGCCATGGGTCATCAGGCGGAGGCCGATTCGGAGGAGGGGCTCGTCAGCAAAGTACCGGAGCACATGCGCCAAGAGTACGGGACGGAGATATCCAGAGAGCGCATCCTCCGGAAACTCCGCGAGGGGGAGTGATGCGCGATGGCGTTGCCGGACGCTGTCGCGTCTTCATCTTCTATGACGGCTGGTGCACTCTTTGCCGGCGGTCTACCGTTGCGCTGAAGCGGTTGGACCTGCTGGGACTCCTTGAGCCGGTCTCCTTCCGCGACCCCGGCGTGGTGGAACGGTACGGCCTCGATCCCGTCCGGGCCGCCGCCCGGCTGCATGCCTGGGCCGCGGGCGCGCCCGCGCCGGTCGAAGGCATCGACGCAGTGATGCTCATCGCCACCCGCCTGCCGCCGCTCTGGCCGTTTCTCCCCGTCTTCTGGCTCGCCGGACGCCTCGGGTTTGGGCAGCGCCTCTACGACTGGCTGGCCGTCCGCCGCACCATCATCCCCGCCGGTCACGGCGGCGGGCAAAGCGGGCAGAATACTGCTGGACGGTAGCCCGCCGCATTTGCGGCCACCGCAACTTTTGTAAGGAAGGATTGCCCCAGGGCGGCCAGAAAATGAGCACAGGTGACTCCCCCATGATGGTTCGCACCGCATGACGGTCCGCCCCATCATCCTCGCCGCCGGCGTCGGAAAGCGGATGCGCTCCAGCCTGCCCAAAGTGCTGCACCGCATCTGCGGGCGGCCGATGATCCGGTACGTCCTGGCGGCGGTAGACGAGGCCGGTTTGGGGCGGCCGGTGGTCGTCGTCGGGCGAGGAGCGGAAGCGGTGCAGGTGGAGGTGGGCGACGGCGCCACCTTCGTCGTGCAAGCGGAGCAGAAGGGGACGGCGCACGCGCTGCTGGTCGGCCTGGAAGCCGCCCCGGACGGGGAGGCCGTGCTGGTCCTTTACGGCGACGTGCCGCTGCTGACCGGCCAGACTCTCGAGCGTCTGGTGGCACATTACCGCGACGCGCGCCCCGGGGTCACCCTGCTCACCGCGTCCTTGCCCGATCCCGCCGGATACGGGCGCATCGTCCGCGGCACCGGCGGGACCGTGACCCGCATCGTGGAGGAGGCCGACGCCTCGCCGGACGAGCGGGCAATCCGCGAGATCAATGCCGGCACCTACGTCTTCGACGGCGCGCTGCTGCGCGAGGGGCTGCGCCACGTCCAGCCGACCAACGCGCAGGGAGAGTACTACCTCACCGACGTCATCGCCTGGACACTGAGCCGGGGCGCCCGCGTGGACGCGCTCCCGGTGGACGACCCGGTGGAGGTCCTCGGCGTCAACTCTCGCCGCGACCTGGCCCGGGCGGAAGCCGCGATGCGGGAGCGGCTGCTCGACCGGCTGATGGACGGCGGCGTCACCGTGGTGGATCCACAGACGACCTATCTGCACGCGGACGTGGCCGTGGGCGAGGACACGATCATCCAGCCCGGCAGTTCACTGGAGGGCACGACGCGCATCGGGCGCGGCTGCGTCATCGGCCCGAACGCCCGCCTGGTGGATGCCACGATCGGTGACGGCGCGGCTGTCGTGGCGTCTACGGTGGTGCAGTCCGTGCTGGGCGAGGGGAGCCGCATCGGTCCCTACAGCCACCTCCGGCCGGGATCGCGCATCGGCCGGCGCGTGGAGATCGGCAACTTCGCCGAGGTGAAGAACAGCACCATCGGCGACGGCAGCAAGGTGCACCACAAGTCCTATCTGGGCGACGCCACCATCGGCGAGCGAGTGAACATCGGCGCGGGGACGATCACCTGCAACCTGCGCGACCGCTCCGGCAAGAAGTGGCCCACGATCATCGAAGACGAGGCGTTCATCGGCAGCGACACGATGCTCGTGGCCCCGCTGCGGATCGGCAAGGGCGCCACCACCGGCGCGGGGTCGGTGGTGACGAAGGACGTGCCCGCCGGCGCCGTCGTCGTCGGCGTGCCCGCGCGCGTGATCCGGCCTAGCGAGGTCGGCGGGTGAGGGGACGGTGAGCGGCCGGACGTTGAAGGTGTTCACCGGGGCGGGCAACCCGGCGCTGGCCCAGGAAGTCTGCGACTCCCTGGACGTCCCCCTGGGCGAGATGACCCTCTCCCGCTTCGCCGACGGCGAGGTGCGCATCAGCATCGACGAGAGCGTCCGCGGCGAGGACGTCTTCGTCCTCCAGCCCACCTCGCCCCCGGTGAACGAGCACCTGGTGGAACTCCTGGTGATCATCGATGCCATGCGCCGCGCCTCGGCGGCGCGCATCACCGCAGTCATCCCATACTTCGGCTACGGTCGGCAGGACCGCAAGACCCGGCCGCGCGAGCCGATCAGCAGCAAACTTGTGGCCAACCTGCTCACCACCGCGGGGACGAACCGCATCCTCACCATGGACCTGCACGCCGGCCAGATCTGGGGCTTCTTCGACATCCCGCTGGACCATCTACCCTCGCGCATGCTATTAGTGGAGGACCTGCGGCGGCAGAATCCGGAGAACCTGATCGTCGTCTCTCCGGACATCGGCGGGACGCAGCGGGCGCGGGAGTTCGCCGCGCTGCTGGGTGCGCCCATCGCCATCATCGACAAGCGGCGGGACAAACCCAACCAGGTGAAGGAGGTCGTGCACGTCATCGGCAAGGTCTACCGCCGCCGCGCCGTGATTGTGGACGACATCGCGGACACGGCGGGGACCCTGACCATGGCCGCGCAGGCCCTGCTGAAGCGCGGCGTGGTGGAGGTCTCGGCCTACGTCACCCACGCCGTCCTCTCCGGGCCGGCGCTCTCCCGCCTCACGCAGAGCCCGCTGCGCGAACTGGTGGTGACGAACACCGTGGCCCTGCCGCCGGAGAAGCGCATCGCGAAGATCCGCGTGATCTCGGTGGCTCCACTCCTGGGGGAGGCCATCCGCCGCATCCACGAGGACCGTTCGGTCAGCGATCTCTTCGAGGTCCAGACGCAACCGCAGCCGGTGTGATCGGGTGCGGCCAGACGCCGCGCGCCCGCTGGCAGCGCTGCCGGAGAGTCAGTAGAATGGTCAAGCGATGACGGTTCCCTCCTGGCTCGTGGCCGCCCTGATCGCCCTGGTGGTCACCAACACGCTGACGCCCGGGTTGCGCCGCTTCGCCCGGCGCATCGGGGTGATCGACTACCCGGGCGGCCGCCGCATCAACGTCCGCCCGATGCCGCGCCTGGGCGGGATCGCCATCTACATTGGCTTCCTCGCCGCCCTCCTGGTGGCAATGGTGATCACCCGAGACATTGTCCTGGCGCACCGAGGCGATGTGCTCACCATCCGCATCCCGCTATCCCCGCGCACCGACCAGGCCGTCCTGGGAATCCTGCTGGGCTCGACCCTCCTCTTCCTCGTTGGTATTTGGGATGACGCCCGGGGCCTGAACCCCGCCCTGAAGTTCGTCCTGCAGCTCGCCGGCGCGGCGATCCTGATCCCGTTCGGACTGACCACGCAGTTCATTACCCACCCGCTGACCGGCCAGATCGTGGCCCTGGGGCCGCTGGGCCCGCTCTTCACCATCCTCTGGGTCGTCGGGGTGGTGAACGCGATGAACTTCATCGACGGCGTGGACGGGCTCGCCTCCGGCATCGCGGCGATCGCCGGCACGACCCTCCTCCTCACGGCGCTGGTGAAGGGCGACGAGGCGTCGGTGCTGCTGGCCGCCTGCCTGATCGGCAGCATGCTCGGCTTCCTGCGGCACAACTTCAACCCGGCGCGGATCATCATGGGGGATTCCGGCTCGATGTTCGTGGGCTACGTGCTGGGCGGCATGTCGGTGATGGGTCTCTACAAGTCCTACACCGCGCTCTCCCTGATTGTGCCCCTCCTGGCCCTGGCGGTGCCCATCGTGGACACCGCCTTTGCCATCGTCCGCCGCTTCCGCAGCCGGCAGCCGATCTATCTGCCAGACCGCGGGCACCTGCACCACCGCCTGCTCGACCGGGGCTTGAGCCAGCGCCAGACGGTCCTCATCCTTTACCTCGTCAGCGCCTTCTTCGGCGTGGGCGCGCTGGCGGTGGTCGGCGTCAACCGCACGGCCTCGGTGATCACCCTGGCGGTGATCGCCGCCGCGCTCTACATCGGCGCACGCCGCATGGGGCTGCTCGACCGGAAGTCTCCGGTGCAGGACACCGAGGCGACGACCGGCCGCCCCGCCTAACCAGTCCCCGCAATGACTCCGCCAAGCAGGCTCGGTGGGACCGAACGTCTCTCCGTCGTCACCATCTTTGGCACGCGCCCGGAGGCGGTGAAGATGGCGCCGGTGGTGGCGGCGCTGCGCGCCCGCCGCGACTTCCAGCCGATCGTCGTCGTCACGGCGCAGCACCGCGAGATGCTCGACCAGGTGCTCTCCGTCTTCCGCATCACGCCCGACCGCGACCTGGACATCATGCTGCCCGAGCAGAGCCTCACCGACATCGTCACCCGGGCGCTGCGCGGGCTGTGGCAGGTGTTGGACGAGCTGCGCCCCGCCATGGTCCTGGTGCAGGGAGACGCGCACACCTGCTTCGTCGGCGCGCTGGCCGCCTACTACCACCGCATCCCCATCGGCCACGTCGAGGCCGGGCTGCGCACCGACGACAAATACCAGCCGTTCCCGGAGGAGATGAACCGGCGCATGACCTCGGTGCTGGCCGACCTGCACTTCGCGCCCACCGCCCAGGCGCGCCAGAACCTGCTGCGCGAGGGCGTGGCCGCGGAGGGCATCGTCGTCACGGGGAACACGGTGATCGACGCGCTGCAGGCGATCGTGGAGCGCGCCCCCGCCGCGCTGCCGCCCGGGGTCCCGCCACTGGACGGCCGCCGCCTCGTCCTGGTGACCACGCATCGGCGGGAGAACTGGGGCGACCCGCTGCGCCAGATCTACCTGGCCCTGCTCGACCTGCTGGAGCGTTATCCTGACGTGGAACTCGTCTTCTCCGTGCACCTCAACCCGGCGGTGCGCCGGGTCGTGCACGAGGTCCTGCGCGGCCACCCGCGGGCCCATTTGATCGAACCGCCGGACTACGCGCCGTGGGTGCACCTGATGCGCCGGGCCTACCTCATCCTCACCGATTCCGGCGGCATTCAAGAGGAAGCCCCGGCACTGGGCAAGCCGGTCCTGGTCCTGCGCCGGGTGACGGAGCGACCGGAGGGGATCGAGGCGGGGACGGCCCGTCTGGTGGGGACCGACCGCGCGCGCATCGTCGCCGAGGCCGGCCGCCTGCTCTCCGATCCGGCGGCGTACGAGGCCATGGCGCGCACGCGCAACCCTTACGGCGACGGTCATGCGGCCGAACGAATCGCGGAGGCGCTGCGTTACTACTTCGGGCGGCGGGCCGACCCGCCGGAGGAGTTCAGGTAGACGCCCGGCCGGATCGGCGATGGTGGCGCCGCCCCGGGCGGGGCATAATAAAGGTGGAGATCCGCTGATGGGCCGGCTCGTGCTCACCGTCCTGCTGCTCGCCGTCGTGGTTGTAGCGACCGCGGCCGCGCCGCGCCTGCTGGAGGTGCGGGCCACGCTTACGGGCGAGGTGATGGAGGAGGGCTTGATCCGCCCGGGCCAGGTCGTGCGGGACGGCGACCCGCTGGTCTACGTGCGCACGCTGGTCGGCCGCGCCGTGGCGGCGCGCGCGCCCACCGACGGCACCGTCGTGGAGGTTCTGGTGCGGCCCGGCCAGGTGATCCGCGAAAAGGGCGCGGTCGTCGCGCGCCTCCTTCCCCGATAGCGTCGCGCCTTCCCCCAGAGGTAACAATTCTGTGACATCCCAAAGAGGATTCCCCGCGGTGTAGGGGGGAGGCCGCCTCCCCCCGAATGTCTTTTCCCAATCCCGTCGTGTGGGAGTGTGGGCATCAGAGAGGAGAGATCGGCGTGGCACGGGTGTGGCGAGGGTTGATGGTGGTCGGGTTGGCCCTGGCGGTGATCCTGCCGCAGCAGGTGGTCGGCAGCGCCCAGGAGGGCGTACCGCCGACGATGACGGTGGCGGAGATCAAACCGGGGATGCGCGGCGTCGGCCGCACGACGGTGAAGAGCCCGGCGATTGCGGAGTTCAACTTCGAGGTCATGGCCCTGCTGGCGGGCGGCGGCGGCGTGATCCCGGTCAAGCATCTGATTCTGTACCGCACCTTCGGGCCGCTGATGGAGCAGACCGGCGGGACCGCCGCCGGGATGAGCGGCAGCCCGCTGTACATCAACGGCAAGCTGGTGGGCGCGCACAGCGCCAGCTACCTCTTCCAGACGCGGAAGGACCTGGGGCTGGGCACACCCATTGAATACATGCTGCCGCTGCTGGAGCAGCCGCAGGGCGCGACGGCCCCCTGGCCGACGGCCTTCTACCCGACTTCGCCGCTGGTCATCGACGGCCAGCCGGTGCGCCAGGTGCTGGTCGTCCGGTCGGAAGCGGAGGCCCGGCGGCTGGCGGCGCAGCCCGGCACGCTGGCGTTCGTCCCGACGCAGACCGTGACGCTGGCCGGTGGGCTGACCCCGCGGGCCTTCGCTCTGCTGGAGAAGGTGATGGGGCAGCGGCTGGGGCAGCGCCCGCTGCTGCAGTACGGCGGCGCGCAGGGCGCGGCCCCGGCGGGACAGATGCGCGGCGGATCTCCCGCGGGCATCCTTCAGGTGATGGGGGATGTCGAGTACGGTGGTATCTGCACCGTGACGCTGCGCGTCGGGAACAAGCTGCTCATCTGCGGCCACCCCTGGGACAACCTGGGTTCGGTCTCTTATGCGCTGACCAGCGCCCAGATCGTCACCGTGGTGCAGACCCTGGAGCGACCGTTCCTGGAGGGCAACCTGGGGCAGTTGATCGGCCAGATCGATGAGGACCGGGGCCCGGGTATCCGCGGTCTCGTCGGGAAGTTCCCCCGCATGTTCACCGTGCGCGTCTCCGTGACCGACACCGACACCGGGAAAACGGTCAGCCGGTCGGCGCAGGTGGTGCGGCGCGCCGACCTGGTGCGCCTCTTCGCCCCGCTGGTGGCCCTCGTCGCCGCGGAGCGCGGCCGCGACCAGATCCAGGGGGAGGGAACGGCCCGCGTGAAGATGACGCTGCGGGCGGGCGGCCTGAACGGGACGATCAGCCGGGAGAACGTCTTCTACAGCCAGCAGGACGTGGCGCTGGCCTCCATCCTGGACATCTCCACGGCGATGCAGTTCCTCTTCTTCAACCCCTTCGGGGAGATCGACCCCTTCGACCTGAAGGTGGACATGTCCATCACCCGCAAGCGGGAGACCGCCGAGATCCAGAACGTCGTGGCGGAGACGCGGGAGGTCGACCCCGGCGGGTTCGTCCGCGTGCGGATCAGCATCCGCCCCTACCAGCAGGACCTGGTGGTCTCGCGGGTGATCGAGATTCCCGTGCCGCGCAATTACCCGCGCGGCCCGGCCGTCCTCATCGTGGGCTCGGCGGGCATCGACCTCACCGGCGGGCGCGCCGAGGACGTCATCGTGCGGGACCTGCTTACCGAGCAGCCGCCCTTCCCGGGCGACGACCTGGAGGAGGCCGTGGAGATCTTTGAGAACCTGGGCACCAACGATCAAATGCTCATCCAGCTAGTGCCGTTCGGGCTGCCCGCCAGTGGAGCCGAGTTCACGAAATTCGACGTCTTCGCCGGCCGCCTGATTCAGACGGACTGGGTGATTCAGGGGGAATTCCGCATCCCCATTCTGGTGCGGTGAGCGCGCGGCTCACAGAGAACGCGGCACACCGCACAATGGACAATAGGGACGGGGGCGGTCTTCTCCGTCCCTTTGTCTTCGCGCCTGAGGAGAAACCTTTGCCTGTGGGCGGCCGTTTCCCTGGAAGCAGGGCATACATCCTGTAAGGGTTTCTGACGCATGCGCCGCCGACTGCTCATCCTGACAGCCGTCCTCTTCCTGATCGCGGGCGCGGCCTACCTCTACGTGGCCTCGGGCCGGCTGCACCAGCGCGTCCGCCTGGCGCTGGAGGCCGCGGCGGGACGGCAGTTCCACCGCCAGACGCGCATCGCCGCCCTCCGCGGGGATCCGCTGCAGGGCCTCGTCCTGGAGGGTGTGGCTGTCGCCCGCGGGGAGCGGCTGGCTGAAGGGACGATCGTCACCGCCGATCAGATTGCCGTCCGCTTCCGCCCCGTCGCCCTACTGGGCGACCTGCTCCGGCGGCGCGGCGCGCTGCGCAGCATCGCCGAGATCACGCTGGTCCGTCCGGAGATCAGCCTCGAGATCTCGTCCGCCGGACACTGGAACGTGTTCGATCTCTTCGCTCGGCCGGGCGAACCCTCCGCCGCCCCCGCCGCGTTCACGCCGGTGGTGACGCTGGTGGATGGGCGCGTGACCGTTACCGATTTCTCCGGGCCGCCCCATCCCTTCCGCGCGCGCTTGGTCGAAGTAAACGGACGGGCGGACCTCCGCCGGGCTCCCGCGGTGCGGCTGGCGTTCGACCTGGTCAGCGGGCATGACGACCGGCGCACGCCCATCACCGTTCGGGGGAAGTACCTCCTGGACCGGGCGACGCTCGACGTCGACTTGGCCGCGGCGGGCGCGCCGCTGCAGCAGTGGGGACCGTATCTGGTGCGCACGGAGGGGCTGGTCTTCGAAGATGGAACCGCGGACGCGGACGTGCACCTGCTGAGCGCCCCCTGGGGCGCCCACCGGGCGCTGGACTTCCAGGGTACGGTGCGGCTGGCCGGCGGCGCGGCGACACTGCTGCCGCAGCGGGCCCACCTGCGGGACGTGCGGGGGCTGCTCCGCGTGGACAACCTGCGCCTCCAGACCGACGACCTGCGCCTGAGCGTCGACGGGTCTCCGCTGCGCGTGCGCGGGGAGATGACGCTGCAGTTCGGTCGCCTGCTGGACCTGGCGGTGACCTCGCCGCAGCTGGATCTGGCCACGGTGCAGCGCCTGCTCTTCCCCGGGTCCGGGATCCGGCTGGAGGGGACGACGGGCGCGGACATCCGCGTGTCCGGTCCCTGGTCCGCGCTGGCGGTGGACGGGACCATCTCCCATGCCCGCGGCATGATCAACCAGCAACCACTCAACGTCGAGTCGTCGGGGTTGACCCTGGTGGGTGACCTCCTGATCTTCGACGACTTCAGGGCGGCGGCGGAAGGCGCCCGCATGCGCGGCGATCTCCGGCTGACCCTGGGGCGGGGGGACATCCTCCTGGCGGCGGAGGGCGAAAACGTGCTCCCGGAGATGCTGCGCCGGGGCGGGCTGCCGCTGCAACTGCCGGTGCGCGGCCGGCTCAATGGGAGCGTCGCGCTCGCCCGCACCGCGGATGCGCTCAGCGCGGAAACCACGGCCGCGATGGGCGCGGGGCGCGCCGGGATCTTTCAGGTGGACCACCTGCGCACCGGCGGATGGTACGAAAACGGGGAGATCGTGTTCCCCTATCTCGTTGCCGGCCGGAAGGCGACGACCGTGCACGCCTCAGGCACCGTCTCCCGCCGCGGACGGCTGGACATCGATGCCGCGGGCACCGCGCTGGATCTGCGCGCGGTGGCGCGGGAGGTCGGGCTGACACCGCGCGTCCAGGGCACGGTGGACGCCGAGGGACGGATCAGCGGCACGCTGGCGCAGCCGGTCTTCGACGGCACCACGGCTTCCGGGCCGGGGCGTCTGGAGTCGCTGGAGTTCGACAGTGCGGAGGGACCGCTGCAGTTATCGCGGCAATCGCTGACCACCCCCGGCGTGCTGCTGCGAGAGGGCCAGGGCACGTACCTCGTCTCCGGCACGGTGCACTGGACG
>LDXQ01000004.1:0-50837 GCA_001443485.1 Candidatus Sysuimicrobiota bacterium CSP1-3
AGGATGTCGACGGCGCCGAGGGCGGCGTGCACCCGCGCGATGGAATCCGGCACGCCCGTGGCGTCTGTCACGTCCACTACGAGCGGCAGCGCCACGCCTCCGGCCGCCTTGATCTGTTCGGCCACTGCGTTGACGGCTTCAGCCTTTTGGTCGACGACCGCGATACGCGCCCCTTCCGCGGCGAAGGCCAGGGCCAGGGCGCGCCCGATGCCGCCCGCGGCGCCCGTGACGTAGGCGACCTTGTCCAGCAGTTGCTTCACTGGATGGCTCCCAGCGTCAGCCCCCGCGTGATGTGCCGCTGCACGACAAAGACCAGCAGGAACGCCGGCACCATGGCGCCCGCGGAAACCGCACTCATCAGCGGCCAGTCGAAGGCCATCGTCCCGGCCAGGGAGGCGACCAATACCGGGACCGTGCGCGCTTCCGCGGACGTCAGGATGAACGCCAGAATGAACTCGTTCCAGGACGCCACGAAAACCAGGATGGCTACCGCCACCAGCATCGGGGCGCTCACCGGCAGGACGGCGTGACGCAGCGCCCCCCAGCGGGAGGCCCCATCCACCAGCGCCGCCTCCTCAAGTTCCACCGGAAGATCCTCGAAGTAGCGCATCAGCAGCCAGATAGCGAAGGGCAGGTTGAAGCTGAGGTGCGCCAGCGTCACGGAAAAACGGGTGTCCAGCAGACCCAGCGTACGCATCAGCGCATAGATGGGCACGATCACGCCAAAGGCCGGAGCCATCCGCGTGGAGAGGACCCAGAAGGACAAATGCTGCTTGGCGCCGCCCTGCATGCGGGCCAGCGCGTATGCTGCGGGTACGCCCAAGACCAGGGCGGTGGCAATGTTCGTGAATCCGACGAACATGCTGTTGCCGAACGGCATGAGGATCCCGGCGGTGAAGAGCTTCTCGTAGGCCTCGAACGTCGGGGTGAAGATGATCTGCGGCGGCAAGGCCAGGGCATCGGCGCGCGTCTTGAACGAGGAAAGAAGGAGCCAGACCAAAGGAAAGAGCACGAACCCCAGGTACGTTAGGAGGAAGCCATACACCAGGGCGAGGGCCCACCGCCTGCGGGACGGCGCTCCTGGCATGGCGCGCGGGCGCTCCTGGAGCGCCGGTGTCGCGGCTCCCGCCGCACGTTCAGCCCGCAAGCCGGGTCCTCCGGATCAACACATTCGTGGCGAAGACCGCCCCCACCATCATCAGCACCGCCAGCGCCGCAGCCTGGCCGAGGTCGAAATAGGTGAAGCCGATCTTCCATCCTAGAATGGAAAAGGTCGCCGTCGCCGTCCCCGGGCCGCCCTGCGTCATGACGAAGATGACGTCGAACGTGTTGATCGCATCCAGCACGCGCAGGATGACGGCGATGATGAGCACGCCCTTCAACAGTGGGAGGGTAATCAAGCGCAGTTGGGCCCAGAATCCCGCACCATCGATGCGTGCCGCCTCATAGAGAAACGGAGGAATCGCCTGCAGGCCGGCCAGTGTGATCAGGAACATAAAGGAGGTCTTACTCCAGATGTCGGCCAGAACGACCGACGCCATGGCCAGCTGGGGATCGCCCATGGGGGCCACGCGGATACCCGCCAACGGGAGCAGGAAGGCTCCGATGACCCCCACGTCGCTGCTCAACAGGAACTTCCAGCCAAAGCCGGCCACGACCGGCGGGACGATCAACGGTAACGTCAGCAGCGTGCGCATCGCCCCCCGCCCCCGCAGGTCCTCGTTCAACGCGAGGGCCAGCGCCAGCCCCAGGAGCAGGCTGAGGCCGGTGGACAGCGTCACGAAGAGCAGTGTGGTTCCGGCAGCCTCCCAGAAACTGGCCGAACGCAGGAGCGTGCGGAAGTTGTCGACTCCCGCAAACCGGACCACCGGAGAGAAGGCCGTCCACCCCATGACGCTCATATAGAGGAGATAGATGCCGGGAAAGAGCGTCACGCCCGCCAGAGCCAAAAGCCCCGGCGCGAGCATGGTCGCCCGTTCCCAGCGCTGCCGGACGCCGACCGCCATCGGTTCCTACCGGTAGTAGCCGCCGCGGTACATGCGCTCGTAGCCCCAGGTCTGCAAGTCGTTCAGGACATCGGCCACCTTGGCGCCCGCGATCGCCCGCGAGGCCGCGGTGCCGATCTTGTCCATGAACTCGTTCAACTCTGGGAAGTACGGGAAGTAGTAGGGGTCGGACTGCACGATCGCATCCTCCCAGACCGCCAGTTCCTCCCGGCCCCAGGTGTCGATGAGCGGCTTGGTGTACAATACCGACTTCATCGTCACCCACGGGAACTTTGTCCGTGAGGAGAACTCCTCCATCGCCTTCTTCCCGGTCAGGTAGGCCAGGACGTGCCAGGCCTCTTCCTTCTTCTTGGAGAACCGGTTGAGGCCCAGCGAGAAGGTCCAGAAGGACTGGATCCGCTTTCCCGACGGCCCCACCGGGGAGGACGCAAGCCGGCTTTCCTTGCGCACCGCCTCGATCTTGCTGCCCAGCCGCGCCGGGTAGGCGTTGATCGCCGACGGAATCATGACGGCCGCCTTGCCCTGTTCCCAGAGCGTCAGCATGTCCACCCAGGTGTGCGTGGACGCGGCGGGCGAGCCGTAGTTCTTCAGGGTCTCCACGAAGGCGGTGAAGCCCTTGCGGAAGTCGCCGGTGAAGATGGGCTTGGCCTTTTTGCGCCGGATCGCCTCCGCCGTCGTCGGACCGCCCTCGAACCAGGCGGCGTAGCCGGCGTAGGCGTAGACGAACCCCAGCAGGTCGAGGCTCGGTTCCTCACCCGGCGCGCCGCGCATGGTGACGGGGAACATGTCGATCTTTTCCTTCTTAAAGTTCTCCTTCAGGGTCTTCAGGATGCTCTCAAACTGATCGGTGGTCCGCGGTGGGGTGAGACCGTACTTGCGGAAGATGTCCCGCCGGTACATCACGCCGGGGCCGAAGGAGTAGTAGGGCAGTCCGTAGAGGACGCCCTCGATCCTGTTGGCGTCCAGGTACTTGGGGTAGACGTCCTTCAGCGAGACGTAGGGGGAGGGGATGCGCGTCATCCAGCGGTCCAGCGGTTCGAGCAGGCCGCCGAAGCCGTACGTCTGGACCGCGCCGTCGCTGCCCAGCAGGATGACGTCGTAGCGACCGGTCCGCGAGATCAGATCGGCCAGGACCTTCTGGCGGACCGCGGACTCGTCGCCCCACTCGATGGCGATGTCGGCGCCGACCTCTTTCTCCAGTCCCCGCAGGGCGTCGGTTTTCTCCGTCCCCTTGGACCCGAACAGTTCGGGCCAGGCGAAACCCTGCGCAAAGGCGATAATCCGCACCGACTTCCGCCGCTGGGCGAAGGCGATGCGGGGCACGCCGCTTAGCGCCAGCGCCCCGGCGGCGCCGGCGCTGACTTTGAGGAACGTCCGCCGGGTGACCTTGCTGTTCCCCGCCTCTGCCGTTGCCCGTTGCACCCGCTCAGTCTCGCGGGCCTCGGGCTTCTCGGATGCCATGACTTCCCACCTCCCTCGGTTAGTTGAGGCCGGATCGATCGGCGTTCAGGACAGCCCCGGTTCCCGCTGCCCCAGCCTGACGAGGGCGTGCGAAAGGTCGCGCACGCGCGAATACACGTCGCGGTAGACGGCGTAGTAGTCGTTATAGAGTCCCCGCCGTCCTGGATCGGGCGTGACGTTCCGCCGGATGCGGACCATGGCGGAACAGGCGCTGGCAAAGTTCCGGAAGACTCCGACTCCCACACTGGCGATAACAGCCGCGCCGAGGGCGGAGGCCTCTAACTCCTCGAGCACGTCGAGTTCCGGGCCGAGCACGTCGGCCATAATCTGCTGCCACAGGTCGCTCCGGCTGCCGCCGCCGCCGATTCTGATCCCGACGGCCCGCGCACCCAGCCCGGCAAGGACCTCGAAGACGTCGCGGAAGTTATAGGCCACCCCTTCCATGACGGCCCGGGCGAAGTCGCTGCGGCCGTGGATCGAGGCGGCTCCCAGGAACGTCGCCCGCGCGGCGGGATCGGCGTGGGGCGTGGCGGCGCCGTCCAGGAATGGGAGGAAGAGCAATCCGCGGCTTCCGGGAGGCGATCCCTTCGCCTGCTCGGCCAGGAGAGCGACGTCCGCCGCGCCTTCTGGTTGCCGCGCCCCGTCGCGCCGCCCTGTGCCCAGCACCCCGGCCAACCAGGCCAGGCTATACCCGGCGGTCATGACGAGCCCGTGCCAGAAGTAGGCTCCCGGCATGGGGTGGGTCATCGCCCACAGGCCGTCGGGGCACGTGCGTGGGCATGATTCCGTGAAGAGCGCGACCTGGCCGGCCGTTCCGATGATCGCGCAACCGATGCCGGAAGCGATGACCCCGGTGCCTGCAGTGATGGCGGCCATGTCTCCCGCTCCCGCCACCACGGGCGTCCCCGGGGGAATGCCCAGCGCCTCGGCCGCAGCAGCCTGCATCCGCCCCACCACCGTCGGCGACTCGACGACCTCGGGTAGCAACCCTCCAGGGATTTCCAGCCGCTCCAGCAGAGGGACGGCCCATCGCCGTTGGGCCAGGTCGAGCAGGCCGGATGCTCCCGCATCTGTTACTTCGGTCGTCGCCCGACCGGTCAGCCGGTAGATCAGAAAATCCTTCGGGAAGAGCACCTTCCATGCCGCTCGCAGCCGTGCCGATTCATGGCGCAGAAGCCAGAGCAACTTCGCCGAGGCGTGGATGGCGCTGGCCTTCCCCAGGACGGTCTGGGGCAGGAGATCGGCGGCTGTTCGGTTGATGTACTCTGCCTCCACGGCCGACCGCTGATCCAGCCAGATGATGGCGGGCCGCAAGACCCGGCCGGCCTCATCCAGGACCACAACCCCGTTGACCTGGCCCGACAGGGAGACCGCCAAGATCTCGACCTTCTTCGAGCCTCCGAGATGCTTGTTGGCCTCGTCGACGGCCTGGCGCACCACGCTGGCCGTGGCCGCCCACCAAACCTCCGGATCCTGCTCGGCCCACCCTTCTCTGACCCAGTCGATCTCGTAGGTCCCGCTGCCCCGCCCCAGGACCTGACCCTGCGGCGTAACAGCCAGGGTCTTCACGGCCGATGTTCCGAGGTCGATGCCCAGCAGGATCGCCCGGTCCGTCATCCTGACTCCATCAGGTGTGATGCCATCAGTCTGCGGCTCCGCCCAGGAAGCGACGGGGGTTGTTGACCAGGAAATCCTGGATGGCGGCCTCTGGGACACCGGCCTCTCGAAGCCGCGGGACAAATCGGGTGAGGACATAATCCAGCCCCGGACCGCCACCGTAACTCACCCAGTAGGAGGGTCGGCCCAGGTCGTTGCCCAGCAGGATCCGCCGGCCGTAACCGGCGTCCATCATCTGCCGGATAAAGGCGACGCGCGCGCTGTCGGGGCCGTACTTGCTCTTGCCCGCACAATCGTACCCAAGGAAGACCCCTGCGCGGGCGAGTGCGGCGTGTACCTCAAAGTCCAGGTTGCGGTCCATGTGGCTGAGGCAGACCCGATGCGGGGCCACGCCCTGCTCACTGAGGTACGCCACCTGCTCCGGGCCCATGGTGCCGGCCGTGGTGTGCGTGATGATCGGGGCGCCCGTGTCGCGGTGGGCGGCGGCCGCGATGCGCAGGAGTCTGCGGCCGGGCTCATCGAGCATGTTGTACTCGGTGCCCGCCTTGATCACGGCGGCCCGGATGCCGGTCCCGCCGATGCCTATCGTGATCTCCCGCACGGCCCGGCGAATAGCCTCGGCCTCGTCCAGTTCGTAGACCCACCGCCCCATATACCAGGGTCGGTTGAACCCTGTCGTCACCAGGATGTGAACCTGCGGCACCCGCTCGGCAATGCGCCGTACGGCCGCGATGTCCCGGCCGAAGTCGGGCGCCGTCATCTCGATGAGCGTCCGCCCGCCGGCGCCGGCCCAGCGCGCGAGTTCCTCCACCGATTTCTCTTCATCGCTCAGGGCGAAGTCCGGGTCGAGTCGGTGCAGCCAGGCGGGGGGAACGACGTGGAGGTGCTCGTGATAGTCGACGATCCCGAGGTCATCGACCGAGACTTCGCCTAAGACCGTCGAGATGGTGCGTGCCATTCGTGCCCCAGGGCTCCTACAGCTCCAGACCGAGCCGGACGCGGCCACTGATCCGAGCGCGCGGCCGGCAGAGCAGAGCACCTTTCAGTTGACTGGTTGAACCCCCAACGGTTAGCGGGAAGGATTCTTGTGCAGCCGCACCCAGGGCCTCCGGAGAGAGGAGGGCCCTTGCCGTGGACTCGACGCCGCGTGTGGCTGCCGTCCGCATGGGCAATGAGGGGCCGCTCGAGGATTTCGATTCCTCTACATTGCCTTCCTCCCGGGGGATGCCGATGATGCCCGGCAGTGATCGGCTCAGGAGGCCCGTTTCGACGGGCGCGCGCGCTCTCCCACTGCAGGAATCCGGACGTCTTACCCGCGAAGCACGCTGGCACGGACGCGCCCGGCGTCCCGGAGCACGCATGGCCAAACACCTGCCGACCGGAACGGTCAGCTTCCTTTTCACGGACATCCAAGGCTCCACCGAATTGCTGCACCGGCTGGGGGACCAGCGCTACGGCGAGGTGCTGCTCGAGCACCAGCGCCTCTTGCGTGAGGCCTTCGCCCAGGAGGAGGGCGCGGAGGTGGATACGCAGGGCGACGCCTTCTTCGTCGCCTTTCCCCGCGCCTGGAACGCCGTGGGCGCCGCGGTGGCGGCGCAGCGCACGCTGGCGTCGCACCCCTGGCCGGACGGCGTGCAGGTGCGCGTGCGCATGGGGATCCACACCGGGGAGCCGACGCTGGCCGGCGACCATTATGTCGGGCTCGATGTCCATCGCGCCGCCCGCATCGCCGCCACGGGCTACGGCCAGCAGGTGCTGCTCTCCGAGCGCAGCCACGCGATGACCCAGGGCAACATCCCGGAAGGCGTCGAGGTCCGCGATCTGGGCGAGCACCGTTTGAAAGACATCCATCGGCCGGAACACATCTTCCAGCTGCTGATCCCCGGGCTGCCCGCCGACTTCCCGCCGCTCAAGTCCCTGGAGATCCTCGTCACCAACCTGCCGTCCTTGCAGCAGACGAGCTTCGTCGGGCGCGAAAGGGAAATGGCCGAGATCAAAGCCCGACTGGGAGCGGCCCGGATGGTCACGCTTCTGGGTCCAGGCGGCACGGGGAAGACCCGGCTGGCGCTGCAGCTCGGCGGCGGGCTACTGGAACAGTACCCCAAAGGCGTGTGGCTCGTAGAGCTGGCCCCGGTCTCCGATCCGGAGGTGGTCGTCCAGACGGCGGCCGCGGTGTTCAACGTCCGCGAGGCGCCGAACCGCCCGCTGCTCGACATCCTCGTCGAGTACCTGAAGCCGCGCGAACTCCTCCTCATCCTTGACAACTGCGAGCACCTGGTCGAGGCGTCCGCACGCCTGGCGCATGCACTGCTGCGTGGCTGTCCCCAGCTGCGGATCCTGGCGACGAGCCGCGAACTGCTGGGCGTGGCTGGGGAAGCCCTCTATCGCGTACCGCCCATGTCGCGGCCCGATCCCACGAGAGTGCTCACGGCAGACCAGTTGGGGCAATTCGAGGCGGCGCAGCTGTTCATCGAACGCGCCATCCTCGGCAACCCCCAGTTCATGGTGACCGATCGGATCGCGCCCGTCGTGGCCCGCGTCGTCCACCGGTTAGACGGGATTCCCCTGGCGATCGAGCTCGCCGCCGCCCGCGTGAAAGTGCTGTCGGTCGAACAGATCGCTGCACGCCTGGACGACCGCTTCCGGCTGCTCACCGCCGGCGTCCGGGTCGGCCTGCCACACCACCAGACGTTGCGGGCGACGATCGACTGGAGCCACGAGCTTCTCTCCGTGACCACCAGACGTTGCGGGCGACGATCGACTGGAGCCACGAGCTTCTCTCCGTGCCGGAGCGGACGCTGTTCCGCCGCCTCTCCGTCTTCGCCGGGGGATTCTCGCTGGACGCGGCCGAGTCGGTGTGCCCCGGCGGCGAGATCGGCACGCTGGATGTTCTGGATTCGCTCGCCCGGCTGGTTGACAAGTCGCTGCTCCTCACCGAGGAGCTCGACGGTGACGTCCGCTACCGCATGCTGGAGACGATCCGGGAGTACGGCCGGGAGAAACTGGCCGTCGCCGGAGAACAGGTGGAGCTCCGCGGCCGACACCTCCAGTGGCACCTGGCGCTGGCCGAACAGGCCGAGCCTCACCTCCGCGGGCCGGAGCAGATCACCTGGCTAGACCGGCTGGAACTCGATCACGACGACCTGCGCACGGCCCTCGAATGGAGCCGGACCGGCGGAGACACAGGGACCGGCCTGCAACTGGCGGGAGCACTATCGATCTTCTGGGCGCGCCGCGGCCATTTCAGCGAGGGTCGCGAGCGGTTCAGCGCGGCAGAATCCGCGGCGAGCACCGCACCCGCCACGGTGAGCGCCAAGGCCATCTACGGAGCCGGTCTGCTGGCTTTCCTGCAGGCCGACTTTCCGCGGGCCGAGCTCCTGTGCAATCAGAGTCTGCCCCTCTATCGGGAACTGGGAGACCGATCGGGCGCGGCCCTGTCTCTTGCCGTCCTGGGCGGCATCGCCCGCAATCGCGGCGACTTTCCCCAGGCGGCGGCGCTGTTGGAGGAGGGGCTGGCGCTGGCCCGCGAGACAGGCGACAAATGGACCCTTGCGGAGTTGCTTAGGGGGCTGGGCCTGATGGCGCGCCGCCAGGGAGACAACCCGCGCGCAAAGGCGCTGCTGGAGGAGAGCCTGGCGCTTTGGCGAGCCGTTGGCGACAAATGGGGGCTCGCGTATTGCCTGACCCATCTCGGCGTGGTGGCCGGCATAGAAGGGAACTTCGAGCGGGCGAGAATGCTCTATGAGGAGAGCCTAGCGCTCGCCAAAGAGCTTGGCGATCGGAACCAGATTGCCGAAATCCTTGGCACCCTCGGCAGCCTGGCGATGGACCATGGGGACTTCGAGCGCGCGACGTCCCTGCTTGAGGAGAGCCTGGTACTTTCCCGAGAACTGGGGAACAAGCGGGAGATCGCGGTGGCCCTTGGCAACCTGGCCTTTGCGACCTACAGGCGAGGAGACTTCCAGCGCGCCACCACGCTGCTGGAAGACAGCCGCGCTCTATTCCACGAATTGGGTGACAAGCGGAACATCGCCACGGCCCTGGTGATCCTGGGGATCATGGCACACCACAACGGGGACCCGGAGCGTGCCGGGCATCTTTTCGCGGAGGGGCTGAGCCTCTACAGGGAGATAGGGGACAGGCTCGGCATTGCCGAGTGCCTTGAGGGCCTGGGCGCGGTCGCCGCGACGCAGGGGAATCTGGAGCGTGCCGCCCGCCTGCTGGGGGTTGCGGAGGGGCTGCGCGACGCCATGGCCACCCCCATCCCACCGTCGGAACGCGCCGAGTACGAGCGCGTCGTCAGCGCGGTGCGTGGGGCCCTGCCGGAGCCCATATTCTCCGAGGCCTGGGAGCGCGGGCGGGCTATAGCACTGGACGAGGCCGTAGAGGACGCGCTGCGGTTCGCGGCGCCTGCCGGGCCGGTGCAGAAGCCTTCCTAAACCCCCCTAATCCGCTTCTGAATGGTCCGTACCTGCCTTAACCGGCAGGTCTGGGTGGCGGCAGCGGCCGAGACCGGGAAAAACTTCCGAAAGCCTGCAAAATCTGCCGAAAGAAGGAAGGTTCGCCCCCGCTCGCAGGCGAATACGGCGGACTGTTAGGGAGGGGCGAGGCATCATATTCCCGAGGGTTCAATCCCAGACACGTCTTCCCAGGTTATTCCTCCTTCCGCCTGCTTAGCTTGCCCCTCGATCTGCTTGACCCGTCACCGCGGCACGACCGCTGGTGCGATTGGAAAAGTGCATATTGCTGCAAAGCCTGCGGGCGGGGCTCTCAGTCTGGGTGCGAAAAGGGGGAGAGTGCGATGAATTTCGTGCTCCGGACGAGGAGGCTGCGTGTCCTCGTCGTCCTGTCTCTGGTGGTTGTCTCCATGCTCCTCGGGCCGGGCATCGGCCGCACGTACGCCTTCCACGAGGCGACCTTTGCGGCAAATGCGACCGGACTTGCCGTAACCCCCAGCCGCTTTCTGATCGTCAGATGCAATGGCAATGAGGTGAAAGTGCTGTCGGTCGGGGCCAACGGGTCGTCCACCAACTTCGCGGATACCCCCGATGGCACGGACGGCGTCGTCGGCTGCTTGAATCCGTCAATCGCGATCCCCCCGTCCACGGACGGGTACCTTGGGTCCGGCGTCCCACGGCAGAACTTCGCCGGGTTTAGGTCGGGATACGCATACATTACGCAGACGACCTCCACGGGAACGACGATTTATCAAATCGACCTCGCTGGAAATGTCACCGAGTTTCTGTCGAGCGTCCCGTGCGCTTCATCTACCGGCCATTATGCCGACCTGGTCTTCCAGACGGTCGAGACCAATACGATCACCCATCAGGGCCCCTTCGGGAATCATGGCTTGATGTTCATCACCTGCACCAACGGCAAGATCTGGAAGGTGAACGACGCGGCGACGCCAGGGGCAGTCCTTATCATCGACCTGCTGACCCAAGGGATCGACAACATCCAGGGCCCGAGTCAGGCGCCAACCGGGTTTACCCCGGCGTCTGGCTACCTCTGCGTCGCCTCCCCGACGGAAGGCCCGGGAAGAGTGTTCTGCGTGAACAATGCCGGGGGAGTCGTGACGGTGGATGACACCTGGCCGGACGCAAACGGCCTCGACTTCTTCCCCGGGACCTGTACCTATGAGCCGGGGACCACAGGCGCCGCGCAAGGCGGCAACTACTACGTGTCTACGCCTGTGAGCACGGTCGGCACGATCTTCAAGTACCTTCCCAGTCCCTTCAAGACGCCGCCCGGGTCGTTTGCCAACGCAGCACTCGTGACCCGCGCCGGAAACAACCAGCCCAACAAGGGACTAGGCAAGCTCACCCCCGCCTCGGGGGGGACGATTGCTGCGTACGATGCGCATCCCGGCAAGTTCCACCGCGACGCGGCCTTCGTCGACTGCTCGATCCCCACCGTCGTGATTGTTGACGTCTCGCCGGGCGAGGCGGGGACCGTCATCAACCAGAAGAGCCAGGGAACCGTTCCCATTTCCATCGTCGGGAGCGCGGCCGTCCCGGCCACGAGCATTGATCCGCTATCGGTGCGGTGCGGGTTCACCGGTGGTCCCGGTGACGCACAGGTCATCTCCTACCAAATCAAAGACATCTCCGGTCCCGACGGAAACCCCGATGGTATCCTTGACTTCGTCGGCTATTTTGAGCGGACAGAAATGAATCTTCCGCCCACACCCTCCCCCTGGCGGGGCCCGATTTTCTGTCGGGGCACTTACTCCGCAGGGAATGACCCGAGGTTCGACGGGGGAGGATAGCGGGTTAGGGCACGGCCCTCAGAGAATAGAACTGCGGTCAGCGAAAGGAAACGGGCTCGCCGCTCCGTCAGCGATCATCGCTGCGAAAACCGGCGAGCCCGAGTCATCTTCTGCACCAAATCGAACACGGCTTCTCGCCCGCGGGCGGACTTGTTAAGATGAGCCAGTTCGTCCTCTTCGAATGCGTGACTCGGAGACCGGGGGAGCGCGATGACGCGAAGCCGAGCTTTCCTCATCCTCTTGACACTATCCCTCTCGCCTGCGGCCTTCCGCCTGGCCGATCATGATGCCGCTGCGTCTCTGGCGCCGCCCTCGATCCGGCTCCAGCCGATCGTCACGGGTCTGGACTCGCCAGTTCACCTCACCCACGCCGGCGACGGCTCCGGTCGGCTGTTCGTCGTGGAGCAGGAGGGCGTGATCCGCATCGTCCGCGACGGGCGGCTGCTGCCGCAGCCGTTCCTGGACATCCGCAGCCGGGTGATCTCGGGTGGGGAGATGGGCCTGCTCAGCGTCGCCTTCCACCCGCAGTACGCGCGCAACGGACGGTTCTTCGTCAACTACACGGCGAACAGCACGACCCTACGCACGGTGATCGCGGAGTACCGGGTGTCGGCCGATGATCCCAACGTCGCCGATACTGCAGAGCGCGTCCTCCTGGAGATCCCCCAGCCTTTCCGCAACCACAACGGCGGACTGAATCTCTTCGGCCCGGACGGGATGCTTTACATCGGGATGGGGGACGGCGGCTCCGGGGGCGATCCGCTGAACAACGGCCAGCGCCTGGATACGCTGCTGGGCAAACTACTTCGTATCGACGTGGGCGGCGGCTCGCCGTACCGCGTGCCGCCGGACAACCCCTTCGTGGATCGGTCCGGCGCGCGCCCCGAGGTCTGGGCCTACGGTCTGCGCAATCCCTGGCGCTTCGCCTTCGACCGGGCTGGCGGCCGGCTCTTCCTCGCCGACGTGGGTCAGCACCGGTGGGAGGAGATCGACCTGATAGCGAAGGGTGGAAACTACGGCTGGCGGACTATGGAGGGCGCGCACTGCTTCAACCCGCCCTCCGCCTGCAACCGGACAGGCCTAGTCCTGCCCATCGCCGAGTACGGACGCGAAGGAGGCTGTTCTGTCACCGGTGGCTCCGTCTCCCGCGGCACACGCATCCGCGCCCTGGTCGGGCGCTACATCTTCGGCGATTACTGCGGCGGTACACTGTGGTCTCTGCGTGAAAGCGGCGGTCGCTGGGTGATGGAGACACTGCTGGCGACCGACCTGCGGGTCAGTTCCTTCGGAGAAGACCAGGCAGGTGAACTCTACGTCGTCGACCACCGCGGCGCCGTCTACGAGATCGTTTCCCGCTAGAATTCTCTTTCTCGCCGCCCATCCGCTCTCGCGCAGCGCGGCGTCTGCAGGCGCCCAACATCGGGCGTAGAACTGATGCCCTGCCCCCACCGGGGGGCCGTAATCTGAAACAGAGCCGGGCTTCTCTATTAAAGGAAGCCACGGCGAGGCGGAGCGGCCTGCGGCCGCCTCGTCACAGGTGCTTCATGCGCACGCTGTTCAAACACGGCACGGTCGTCACGCCCGACAAGACGTTCCCTGCGGACCTGCTCGTCGACGGGGAGCGGATCGCCGCGATCGCCCCGGACCTGCCGGCGGACGGCGCGACGGTCGTGGACGGCGGCGGGACGTACCTCCTGCCCGGCGGCATCGACGTGCACACGCACCTGGACATGCCGCTTAATGGCATCGCCTCCGCCGATGATTTCCACAGCGGTCACGTGGCCGCGGCTTTCGGCGGGACCACGTCGCATATCGACTTCGCCATTCAGCCCAAGGGGGCGGCGCTGCGAGAGGCGCTGGACCTCTGGCACGAGCGCGCCAGGGGCAAGGCCTGTATCGACTACGGGTTTCACATGACGATCGCCGACCCGACGCCGGCCGTGCTGCGGGAGATCGCGCGGCTGCCGGAGTGGGGTGTGCCCTCGGTCAAAGTCCTGATGGCCTACAAGGGGCGGCTGCAGGTGGACGACGCCACGCTCTTCGCCGTGCTGCGGGAAGCCGCGCGCCACGGCCTCCTCACGATGGTGCACTGCGAGAACGGCGACGTCATCGAGATCCTGACGCGCGAGGCTGTGGCCGCCGGGAACCTGGGGCCCAAGTTCCACCCGCTGACCCGGCCGGCAGAACTGGAAGGCGAGGCGACCGGCCGGGCGATCGCCCTGGCGGCGGTCGCCGCCGCGCCAGTCTACATCGTGCATCTGACCTGCGATCTGGCGCTGCAGCAGGTGCGCGGGGCGAGGGCGCGGGGGCAGCACGTCTGGGCGGAGACCTGCCCCCAGTACTTCTTCTTCACCGCGGATGACCTGGACCGGCCGGGGTTTGAGGGGGCGAAGTTTGTCTGTTCGCCGCCGTTTCGTACCACGCGGGACCAGGAGGCGCTGTGGGAGGGCGTGCGCGACGGGACGCTCTCCGTCGTCTCCACGGATCACTGCCCGTTCAACTTCGCCACCGAGAAGGTCCGGGGCCGCGATGACTTCACGAAGATCCCCAACGGCGTGCCGGTTATCGAGGACCGCCTGTCGGTGCTGCACGACGCCGGGGTGGTGGCAGGGCGCATCTCCCTCAACCGCTTCGTCGAGTTGACGGCGACCAACCCCGCCCGGCTCTTCGGGCTGTACCCACGGAAGGGCGCGCTCGCGGTGGGCGCCGACGCGGACATCGTGTTGTGGGATCCAAAGCGCGAGCGCACGCTGAGCGCGCGGACGCACCACATGCGGGTGGACTACAACCTGTTCGAAGGGATGACGGTCCGGGGCGCCCCCGCGGGTGTGTGGCTACGCGGCCGGCAGATCGTGGACGGGGACCGGTTCCTCGGCCAACCGGGGACCGGGCAATTCCTGCACCGGGACCGATTTGCGGTGGAACTGGCGCCGTAAGGAGAGGACGGATGCGCAGGCTGGGGGGGGAACGAGACGTCGTCGATCAGAAGGTCTACACGCATGCCGTGGAGCGGTTCCGCCAGGCGAAGATCGTGCTGCCCACCTTCGCCGAACTGGCGGATCCCCCGAAGATTCCGGTGCAGGTCCGCACGGCGCTGGCCGGCGTCGAGCCGGACGCGCCGCACGCGCTCAACCTCTTCCGGGTCCACTGGTGCAACGGCACCCGGCGGAGAGAGACGGTCCCGCTGCCCGAGCACATCGTCCTGCCGAAGGCGCTCACCGGTGTAGACGCCCGCATCGTCATCGCGCTGGGTGATCGCTTCCCGATGATCCGGGCGCACAAGGTGCTGGCGGCGTACGGGTGTCTGGCCCCGCGGATCATCACCGGGCAGTTCGACCCGACCGCGCACCGGGCGGTCTGGCCCTCCACCGGCAACTACGCCCGCGGCGGGGTAGCCATCTCCCGGATCATGGGCTGCCGCGGCATCGCCGTGCTGCCCGAGGGGATGAGCCGGGAGCGTTTCGCCTGGCTGGAGCGCTGGGTGGCCGATCCGGAGGACATCATCCGCACGCCCGGGACGGAGAGCAACGTCAAGGAGATCTACGACAAGTGCAACGAACTCGGGCGCGATCCGCAGAACATCATCTTCAACCAGTTCTCCGAATTCGGGAATCACCTGATTCACTACCTGGTGACGGGGCGTGCGCTGGGGCGCCTCTTTGAGTCGTTCCAGTCCCGCGAGCCCACCCTGCGGCTGCGCGCCTTCGTCTCCGCGTCGGGGTCGGCGGGGACGCTGGGGGCGGGAGACTACCTGAAGGAACAGTACGATGCGTTGATCGTCGCGGTGGAAGCCCTGGAGTGCCCGACGATGCTGTACAACGGTTTCGGCGAGCACAACATCCAGGGCATCGGCGACAAGCACATCCCCTTGATCCACAACGTCATGAACACCGACGTCGTCACGGCCATCTCCGACCGGAGCACGGATCAACTCGACGTACTATTCAACACCGAGTCCGGACGCGACTACCTGGTCAGCCACGAGGGCGTACCGGTTGACGTGGTGAACCTGCTGCCGGCGCTGGGGCTCTCCAGCATCTGCAACGTACTGGCGTCCATCAAGGTCGCGAAGTATTTCCGGCTCGGTCCCGAAGATGTGATTCTGACGGTGGCCACCGACGGCGCGGCAATGTACGGCAGCGAGCGGGAGAAGTCGCTGCGCAAGTACTTCCCCCGCGGCTTCGACGTCGTGGCGGCCGGCGAGACATTCGCCGGACATTTGCGCGGCACCACGACGAATCACCTGCTCGAGGTGTCCTTCCGGGACCGAGAACGCATCTTCAACCTGGGCTACTTCACCTGGGTGGAGCAGCAAGGGGTTTCGCTGCCGGAGTTTGAGGCCCGGCGGCAGCCGCGCTTCTGGACGGAGATGCGGCAGATCCTGCCCATCTGGGACGAGATGATCGCCGACTTCAACGAGCGGACCAGGGCCCTGGAGACGCTGTGAACCCCCTCCCGTCCAGCGTCATCTGCGCGGGGTGCGGCTTCCCGGCCCCGGCGGACGATCCGTTTCCGTTCCGCTGTCCCAACGCCGGCCGCGGCAACGACATGGATCACGTGATGACCGTGGTGCTCGATGCGGCGCACCTGCGGTGGCCGGGGGGCCGGGAGCCCAATCCGTTCGTCCGCTACCGGACGCTATTTCACTCCTACCATCTGGCTGCGGCTCACGGCATGAGCGATGCGGAGTACGTCGGGCTGGTGGAGCGGCTGGATCGGGCGATCGCCGCCGTGGATGGCCACGGGTTCACGGAGACTCCTTACGGCCGGAGCGAGGCGCTGAGCGCGGGGTTTGCGCCCGGCGGAGGCCTGTGGGTGAAGGACGAAACGGGGAACGTCTCCGGGTCCCACAAGGCGCGGCACCTCATGGGGCTGCTGCTCCATCTGGAGGTCGTGGAGCGGATCGGCCTGGTCCCGGTGGCCGGGGGCCCGCCCGACCTGGCGATTGCCAGCTGCGGCAACGCGGCGCTGGCGGCGGCGGCGGTGGCGCGGGCGGCGGACCGGCGGCTGCAGGTGTTCATCCCCACCGTGGCCGACCCGAAGGTCGTCGCGCGGCTGCGGCGGCTGGAAGCGGAGCTGACCATCTGCCCGCGGGAGGAGGGTCTTCCCGGCGACCCCACGTACCGCCGGCTGCGGCAGGCCGTGCGGCAGGGCGCGCTCCCTTTCACCTGCCAGGGGAGCGACAACGGGTTGACCATCGAGGGCGGCAAGACCCTCGGCTACGAGATGGTCTCGGTCCTGGCGGAGGAGCGTCACCTGCTCGATCGCGTCTTCGTGCAGGTCGGCGGAGGGGCGCTCGCCAGTGCGGTCATCCAGGCCTTTCAGGATGCGGTACGTCTGGGCGTCCTGGCGCGCCTGCCCCGGATCCACGCGGTGCAAACCCGCGCCGTGCAGCCCCTGGCGCGCGCCTATGACGGCGTGGCCGACCGCATCGTCGATCGCATCGTCCGGGAACACGGGCGGCGTCCTGCTCCGCCGGATGGGGCCCGGGAGCGGGCCGATCTGATCCTGGCCTCCGCCGCGTCGCCCCTGGTGGAGGAGGAACTGCGCGACGCCGTCACCCACCGCTCGGAGTTCATGTGGCCGTGGGAGCAAGAGCCCCGCAGCGTCGCCGGCGGGATCATCGACGACGAGACCTATGACTGGGCGGCGGTGGTGCGCGGCATGATCATGACCGGCGGATACCCGGTGGCCGTCTCGGAGGAGACGCTGCTCGAGGCCAACGGCCTGGCGCGGTCGGCCACCGGGATCAACGTCGATCCGACCGGATCGGCGGGTCTGGCCGGACTACTTGAGTTGAAGCGTAAACAGGAGGTCGGCGCGGAAGAGCGCGTGGCCGTCCTCTTTACGGGAGTGCAGCGTTGAACGGTACGGACACAAGGAGGCAACGGGGATGAGGAGCTTTCTCGGTCGGGACATTCTCTCGCTCAAGGACTTCGAGCGGATGGAGTACTTCCGGGTCTTCCAGGTGTGCGAGGACCTGAAGCCGTATGCGCGGGACCGGCGCAACGGCGACCTGCTGAAGGAGAAGACGCTGGTCACCGCCTTCTATCAGCCGAGCACGCGCACGCGGCTGGCCACCGAGGCGGCGATGCACCGTCTGGGCGGGCGCGTCGTCGGCTTCTCCGACGCGAAGATGACTCGGGCGGGCGACTTCTACCAGGAGTCGATCAAAGACACGTTCCACATGCTGGAATATTACGGCGACGTCATCGCCATCCGCCACTTTCAGCAGGGCGCCCCGGCGGAGGCGGCGCGCTGGGCGTCGGTGCCGGTGATCAACTGCGGCGACGGGTGGGGCGAGCACCCGACGCAGGTGCTGACCGACCTGTACACGATCTGGAGCGAACGCGGCACCCTGGACGGCCTGAAGGTCCTCTGCGTCGGGGACATGCGCATGCGCACGATGCACTCGCTGCTCTACGCGATGTCGCAGTTCGACATGCCGGCCTTCGTCGTGTCGCCTCCCGAGATGTCGCTGCTGCCGCAGTTCAAGGCCGAACTGGACGAGCGCAACGTCCTTTATACGGAGGTCCCGTCCGTCGAGGACGTCATCGCCGAGGCGGACGTGATCTACATGGAGCCGGTGGTGCAGGCGGACTACACCAAGTCGCGGGAGGAGGCCGCCGGCGAGCGCGGCACGACCCCGGCCGCCTACAAGGTCACCCGAGAGATGCTGCGCCGGAAGGCCAAGCGGGACGCCATCATCCTGCACTCCCTGCCGCGGATGGACGAACTGCCGGAAGACGTGGACGCCACACGCCACGCCCGGTACTGGATCGAGGCCTTCAACGGCGTGGTCCTGCGCATGGCCCTGCTGGCCCTCGTCCTGGGCGCGGTGGAGTAGAGAGGGGCCGGCGATGCAGACCCATCTACGCGGACGCGACCTGATCACCCTGCAGGAGTGGACGAAGGAGGAGATCGACACCGCGCTGGAGGTGGCCTTCGAATTGAAGCGCCAGCGCGCCCTGGGGCAACCCCACGCGATCCTGCGGGACAAGGTCCTGGCGATGCTCTTCTTCTACTCCAGCACGCGGACGCGGGCCTCCTTCGAGGCGGGGATGGCGCAGCTGGGCGGGCACGCCCAGTTCATCGAGAGCCGCACGACGCAGATCGCCCACGGGGACACGGCCAAGGAGATCGGCGAGATCCTGGGCCGGTACGACGACGGCATCGCCATCCGCAACGTGGACTGGGGCCTGGGCAACCGCTACATCCGCGAGGTCGCGGCGGCCAGCCGCGTGCCGGTGCTGAACATGCAGTGCGACATCTACCACCCCTTCCAGATCCTGGCGGACATCATGACGATCATCGAGAAGAAGGGCCACCCCCGCGGCAAGACGATCACGGTGAGCTGGGCCTACGCCGCCAGCTACCAGAAGCCGATCAGCGTGCCCCAGAGCCTGATTCTGTTGATGCCGCGCTTCGGGGTGAACGTGCGCCTGGTGCACCCGCCGGGCTTTCAATTGATGCCGGAGATCGTGGAGCAGGCGAAGGAGAACGCGCGCCGCGCCCGGGCGGGCTTCGAGATCATGGACGACTTCGACGCCGGCATGCGGGGGACCGACGTGGTCTACGCCAAGAGCTGGGGGCCGCTGCTCACCGTGAAAACCGACGCCGAAGGCGCAGAACTGGCGGCCCGCTACAAGGATTGGATCACGGACGAGCGCCGGATGGCGCTGGCACGGGAGGACGCGATCTACATGCATCCCCTGCCGGCCGACCGCAACATCGAAGTCAGCGATGCCGTCATCGACGGACCCCAGTCCGTGGTCTACGACGAGGCCGAGAATCGCCTGCACGTGCAGAAGGCCGTGATGGCCCTCACGATGACCTGAGTCCGTTCGGCCGCAGGATCAGGCCGGAAGCGGTCCAGACGGGTCCGGCCCGCCGGTCCTCCGATGCTATGCTGAAGGGGGCGGAGTAGAGTCGCGAGAAGAACTGACCCGCTGATGGACAGGGGGCGGCAGGAGCATGGAGTTCACGCTTAACGGCCGGCCGGTCTCCGTGGAGATGCGGGACGGGGAGAGCCTCCTGGACCTGCTCCGGGAGCGGTGCGGCCTGACGTCCATGAAGGATGGGTGCGCCCCGGAGGGCTCCTGCGGCGCCTGCACCGTGCTGGTGGACGGGAAGGCCGCGGTCTCTTGCGCCCAACCGGCCGCGCGGGTTGCCGGCAAGAGCGTCACCACGCTCGAGGGCCTGCCCGCAGAACGGCGCACCCAGTGGGCGGACAGCTTCGTGGCCGCCGGCGCCTCCCAGTGCGGTTTCTGCTCGCCGGGCATCGTGATGAAGGCGGAGGCTCTGCTGGAGCGCAATCCCGCACCGTCGCGCGAGGAGATCATCCGCTCTCTGGCCGGCAACCTCTGCCGCTGCACCGGCTACATCAAGATCATCGAGGCCGTCCAGTACGCCGCCGCCGCGGGGCGCGGCGAGCCCGTCCCCGCACCCGACTGGAGCGGGCGGGTGGGGTCGCGGACCGGGCGGTATCAGGGCCGGGAGCTGGCCCTGGGCATGAAGCCCTACGTCAACGATCTGCGCGAGCCGGGGATGCTCTACGGGGCCATCCGCTGGTCCGATCATCCGCGCGCGAAAGTCCGGCGCATCGATGCCTCGAGGGCCCGGGCGCACCCCGAGGTCGTCGCCGTAGCCACCTGGCAGGACGTCCCCGGCGAGCGCAGGCAGGGGCTGATCACGAAAGACTGGCGGCAGTTCGTCGCCGAGGGCGAAACGACGAATTACGTCGGCGACGTCCTCGCGGCTGTCGCGGCCACGAGCCGGGCCGCCGCGCGGGAGGCGGCCGCCCTGATTGAGGTCGAGTACGTGGTGCTGGAGCCGGTGACCGATCCCTTCACCGCGCTGGCGCCCGGCGCCCCGGAGATCCACGAGGGCGGCAACATCCTCTCGGTCTCGAAGGTCAAGCGGGGAGATGTGGACGCGGCGCTGGCGGGGGCGGCGCATGTGGCCACGGAGACGTTCCAGACGCAATTTGTCGAGCACGCCTTCCTGGAGCCGGAAGCGGCCCTGGCGGTCCCCACGGAAGATGGTGGGGTGCACGTCCACTCGCAGGGGCAGGGCCCCTGGGACGACCGGCGGCAGGTCGCGTCCTTCCTCGCGCTGCCCGAAGAAAAGGTGCGCGTGACCCAGGTCAGCAACGGCGGGGCCTTCGGGGCGAAGGAGGACCTGAACGTCCAGGCCCATGCCGCGCTGCTTACCCGAATGACCGGCCGGCCGGTGCTGCTGACCCTGTCGCGCCGGGAGTCCATCCGCTTCCATACAAAGCGCCACCCCCTGACGATGACCTACACGGTGGGCTGCGACGCCGCGGGCCACCTGGTCGCGGTACGGGCGCGCATCGTGGGGGACACCGGAGCGTATGCCAGCGTCGGCGACAAAGTGCTGGAGCGCGCGGCGGGGCACGCCTGCGGGCCCTACAAGGTGCCCAACGTCGACGTGGAGTCGATGGCGGTCTACACCAACAACCCCCCGGCCGGCGCCATGCGCGGGTTCGGCGTCAACCAGGTCAACTTCGCCATGGAAGGGATGCTGGGCATCCTGGCCGAGAAGGTGGGCATCGACGGCTGGGAGATCCGCTGGCGGAACGCCCTGGAGACCGGCGACGTCTTCGCCACCGGGCAGAAGCTCGGACCGGGCGTGGGCTTGAAGAAGACCTTGCTGGCCGTGCGCGACGCCTATCGCTCGGCGCGTCATGCCGGGATCGCCTGCGGTCTGAAGAACACCGGGGTGGGCAACGGCCTCACGGAGTACGGGAAGGCGATCTTGCGCGTGGAGTCGGACGGGACCGTCACCCTCTTCCACTCCTGGACGGAGATGGGGCAGGGGGTGCACACGGCGCTACAGCAGATTGCCTGCGAAGAGCTCGGGCTACCCGCCCACCGCGTGCGCGTCGTCGTGGACACCGTGCGTGAGCTGGATACCGGGCAGTGCACGGCGTCCCGCTCAACGGTGCTCGGCGGGCGGGCGGTGATCGAGGCGGCGCGCAGGCTACAGGCCGCGCTCAACGGGCGGCGGCTGGAGGACCTGGCCGGCCAGGAGTTCTACGGCGAGTTTCTCGTGGACTGGACGACCAAGCTCGGCGTGGAGAAACCTGTCACCCACTTCGCCTACGCCTGGGCCACCCAGGTGGCCATTCTGGACGACCAAGGACGGGTGGCCAGGGTGATCGCCGCGCACGATGTGGGCAAGGTGATCAACCCCACCCTGCTGGAAGGGCAGATCGAGGGGGCCGTCCACATGGGGCTGGGCGGCGCGCTGTCCGAGGAACTGGTCGTCGAGGGTGGCGTGCCGGTCACCGATACCCTCAAGTCGCTGGGCATCATCCCGCCCGCGGGGATGCCGGAGGTGGAGTGCATCTTCATCGAGGAGCACCAGCCTGAAGGTCCGTACGGTGCCAAGGGGGTCGGAGAGGCTGGTATGGTCCCCACGGCCTCGGCGGTGGCCGGCGCACTTTACGCCTTCGACGGCGTCCGCCGCACCCGCCTGCCCATGAAGGATTCCCCGGCGGCGCGCGTGGCCATGCCCAAGCGGGTGCCCGCCCGCACCGCGGCGTCCTCTTGAAACGAGCAGGACCATTCATTCGGTGATCCTGCGGTGAGCCTGGCGCTCTCTGGGGGGACCGTCCTCACCGCGCTCGATCCGCCGCGACTCACCCAGGCCGACATCGTCATTGCGGACGGACGGGTCGCCGCCGTCGGGCCGGCCCCGGCCGGCATCCCGCGGCGGGACTGTTCGGGCTGCGTGGTCATCCCCGGCAACGCCAACGCTCACACCCACCTCTACTCCGCTCTGGCCCGCGGCATGCCCTACCGGTTGGAGTCACCGGCCAACTTCCTGCAGATCCTGCAGCGCGTCTGGTGGCGACTGGACCGGGCGCTGGATGGAGAGACCGTGCGCGCCTCGGCGCTCGTGGGCGGAATGGACGCGCTGCTCTCCGGCACGACCGCGCTGATCGATCACCACGCCTCGCCCAGCGCCATCGACGGATCCCTCGACCTGATCGCGGACGCGCTGGCGGAGGTGGGGATCCGGTCGGTGCTCTGCTACGAGGTTACGGACCGCGACGGCCCGGAGCGCGCCCACGCCGGCGTGCGGGAGAACGAGCGGTTCCTCCAGACGCAGCGGCCGCTGAGCCGCGGCCTGGTGGGTGCCCACGCCTCCTTCACACTCTCCCCCGAGACCCTGGCGGACTGCGTGGCGATCGCCCGGGAGTTCCGGAGCGGCGTGCACATCCACGTGGCCGAGGATCTGGTGGATGAGCGGGACGCCGAGGCCCGCTTCCGCCGCCGCGTGGTGCACCGGCTGGCCGATACGGGCGCGCTGAACGAGCGGGCGATCCTCGCGCACTGCGTGCACGTGGACGGCGCGGAGACCGCCCTCATCCTCGAGACCGGCGCGATCGTGGCGCACAATGCCCGCTCCAACATGAACAATGCCGTGGGGCGGGCTCGGGTCGGCCACTTCGGTAAGCGCGTTGTCCTGGGGACCGACGGCATCGGCGGCGACATGTTTGCCGAATCACAGGCGGCCTACTGGCGGGCGCGGGAGGATGACGTCTTTCTTTCCATGGCCTGGCCGCTGCAGCGCCTGGCCGCGGGCGCCGCGCTGGCTGGCCGCATCTTCGGCGAGCCGCTGCTGGGCCGCATCGAGCCCGGCGCGCCGGCGGACCTGACGGTGCTGCAGTACACGCCGCCGACTCCACTGCAGGACGGCAACGTCGCCGGTCACTGGCTCTTCGGCCTATCGGCCCGTTTCGTGCGAGACGTGGTGGTGGCGGGGGAGTTGGTGGTCGCGGACCGGCGGCTGACCCGAGTGGATCAGGATGAGATCGCCGCGGCAGCGGCCGGACAGGCGCAGCGGCTCTGGCGGCGGCTGGAGGAGATCGGTCCGCACGAGTTTGCGCCCGCGGGAGTGGGCCGGGGATGAGCGGAGGCAACGGGCGCGTCGCCTTGTATCTGCAGGACAAGCATCCCGTCCGCGACGGGATGAACTACGTGCGTTACGCGGAGGAGCGCGGGTTTGAGGCCGTCTGGCAGGCGGAGAGCCGGCTGGTGCGCGAGGCGACGATCCCGCTGGCGGCCTTCGCCGCGGTGACCGAGCGGATCAAGGTCGGGACAGGGGTGATCAACCTCTGGACGCGTAACGTCGGGCTGATGGCCGCCACCTTCGTGACGCTGGACGACCTAGCGCCCGGCCGAGTGCTGCTGGGCATCGGGGCGTGGTGGGAGCCGTTGGCCTCCAAGGTCGGCGTGGACCGGCGCAAGCCGCTGCAGGCGATGCGGGAGGTGGTGGAGGTCGTCCGCCGCCTGATCCGGATGGAGCGGGTCACGTTCCACGGCGAGTTCGTCAACGTCACCGACATCGAGATCGATATCGTGCACGGCAACCGCTTGCCCCGGGACATCCCCATCTACATCGGCGCCACCGGCATGAAGATGATGGAACTCGCCGGCGAGATTGCCGACGGCGTGCTGCTGAACTACCTGGTCGGCCCCGTCTACAACCGGACGGCGATGGAGGCGCTGGCCGCCGGTGCCGCCCGGGGCGGCCGCCGGGTGGAGGACTTCGACCGGCCGCAGCTGGTGGTCTGCTCGCTCGACGAGGACCGCGAGTTGGCGCTGGACCGGGCGCGCGAGCTGGTCACCCAGTACCTGGGGCAGCAGCCGCACATCATGAAGGCCAGCGGTGTCGATCAGTCGTTACTGGACGAGATTGGGCGTGTGTTGACCTGGCCGGCGGGCCCGGAGGAGATCCACAAGGCCATGCGCCTGGTGCCCGACGAGGTCGTGCAGATGATCACGGCCTCCGGCACCCCGGACGAATGCCGGGCCAAGGTGCGCGAGTATGTCGCCGCCGGGTGCACTTGTCCCATCCTCTACCCGCTTGGCGACGACGTCCCCGCCATGATCGACGCGTTTGCCGGAGGGCAATTCTAAACGGCCACTAGAACGGTGGCTTGCAGTGGGCCTGCCTCTGCTGTTCGATTTTCTGCATCACAACTTTCCGAAGATACTCTAGAGCCGCCACCTCGTCCCGATCGACGAGAATCGCCTCCAGGCGCATGACCTCCTGCTCCTCGAGGGGTACTACAACCTTAGCCACGGTCAGTCGCCTCCAATCCTCTCGCAGTCAATAAGCTCTCGCGGCGCCCGCAGGCTGAGCGTATCTCTCTAGGAATCGGTCTTGACATCCGTCCTCGGCCCGATAGGGGACAGCACGAGAAGGCTACCGGAAACCGGGCGGGCTGAGGATGGCCGGTCTGCGCGGCGGGGGCTAGCGTGAACTTAGATGCAAGAATCTGCATGTGCGCGCACCCGCCGGCAGGGTGGGATGAGACCGACCCTCACCCCTGAGTCCCGGGTCCTCCGCGCGCTCGCCCACCCCGAGCGCCTGGCCATCGTGGAGTGTCTGCGTCACGGATCCGTCTGCGTCTGCCACCTCACCGTCGCTCTCAGCCGTCCGCAGGTGTATATCTCGCAGCAGCTGGCGATCCTCAGAGATGCGGGGGTGATTGAGGGCCGGAGGAACGGAGCGTTCGTGTACTACCGGCTGCGCGACCGCAGCGTCCTGGGGATCATGGACTCCGCTGGCAGCATTGCGGGACGGGTGCGTGCGTCTTCCCGTTCGAGGCTTCGGCGCCTCGAAGGGTGCGAGTGCCCTCAGTGCAGCGCGGCCGCGCCGACGGGAAGAGTCATGCGATGATTGCCGACCTGCTGCTTGCCGGCCTGGGCGCCGTGCAGGACTATGTCGCGCTGCATGTGCTGACCTGCCTGATCCCTGCCTTTCTGCTGGCCGGGGCGATGGTGACATTCATTTCAAAAGAAGCCATCATGCAGCGCCTCGGGGCGGCGGCCTCGAAGCCGGCCAGCTTCTCCACGGCTGCCGGGGCCAGTTTTTTCCTGGCGGCCTGCTCCTGCACCGTGATCCCGGTCTCCAGCGGCCTCTACTACAGCGGGGCCGGGGTCGGGGCGGCATTCATCTTGTTGTGGGTGGCGCCGGCATCCAATCTGCTCTCTCTGATCTATACGGGCAGCATTCTGGGCGCGCAGATGGCCTGGATTCGGGTGCTTACCGCATTGGCCATGGCGGTGGTCGTCGGCGGGTTCATGACCCTGGCCTTTCGGCGAGAAGAAGCGGCGCGTGCGGCTCCGCAGGCAAACACACGGAGCGCCATCCTCAGCCGCACCGACCTTGGGCTGCTCCTACTGCTGGTCGTCTCCCTGCTGGCACCCAACTACCTCGTGCAGCGCGGCCCGTACAGCCTGAAGGTCGCCGTCTGGGCCGCCGCCATGGCCGTCGTCGCCGGGTACGCGTACTGGAGGAAGACCGGCCCGCAGATCCGCCGCTGGCTGGGGGAGACCTGGTGGTTCGTGCGCATCATCTTTCCCCTGCTGCTCGCCGGAGTCTTCATCGTCGGGATCATCGGGGCCGCGCTGCCGCGTGCCTGGATCGAGACCTATCTGGGCGGCTCGGGACTGCTGGCGTCGTTCTTCGCCACGCTCCTGGGCAGCATCAGCTACTTCGCCACCATGACCGAGGCGCCGTTCGTGCACACGCTGCTCGGCCTCGGCATGGGCAAGGGGCCCGCGCTGGCGCTTCTTCTCACGGGGCCGGGACTGAGCCTGCCGAACTGGCTGGCGATCGGCCGGGTCTTTGGGGCGAAGAAAGCGATCGTCTATGTCGGCACAATCATCGTCCTGGGCACCATCAGCGGTTGGTTTGCCGGGAAATTCATCTTTGGATAGGCGATACGGAGGAGGGAGGGGCAGTCGTGATCACGGTTGAGGTGTTCGGTCCGGGCTGCGCGAAGTGCCAGGCCACCATCCGCACGGTGCGAGACGCCCTACAGATGCTAGGGTTGGAGGCTACGCTGAACGAGATCCGCGACCCGAAGGAGATGGCGCTGCAGAGAGTGGTCTTCACGCCGGCCGTCCGGGTCGACGGCGACCTGAAGTGCACCGGCCGGGTCCCCGCGTTGGCCGAAGTGACGACTTGGCTGGCGACGGCGGCGGAAGCGGCGTAGTTCCCGCGAACGACGAACGACGGGCGCGCCGGCTCGTCCGCTGAGCGGGGAGCGGGGTCTGCCGCCCCGAAGCCCATTCTTGCCATCTGCCTTGCAATGCATTACAGTGCAGTTTGGGGGCTGTCCCGTGGAGAAGCAGTTGACCGTCCGGCTGCCGGCCGGGCTGGCGAGGAAGCTCGAGCGCCTGGCGCGTCAGTCCAGGCGAAGGCGATCGGAGTTAGTGCGTCTCGCCCTTGAGCAATTCCTGGAGAGCCCCGGCAAAACTGCGGTCGTCCGACCGATCGATCTGGTGCGAGACTTGATCGGGATCGCGGATCTCGGCATCCCCGATCTTGGTGAACGTCACCGTGACTACCTGATCAGCCGGCTGCGGCATGGCCGCTCCACTGATTCTTGATACCGGTCCCTTCGTCGCCATCGTTCATCGCGGTGACCGCCGCCACCCCGAATGCGCCGAGGTCCTGCGGAACTGGGAGGGGGCGATTCTCACCACGGAAGCCGTCCTCACAGAGACGCTGCATCTCGTTGGTCAGGCCTGGAGCATCCAGGAGGCCTGCCTGGAGTTCTTCCTCCGTGGCGCGTTCCAACTTGTGCCCGCCTCCTTAGAAAGCCTGCGGCGGGTCACGGCGTTGATGGAGCAGTATGCGGACGTGCCTATGGACTTTGCCGACGCCACGCTCGTGGCCCTGGCGGAGGATCTCCACGTAGACCAGGTCTTCACGCTGGACCGGCGGGGGTTCTCTGCCTACCGGCTCTACGGTCGGCAACCCTTCAGGCTCATGCCGTAGCACCCGCGGGTTAGAGGGCCTGCCCGCGGTAGGCCCAGCCGGTCAACTGCCGCTCGATCACGGCGAAGATGACGAAGAGCGCGACGCCCATCGCCGCCACGACCACCAGCCCGGCGAAGACCAGCGGCACGTCAAAGCGGGAACTGGCGGCGATCATCAGGTAACCGATTCCCCGATTCGCCGCCACCGTCTCCGAGATCACGGCGCCGACGAAGGCCAGCGTCACCGCCACCTTCAGCGAGGCGAAGAAGTAGGGGAGGGAACGGGGAATCCCGATCTTGGTGAAGATTTCGCGTTTCGTGGCCCCCAGCGAGCGGAGCACGTCCTGCAGTTCCGGCTCCAGCGTGGCCAGGCCCGTCGCCACGTTCACGACGATCGGGAAGAACGAGATCAGGAACGCCGTGAGGATGGCCGGGATGGTGCCGATGCCGAACCAGATCACCAGCACCGGCACAATCGCCACCTTGGGCACACTATTGAAGGCCACGAGCAGCGGGTAGAGCGCGCGGTAGACCAGCGTGGAGTAGCCGATCGCCAGGCCCAGGCCCATGCCCCCGGCCAGCGCCAGCCCGAACCCGACCAGTGTCGTGTAGAGGGTCTGCCCGGCGTTGAACCAGATCGCCCCCTGCCACTTCAAGTACGCCGCCCACACCGCCCGCGGTCCCGGCAGGATGAAGACCGGAATGCGCAGCACGGTGACGAGCACCTCCCAGAGGATGAAGGTGGCCAGGATCACCAGGGCCGGGGGCAGCCACTCATTCCAGCGGCCCCATCTTTTCATGCCGGCCTCCCGTCGCCGATGCGCCGGCGGATTTCCAGATAGGTCTCCGTGAACCCGGGCGTAAAGGTGTCCGGCAGCGTGCGGGGCCGGGGGAGCGGCACGCCGGCCTGATGGATCAGGCGACCGGGGCGGGGGCTCATCACGTAGACGATGTCGGCCAGGAAGATGGCCTCCCGCAGGTCGTGCGTCACGAGAACCACCGTGAACCGGCGCTCCAGCCAGAGCTTCTGCAGCACCTGCCAGAGTTCTTCGCGCGTAAAGGCGTCCAGCGCGCCGAAGGGTTCATCCAGCAGCAGGAGTTCCGGATGGTGGATCAGGGCGCGGCAGAGGCTGACCCGCTGCTGCTGTCCGCCGGACATCTGCCAGGGGTGGCGGTGGCCGAATCCCTCAATTCCCACCGACGCCAGCAGCGCGTTGGCCTGGGCCACGTACTCCGATCGCTGGCTACGGAAGCGGCGCTTGTGCGGCTCGACGATCTCTAACGGCAGCAGCACATTGTCCAGCGTGCGGCGCCACGGGAGCAGGATGGGGTTCTGAAAGGCCATCCCTACGTTCTTCTGCGGGCCGCGCACCGGCGCGCCGCCCACGCGGACCTCGCCGCCGGTCGGCCGGAGCAGGCCGGCAAGCAACTTCAGGAGGGTGGTCTTGCCGCAGCCGCTGGGACCGGTGACGGCCACGAAAGCGCCCTGCGGGACGGTCAGGCTCACCTCTTCCACCGCGGCGACGACCTGTCCCTCATGCTCGTAACTGGCGCTGACGTGATCCAGGACCGCGAAGGAGTCCGTGGCGGCGGCGTTCATGGGGCCGGTCTCAAGAGGGAGAAATGCTGGGGCGGGGATGACCGCGAGGTTCCCCGCCCCGACTTCTCATTATCGCAGCGCCGGGAGCATGCGGTCCTTCTTCGGCGGCAGGAACTTGCCGTTAAACACCTCATACCACTTGGGCCTGGTGGGCAGACCGAACGACTCGGCGACCGCGTCGATCGCCCGGGCCAGCCGCTCCGCGCGCACCCCGCCGAACCCGTCCGCCGCGACCTCTCTCGTCAGGACGTTCGACCGCAGCGCCAGGAGGAGGCGCTCCAGTTCCACGCTTTCATTGATCAGCGGGTCGCGCTTCTTGATTGCGGCGATAGCTCCCGACGGGTCGTTGATCGAATCCTTCACGCCCTCGATGAACGCCTTGAGGAACCCGCGCACCGCGGCCGGCTCCCGGTCCAGCAGGGTCTTCGGCACCATGACGGCGTTGCCGTAGAGCGGCAGGCCGTAGTCGCTGTAGAGGAACGCGACGATGTCGTCCGGCCGGACCCCCGCGGCCTTCAGGTTAATGAACGCCGTGAAGTAGAAGCCCGTGATCGCGTTGACCGTGCCGCGAATCAACGAGGGTTCGCGCAGCGGCACGTCCATGCTCACCCACTCCACGGAGTCCGGGTGGATGCCCACCGCGCGGGCAAAGACGGGAAACAGACGGCGGGGCGCGTCGCCCACCGGCGCGCCCAGCTTCTTCCCGACGAGATCCTGCGGCGATCGGATGTTCTCCCGCCGCAGCGTCAGGATGGCGAAAGGCGGCGAGTTGAGGAGGATGGCGATGGCGACCAGTTCCTTGCCCGGGTTGCGCGCGTTGAACTCGATCATGGAGTTGACGTCCGCGTACCCTAGGTCGTAGGCGCCGCTGGCGATCTTCGTCACCGCGTCCGCCGAGCCGAACCCGCGGTCCATCGTGAGGTTGATCCCCTCCTTCGCGTAGTAGCCCTTCTCCAGGGCGATCACAAAGGGTGCCTGCGGCCCCTGGATCAAGAAGTCCAGCGTGAACTTCCACGTCACCGTTCTCCCCTGAGCGAGTGACGGTGCGGGGGCCAGCGTCGCCACCTGCAGGACGATGGCCACGGCCAGCATCAACGGGATCCATCGCCGTCCCATGCTGCTCCTCCCAACCGAGGGCGGACGCCCCCAGAGATGTGGATTCACTAGTAATTCCTTCGCCTGTGACCGTATCCCTTGAGGGTCGGCGGGGGCATCGGGCGCAGGCCCGATTTTCGCGGACAGGTACGGAAACCGTCCGCCAGGAGTCTTCCCGGGCGCGCCATATCCGCTAACATGGAGCGGGAGACAAAACCCATGGCGTCGTCACACAATCGGTCGCGCGCGGCGGCCCGCCTGCGCATCGTCATCCCGCTGCTGGTGGTCGCGGCGGGGATCTGGGCGGGGATCGTCTATCTGCGCAACGACCGCGCCAACCCCGATGTGCTCACGGCCTCCGGCACGATCGAGGCCTCACAGGTCAGCGCCGCCAGCAAGATCCCCGGGCGCATTCTGCGGCTGCACGCCGCCGAGGGTGATGTCGTGCGCGCCGGCACGCCACTCGTGACGATCGAGGGGCGCGAACTGCTGGCGCAGATCGATCAGGCGCGGGCGGCTGTGGACGCGGCGCGCGCCCGGCTGGCCCAGGCGCAGTCCGCGCTGGCGCTGCAGCAGCGGCTGCTGGAGGCGCAGATCGCCCAGGCGGAGGCGGGGGTCGATGCGGCGCGCACCCGTCTGGAGCAAGCGGAGGAGACGAGAGACCTCACCGCGCGGCAGGTCGCCGAGGGGGTGAGCCAGGCGGAGGCGGCGCTGGAGACGGCGCGCGCCAACAGCGAAGCGGCGAAGGTGAACCGCGACAAGGCCGCGCGCGACCTGGCCCGCCTGCAGGCCCTCTACCGGGACGGCGCGATCAGCGCGCAGCAGGTGGACGCCGCCCGCGCCGCCCACGACGCCGCCCGCGCGCAGTACGAGGCGTCGCTGAAGGTCGTGCGGCAGGCGGAGGTAGCCCGGCAGCTGGCGCGCGTCAACCTCAAGCAGGTGGAGATTCGCGAGCGTGACGTCGCCGCGGCGGAGGCGCAGGTGCGGCAGGCCGAGGCGGCGCTGCGCACGGCCCGCGCCGGGGAGGAGACGCTGGCCCAGCGCCGCGCGGACGTGGCCGCCGCGGCCGCGCAGGTGGCGCAGGCCGAAGCCGGCGTCCGGTTGCTCCTCACACAGCAAAAGAACCTGATCGTCACCTCGCCGATCGACGGCGTCGTCATCGCCAAGCACGCCAGCGCAGGAGAGATCGTCGCCGCCGGCGCGCCCATCCTCACCGTGGCCGACCTCGACGCGGTCTGGGTGCGGCTCTTCATCCCCCTGCCGCATCTGGGAAAGGTCGGGCTGGGGCAGACGGTCGAGGTGCAGACCGACGCGTTCCCCGGCCGCACCTTCACCGGCACCGTCACCGAGATCGCGCAGCAGGCGGAATTTACACCGAAGAACGTCCAAACGCAGGAGGAGCGGGTGAAGCTCGTCTTCGCCGTGAAGGTGACCATCCCCAACCCCGGCCACCTCCTCAAGCCGGGCATGCCGGCGGACGCGGTGATCCGCACCGCGGCCAACCGGGAGACCACGCAAGGCAGCAAATGATCGTCGTCGAAGGGCTGACCAGGCGCTTCGGGCAGACCGTGGCGGTGGACGGCGTCTCTCTGGAGATCGCCCGCGGCGAGGTCTTTGGTTTGCTCGGGCCGGACGGCGCCGGGAAGACCACGCTCTTCCGCCTGCTCTGCGCGATTCTGGAACCCAGCGCGGGTACGGCACGCATCGCGGGCGCGGACATCCGCACCGCATCGGAGCGGGTGAAAGCCTCGATCGGCTACGTGCCGCAGTCGTTTGCGCTGTGGCGCGACCTCACCGTGCTGGAGAACCTGCGGTTCATCGCCGAGACGTACGAGCTGCCCCGCGCGGCGATCGCCGAGCGCACGCAGCGCCTGCTCGCCTTCAGCCGGCTGGCCCCATTCGCGCGGCGGCAGGCGGAGTACCTCTCCGGGGGGATGCGGCAGAAGCTGGCGCTGGCCGCGGCGCTGATCCACGAACCGGAGGTCCTGCTGCTGGACGAGCCGACGACGGGCGTGGACCCGGTCTCGCGCCGCGAGTTCTGGCAGATCCTCTACGAGCTCAACCAGCAGGGAAAGACCGTGGTCATCGCCACCCCGTACATGGACGAGGCGGAGCGCTGCACGCGGGTGGCACTGATGCACCAGGGGCGCATCCTCAGCGTCGGGCCGCCGGCGGCGGTCAAAGCGCAACTGGAGGGCGTCCTCCTGGAGGTCGTCGCCGCGCCGCGGCGGGCGGCCCTGGCCGCGGCGCGGCTGATGCCCGAGGTGCGCCAGGGGACCGTCTTTGGAGAGAGCCTGCACCTGCTGGTCTCCGACGCGGCGGCGGCGCCCCGCATCCGGGAGCGGTTGGCGGCGGCGGGCATCACGGTGCAGGAGATCCGTCCGATCGAGCCCTCGCTCGAGGATGTCTTCGTCTCGCTGATGACGGCGCGGAGGACGTGATGGCGGCGCGCGCACCGGTCGACGACCCGGCCGTCGAAGCCCGCGGGCTGACGAAGCGCTTCGGCGCCTTCGTCGCCGTGGACCACATTGACCTGACGATTGCCCGGGGCGAGATCTTCGGATTCCTCGGCCCCAACGGCGCTGGCAAGACGACGACCATCCGGATGCTCTGCGGCCTGATGCCGCCCAGCGAGGGGACGGTGCGGGTGCTGGGCCTTGACGTGCGGCGGGACCCCGAGGGAATCAAGGGGCGCATCGGGTACATGGGGCAGCGTTCCAGTATGTACGATGACCTCACCGTCGGCGAACTGCTGAACTTCTACGGCCGGATCTACGGCCTGCCGGCCGACGAGCGGCGGCACGAGGTGCACGCCTGGATCGAGCAGGCGGGGCTGCTGGGCCGGGAACGGCAGTTGGTGGGGACGCTCTCCGGCGGGTGGCGGCAGCGACTGGCCCTGGGCTGCGCCATCCTGCACCGGCCCGAACTCCTGTTGCTGGACGAGCCCACCTCGGGCACCGACCCCGTGCAGCGGCGTGAGTTCTGGGAGTTGATCTACCGCTTCGCCGACGAAGGGACGACCGTCCTCGTGACGACGCACTACATGGATGAGGCGGAACACTGCACGACCCTGGGCTTCATCCACGGCGGCCGCATCATCGCCCAGGGGAGCCCGGCGCAGATCAAGGCCACGGCGATGCGCGGTGGGCTGCTGGAGGTGCTGGCCGATCCCTGGATGGAGGCGCTGGCGGCGCTGCGGGGTGTCCCCGCGGTGCGGGACGCGGCGCTCCACGGAGTAGCCATCCACGCCGTGGTGGACGATCCCCGCGCGGCGGCGCCGCAGGTCGCCGCGGCGCTGCGGGCGCACGGCGTGCAGGTGCGGCGGATCGCGGAGCGCGGCCCTTCGCTGGAGGACGTCTTCGTCTCGCTGGTGGAACCCGAGCGGGAAGCCGCCGGGACAAACGCGGGAGCCGGCCGTGCGTAGGCGCCTGGCGGCCATCATCATCAAGGAATTCGTCCAGCTGGTGCGCGACCCGCGCACCCTGGCGCTGGCGCTGCTCATGCCGGTCATTCAATTGCTGCTCTTCGGCTACGCCATCACCACCGAGGTCGAGCACCTGCCGACCGTCATCTTCGACCAGTCGCAGAGCCAGGAGAGCCGGGCGCTGATCCAGCGCTTCGTCAACTCGCGCTTCTTTGACGTCACCGCCCGGGCGGCCAATCTGCGGGAGGTGCAATCGCAGATCGACGGCGGCCGGGCGCGCGTGGGCATCGTCATCCCGCCCGACTTCGCCGCATCACTGCAGGCCGGGCGGCAGGCGCAGGTGCAGGTCATCGTGGATGCCTCGGATCCCCTGGTGGCCCGCAGCGCGCTGTCCACCGCGGAGGCGATTGGTCAGGTGGCCTCGCTAGAGATCGTGGGGCAGCTGCTCGCCCGGTCGGGGACGCCCAATGACGAGCTGCCGCTGGAGATTCGCACCCGCGCCTGGTACAACCCGGACCTGCGGAGCGTCAACTTCATGGTGCCGGGCCTCCTGGCGGTCGTGCTGCAGATGCTGACGATGATGCTCACCGCGGTGGCCATTGTGCGCGAGCGCGAGCTGGGCACGCTGGAGCAGCTGGTGGCCACGCCGATCCGCAAGACCGAACTGATGCTGGGAAAGATCCTCCCTTACGTCACTCTGGGGTACGTGGACATCACGCTGGCCCTGCTCATTGCCGCCTACTGGTTCCGGGTGCCCATCCGCGGCAGCCTGGTCCTGCTCTACGCCCTCGCCCTGATCTTTTACCTGGCGACGCTCGGCCAGGGGATCCTGATCTCCACTGTCTCGCGCACGCAGCGGCAGGCGATGCAGGGCTCGTTCTTCCTCTTCCTGCCCACGATCCTGCTCTCCGGCTTCATGTTCCCGCGGGAGGGCATGCCGCTCGTGATTCAATGGATCGGCTATGCTTTGCCGTTGACGTACTTTCTCGTCATCGTGCGCGGTATCATCCTTAAAGGGATCGGCTTCATGGAACTCAGCAACCAGATCATTCCCCTGGCCATCCTCGGCCTGATCTTCTTTACGGTCAGCGTGCTGCGCTTCCAGAAGCGGCTGGAATAATTCGCAGGGTCCACCCGCCGTCCTCGGTGCACGGCTGGGCATCACCTACCGGGTGCGCATCGCGCTCGACCGGCAGGACGCGCGGCTGCGCTGGAATATGACCGCCGCGGTGACCATCGAACCGCGGGCCGGCGGCCCGGCCCAACGGTAGTCCGGCGGACGGATCAGGCGGTCACCTGAGAGGAATCAGCTCATGGCCCGATTCAGGCGGCATTCGCGAGCAGGTAGCGTGGGCATGGAGGGACATGCCCACATGCCTTCGGACCGCACGTCCATATTGGGTGGCTTCCGCGGTGCCGGCGAACCGCATAGGTTTCACCGCGAAGTCCTCTATGGATTGCGGCATGAGCGGGAGCTGATGACCCGGAGCGTGCGGGAGCACCGCAGGGCGTTCGTCCGTGCTCGCACAGAGGCGAGGCGGCACGGGCGGCAGCTGCTGAAGGTCCTCGACAACCTCCCCCGCCCGGTCTAAAGTTTTCCACGGACCGCATTCCGCTGATCCCCTGATGGAGGAGCGCTAATGGACGAGCGCCGAGACTCGAACCGCGTTGTCGGAGGGTTGGTGCTGCTGGGGTTAGGGTTGATTTTCCTCCTCAGCAACTTCGGGTACTTCCCGTCCGGCCTGTGGGGACGCTGGTGGCCGCTGATTCTGATCGCCATCGGCCTGATCATTTTGCTCCGGCGGCCGGAGCCCACGACGATACCCCCGGAACCGCCGTTTCCGCCCGGCGAGACCCCGCCCGGTCTGCCCCCGGCGCCGCCCGCGCCTCCGACGACCGCACACCGGCGGGATTTCCCCACCGGGGCGATCATCTTGATCGGGCTGGGCTTGGCCTTTCTGCTCGAGGACGTCATCGGCGGGAACGCCTTCCCCGCGCTCGTCCTGATCGCGATTGGAGCGGCGCTGCTGCTGCGCGACTGGAATCGGCGGAGCCGATGAACCGGGTGAACGCGATCACGCTGCTGCTGACCATCGTCATCGTCGGCGTGGTCGTGGTGTGCAGTCAGCGCCGGCGATCCTGATCTACCTTGGCCTGGTGCGCATCGTGCGCTACTTCAGCGCATGACAGAATCTGAGAAAGGGGAGACGACAATGACGCAGGTGCGGGAGAGGATTCAGGTGACGGGCGACAAGCTCGTGGAGACGATCAAGAAGCTGGTGCACGAGGGCAACGTGCGCAAGCTGATCATCCGGGACGGGGAGCGCACCGTGATGGAGATTCCCCTGACCGTGGCCGCGGTCGGCGTACTGGCCGCGCCTCTGCTGGCGGCCATCGGCGCCTTCGCGGCGCTGGCCAGCGACTACACGCTGGAGGTCGAGCGGAGGGGAGAGAAGAAGTAGGGCGCCGGACTGCGCACTGGAATCTCAGCCCCGGCCGGTCGGTCGGGGCTGACTTCGTTATAATCGCTGCATGAGGTTGCTGGCGTTGCTCGCCGGCGTGTCCATCATCCTGGTGATCCTCTGGGATGGGTTCGAGGCCGTCGTCCTGCCGCGGCGGGTGGCGCGCCGGCTGCGCCTCGTCCGCCTGGTGGTCCGCGCCACGTGGCGGTTCTGGGCCGCGGTCGGGCGGCGACTCCCCGCGGGCCACCGCCGTGAGACCTACCTCAGTTATTACGGCCCCCTCCTGTTAATCGTGCTCCTGGCGACCTGGGCGGCCGGGTTGGTCTTCGGCTTTGCCCTGGTCCACTGGGGGCTGGGATCACAACTGAGCGATCCCGAGTGGCCGGTGAGCTTCGCCACCGATCTCTACATCAGCGGGACGACCTTCTTCACGCTGGGCCTGGGGGACGTCGCCCCGCGCTCCTGGGCGGCACGCTTCGTCACGGTGGCCGAGGCCGGCATCGGCTTCGGGTTTCTGGCGCTCGTGGTCGGCTATCTGCCCGTCTTCTACAACGCCTTTGCCCAGCGCGAAACGCGCATCACCATGCTCGACGAGTGGGCAGGGTCCCCGCCGACGGCCGCGGGGCTGCTCTGGCGGCTGGCCCGGGACAAGAGCGTGCCGGCGATGGCCGCCTTCCTGCGGGAATGGGAGCAGTGGTGCGCGGAGCTGCTGGAGAGCCATCTGTCCTATCCGGTGCTGGCCTACTTCCGCTCGCAGCACGGCAACCAGTCCTGGCTCGCCGGGCTGACGATGGTGCTGGACACCTGCGCCTTCGTGCTCGCGGCGGTCGAAGAGGCGCCCCGGCGGGAGGCCTGGCTGACCTTCGCCATGGCCCGCCACACGGCGGTTGACCTCTGTCAGGTCTTTGAGACCCCCCCGACCCTCCTGCCGGCCGACCGCCTGCCGGCCGCGGATCTGACGCGGATGCGGACGATGCTGCGCGAGGCGGGGCTCTCCGTACACGAAGACGCCGACATGGAACAGCGGTTGGCGGAGTCGCGCCGGATGTACGAACCCTACGTGCACGCGCTCTCCATTCGCCTGCTGGTGCCGCTGCCGGGCTGGATCCCAGTGCCGGGGGCCCGCGACAACTGGCAGCGCTCACCCTGGCGCTGATTCCCCGCGGGGGGGTCTTCCGCCGGAAGGCCCCGGGTTAGCCGACGGCGGTGGTGGGGAGGATGTGGAATGTGGTCTTGGTATATCGGGCCACCGTTCCGCAATTGGGGCAGGTCAGTTCGTGCTGCTGGTCGACCTCGATCTCATACACGGCGGAGGTCAGCCGGAATCCCGTGGGCACGGGCGAGCCGCAATTCTTGCAGGTCACGTAGAGGAGTTCGGGTTCTTCCCGCAGGTTGTCCATCGGACACCGGTGCGCGTGCTGGGGGTTCTTTCTGTGACGGGTGGGCGAGTCCTGCCCGGCCCTCTAGCGGCCGCCACGCAGGCGCGGGTCGAGCACGTCGCGGATACCGTCGCCCAATAGATTGAACCCCAACACCACGAGCGCGATGGCGATCCCGGGGAAGGTGGAGAGCCACCACTGGCTGGTGATATAGTTGCGTCCTTCCGCGATCATCACGCCCCATTCCGGGGTGGGGGGCTGGGCGCCGAAGCCGATGAACCCCAATCCCGCGGCCGTCAGGATGATCCCGCCCATGTCCAGACTGACCTGGATGACGACGGGGCTGATCACCCCGGGGAAGATGTGTCGGCCGAGGACGCGCAGCGAGCTCGCCCCCAGCGCCCGCGCGGCCTCGACGAAGTTCTCCTCGCGCAAGGCCAGCGTGACGCTGCGGGCCAGCCGGGCGTACGCGGGCCAGGCCGCCAGCGAGATGGCGATGATGACGTTCTCCAGGGTGGGCCTGAGCGCGGCGGCGATGGCCATGGCCAGGATCAACCGGGGGAAGGCCATGAACATGTCGGTCAGCCGCATCAGCAGGTCATCCACCCGGCCGCGGAAGTAGCCCGAGACGATCCCCAGCGGCGCGCCGATCACTGTGGCGATCATCCCCGTAAGGATGGCGATGCGGAGGGAGATCCGGGCGCCGTAAAGGATGCGGCTGAAGACGTCGCGCCCCAGCTGGTCGGTGCCGAAGGGGTAGTCGCCGCTGGGCGCCTCCAGGCGGCGCGCGATGTTGGTCTGCAGCGGATTGGAGGGCGCGACGACCGGGGCGATGACCGCGATCACCAGAAGCAGCCCGATAATGATGAGGCCGGCCAGAGAGAGCGGGTTGCGCAGGGTGCGCCGGACGAGTTGCTGTCGGCGGGCCCGCTCCTGGGCCAGGATACGGGCGATGGCGACGTCGCTACTCATAGCGGATCTTGGGGTTGAGGAAACCGTAGGCCAGATCGACCACCAGGTTGGCCAGGGAGAAGATGAGGGCAATTAGGATGGTCACGCCCATGATCGCGGCGAAATCCTGCGAAAGGATCGCGCTCGTGGCGTAGCGTCCCAGCCCCGGCCAGGCGAAGACCGTCTCCGTCAGCACCGCGCCCTCGAGCAGGCCGCCGTAGTAAATACCAATGACCGTGATGATCGGCAGCAGGGCGTTCTTCAGAGCGTGCCGCAGAATGACAGTCCGCTCCGCCAGCCCCTTCGCCCGTGCCACCTTGATGTAGTCCTGCCCCAACACCTCCAGCATGCTGGCCCGCGTGATGCGGGCGATGCCGACCAGGGCGTGTGAGCCGAGGACCAGCGCGGGGAGGACGAGATGACCGAGGGCATTCCGCAGGGCCACAAAATCCCTGGCGAGCAGGCTGTCTAGAAGGATCATCCCGGTGACGCTCGGCGGACGAGCGATGAAGATGTCCAGCTGGCCCGGCCCGGGCAGCACGCCCAGCCGGTAGTAGAAGACCAGCAGCAAGATGAACCCCAGCCAGAAGACGGGCATGGAGAGGCCGATCAACGAGAGGAAGCGGACCGTGTGGTCGAGCCAGCTCCCGTGGGCGACTGCGGAAATGATTCCCACCGCCAGCCCCGCCAGCGCGCCCAAGATGATTGCCGTCGTGGCCAGTTCGATGGTGGCCGGGAAGAACTGGCGGAGATCGCTGATCACCGGTCGCTTGGTCGCGATGGAGGTCCCGAGATCACCGCGGACTAGCCGCCCCACGAAGCGAACGAACTGTTCAGGAATCGGCCGGTCCAGACCCCAGCGGTGCCGGAGATCCTCGATCACGTAGTCCGGGGCCTGCGGTCCCAGGATGGCCGCGATGGGATCGCCGGGGATGATGTGCGAGAGAAAGAAGACGATGACCAGGACTCCAGAGATGGCGACCAGGGCCAGCAGGAGGCGCCGAACGAGGTAAGCCCACATTGCTGTTGGAGGGGGACGGCCGCCCGTCCCCCTCCGGAATCACTACTCCTTCACGACTCCCCACATTCCGTATGTCACAGACAGAGGCGAAGGGTCCAGACCCTTGACGTTGGCCCGCATGGCCAGGAGGCGCAAGGGGTAGCCGATGATTACGTACGGGCCCTCGTCCAGGACGACTTTCTGGATCTGCCTGTACATGGCGTCTCGCTTAGCCCGGTCGAGTTCCTGGACGGCCTGCTGCACCGTCCGCTTGATCGGGTGGTCCCACTGGTTGCGGTAGGCCAGCACTCGCGCATCGAAGTCGGCGAGGGCCGTCGCCAGGTTGTCCGGGTCGGGGTAGTCCGCGCCCCAGCGGGCGATGACCATCTGGTGCGTGCGGGCGCGGTAGGCGGCCAGGATGTCGGCAGACCGGAGCACCTTCACCTCCACCTCGATGCCGATCTGTGCCAGATCTTCCTTGATCTTGGCCGCGATGTCGGGCAGCGGCGGGTCGGGCACGGTCAGCAACTCGGCCTTAAAGCCTCGCTCGAACCCGGCTTCCCGCATCAGGGCGCGCGCCCGGTCGAGGTTCTTGCTGTACGGTCGGTCGGGCAGGTGGCCAAACATACGCGCTGGGACGATCGTCTGGCCGATGTCGATCTGATCCTCAAAGATTCTCCGGAAGGCGGTGTAGTCGATGGCCCACTTCACCGCGTTGCGCACCTGCACCCTGGAGAAGGGCTCGTAGCCGACGTTCATGGCCAGGTAGCGCAGGGCGAATTGAGGGCTGGTCTTCACGACCAGGCCGGCCTCCTTCGCCGCCTGGACAAACTGCGCCGGCAGCAGGTCGGTGACCATGTCGACGTCGCCGCGCTGCAGCGCCAGCAACTGCGCCGTTGGCTCGGGGATGTCCTGGACGAAGATACGGCCCATACGAGGACGCCCGCCCCAGTAGTCGTCGAAGGCCACGAGTTCAATCACCGCGTTGCGCGTCCACCGCCGCAGGACGTAGGGTCCGGAGCCGGCATCATTCTCGGCCACCCACTTGTTGGCCAGCGGGTCGCTCGCCGTCGCGTTCTTCTGCACGAGGGCCGGATCGACCGCGGAGGCCACAGGGTTGGACAACACACACGTCATCAAGATCTCGGGCATGACCTGGTTGAAGGTGATGCGCACCTGGTTAGCGCTGATGGCGACGACATCTTCGGGATTCTTGATGAACCCGGTCAGGATAAACGCGGGCTGCAGTTTTAGCCGCATCGCCCGCCGCAGCGAGAATTCCACCGCCTTGGCGTCCACTGCGTTGCCGCTGTGAAACTTCACCCCCGACCGCAGGGTGAACGTGTACGCCTTGCCGTCGGCTGAAACTGTCCACGATGTGGCCAGCCCAGGAACCGCGCGGGTAAAGTCACGGCTGAACTCGACGAGCGTCTCATAGAGGTGCTCGTCGATCCAGGTGGATGTGAGTTCGAACGCTTCCGCCGGGTCGAGGCTCACCACGTCGCCGATGATCCGGCCGATGACCAGGACGTTCTGCGGGACACGACCGGGCGCGCCGCCCGCCGTAGCGGGCAGCAGTGCCAGAACCACCAGCAGGAGCAGGGCTAGGTAATGCCTGCCGCGCATACTCATCCTCCCTCTGTTCTGAATGGAACAGCTGTGGTGTGCCTTCGGCCCGGCGGCCGGGTCTACCTGCCGTTGGCGCGGGCCCAGGAAGTCGGCGGGCGGTCGGCCCGCATCTCAGTGCAGGCTGTGGGCGGTGACGGGTTTCTTCACGCCCTTCAGTTCCAGGATCCGCTGCGGGGCGTGGGGGAAGGCGGGGGTGACCTTCTCATAGACATCGTGGGTGACCAGGATCTCTCCGGCGGCCGCCTGCCCCTGCAGCCGGGCGGCGATGTTCACGACGTCCCCGATGACCGTGTAGTCCTTGGGATCGGAGGACCCGACGGTGCCGACCATGGCGAAGCCTGTGGTGATGCCGATGCCCACCCCCACCGGCTCGGGGAGGTTCCACCCTTCGTTCAGGTGGGTCACGGCGTGCAGGATCTCCCGCGCGCTGGCCACCGCCCGCGCCGGGTGATCCTCGTGCTGGATCGGCTGGTTGAAGAACGCCATCACCGCGTCGCCGATGAAGTGGTCCACGAGGGCGTCCTCGCTGAAGAGGATGTCGCTGACCGTGCGAAAGTACTCGTCCAGCAGTTCTTTGGTGCGCATCGGGCCGAGTACGGTCGTCAGTTCGGTGAAGCCGCGGATATCGGCAAACAAGACTGTGATCTCGGCGATCTCGCCTTTGATCGCTTTGAGGCTGCAGATGTTGCACATGTTGGGGTTCTTGGGATAGCGCCGCACGCCGCGGAGCACGCGGGGCGGGATGGCGCGAATCCCGGACAGGGGTGTGCCGCAGACCTTGCAGACCGGGGAGAGTTCAGCCACGATGAGGCACCTCTGAGTACGTGGCTCTTCGCCGGGTCGCGCGCCGAACCCTGCGCAAGGAGTCGCCGCGGGCGGCGTCAAAGGAACGGCGCACGTCCCGGAGGTCGGCATGCCGGACTTTGATGTCATCATCGTCGGCGCGCGTGTCGCCGGCAGCCTGACCGCGGCGCTGCTGGGCGAGCGGGGGTGGCGCGTGCTGCTGCTGGACCGGGCTACCTTCCCCAGCGATACATTGTCCACTCACTTCTTCCGCGAGCCCGCCATGCTGGCGTTCCGCCGCGCGGGCGTCTGGGATGACGTGCAGGCGGTGGGCGCCCCGTTGCTCGTCAACATGTTTAACGATGTCGACGGCGTGACCTTTACCGAGCCGGTGGAGGCGCAGCAGGGCTTCAACTACGTCCTTTGCATCCGCCGCGTCGTCCTGGACGAGATCCTGGTGCGCCGGGCCCGGCGGGAGCCCTCCGTCACGCTGCTGGAGGGGGCGGCGGTGCGCGCGCTGCTGCGCGAGGGGTCGCGGGTGGCCGGCGTCCAGTTCACGCACAGCGATCGGGAGCAGGAGGCCACGGCCCGGGTCGTGGTCGGCGCCGATGGATTCCGATCTGTCGTCGCGCGCACTGTCGAACCGCCGGTGGAGCACAGCGCGCGGGTGCACCGGGCGATGTATTATGGGTACTTCGCGAGCCTCGGCCCGATGGAGCCTCCGGCGGCGGAGCATCACTTCCGAGGGAACGAACTCGTCTACGTCATTCCCTGCGACGGTGGACTCACGCTCCTGGCGATCACCGTGCCGATCGCGGAGTTCCCCGCTTGGAAGCAGGATGGGCGGCGACTCTTCCTGGAACGGCTGCGCGCCCGGCCGCACCTGGCCCCGCGCCTGGAGCGGGCGGAGTGGGTGGGCAGACTGTACGGCGCGGGCGACATCCCCTGCTTCATGCGGGTCCCCTCCGGTCAGGGGTGGGTGCTGGTGGGCGATGCGGGGTTGATCATGGACCCCTGGCACGCCCGCGGCATCGAGCAGGCCTCCAATCATGCCGTCTTTCTGGCGGACGCGCTGCACCGGTGGCTCGCCGGCGAAGCCTCGTGGGAGACCGCGATGGCGGAATACCACGCCGCCCGCAACGCCTTCTCCGAGAAGCCCTACCGGCGCACCTACACCAACGCGCCGGATTTCCGGCCCATGCTCCGCGCGGCCCTGCAACGGCGCGGGCTGCTCCCCGCCTCCGCGGGCGCATGAGCGCGCGGCCGTTCCAGCCCCTGACCATCCTGATCTCCGGCTCGCGGGGGCACCTGGGCTCTGCGCTCATTCCGCTGCTGGAGAGCCGGGGCCATCGCATCAGGCGTCTGGTGCGCGCCCGCGTCCCGCTGGCCCCGATCAGGTGGCCTGGGATCCCGCGGCCGGCGCCATCGACGCGGCGGCCCTGGAAGGCATTGACGCGGCAATCAACCTGATCGGGGAGCGCATCGCCGCCGTGCGCTGGACGCGGGCGAAGAAAACCCGCCTCTACACGAGTCGGATTGTAGGCACGCGACTCCTCGCGGAGACGCTCGCCGGCCTGCCACGCCGCCCGCGCGTGTTCCTGTCCGCCTCGGCCGTCGGTTACTACGGAAGTCGCGGGGACGAGGTGCTGACCGAGGAGAGCCCGCCGGGCGACACCTACCTGGCCCGCCTCTGCCGGGACTGGGAGGGGGCGGCCGATCCCGCCCGCCGCGCCGGGATCCGTGTGGTCCACCTCCGCAACGCCAACGTGCTGGACGCGCATCGCGGCTTCCTGACTCCGCTGCTGCCGCTCTTCCGCTTCGGCCTGGGTGGGCGATTGGGCAGCGGACGGCAGTACTTCTCCTGGATCGCCGTCGATGACTGGGTGGAGGCCGCTTACCACGTCCTCACGACGGAGAGGCTGGCCGGACCCGTGAACATGGCGGCCCCGCAGGCGGTGACCAACGCCGAATTCACGCGGACCCTGGCCCGGGTGCTGCGCCGTCCCGCACTCTTCGCCGCGCCGGCGTCCGCGATGCGCCTGGTGATGGGGGAACTGGCCGACGAACTGCTGGTCAGCGAACGCGTCTCTCCGGCCAGACTCCTGGCGTCGGGGTTCACCTTCCACTATCCTGCGTTGGAAGACGCGCTGCGCCATCTCTTGGGGTGAGGGGAGACGATGAATCCGGTTCGCGCCTACGACTACCTGATGCTGGCCCGGGCGAAACTCTTCGACTGGATCCGCCCGCTGAGTCAGGAGCGGTACACGCAGGAGTTCCCCTTCGGCCTGCACACCCTGCGGGCGACGATGGTTGAGATCGCCGGGGGCGAGTGGATCTATGCGCGGAGACTGCGCGGCGAGTCAATTCCGCCGGAGGCGGAGTGGCCGATCAGCGAGGAGCGCCGGCCCACGTTCGCGGATCTGGAGCCGATCTGGCGCGACCAGGCGCCGCGCACGCGGGCGTTGCTGGCGGAGGTCCGCGACTGGGACCAGGTGATCGAGTACCGGGTGCAGCGGCCGGACAAGACGATCGTGGTCACGGCGACCGCAGCCGACATCGCCACCCAGTTGTGCTTCCACGAGATCCACCACCGGGCGCAGGCGATGGCGATGCTGCGCCAACTGGGCGTGCCCGCCCAGGACCTCGACTACTCTCTTCTGATGTACCGGCGGCGCGAGGAGCCCGCCTAACCCGCTCCCGCCCGGGCCGGTTCGCGACTGGCCGCGTCTGCCTTTGGGCAGAACAATCGCTGGTGGAACCAAAGTCTGCCCGGCCCCCCGACTGGGTCAGCCAGGTCGCGTCTCTTGTGACGCTGGCCGTGGCCTTTTACTACCTGACGTGGCGCCTGCTCTTCACGTTCAACAAGGCGGCCCTCTGGCTGGCCATCCCCGTATGGGCGGCAGAACTGTATGGGGTGATCGCCGGCACGCTGTTCTTCTTCATGGTCTGGCACCCTACGCGGCGACAGTCCCCGCCGGTATCGCCCGGGCTGTCCGTTGACATCCTGATCCCCACGAAGGACGAGCCTGTCTGGATGGTGCGCCGCGCCATCCTGGGGGCGCTGGCCATGCGCTACCCGCACGGCACCTACGTGCTCGACGACGGCAACCGTCCGGAGATCGCCCAACTGGCCCGCGAGTTGGGCTGCAGCTTCCTGGCGGAGGAGCACGTTCAGGGCAAGGCGGAGAACCTGAACAATGCGCTGTGGCAGAGCAGCGCGGAGTTCATCGCCGTCTTCGACGCCGACCACGTCCCCGTTCCCGAGTTCCTCGAGCGTACGCTGAGCTACTTCACCGACGAGCGCGTGGCCTTCGTCCAGACCTCCCAGGACTTCTACAACGTGGACTCCTACCAGCACCGCTTCGACGTGGAGTCGCGGCGGACGTGGCACGACCAGACCCTCTTCTTCCGCGTGATCCAGCCGGGGAAGGACTACCGGAACGCGGCGGTCTTCTCCGGATCGTGCGCCGTGTTTCGCCGCCGCGCCCTGGAGGATGTCGGTGGCTTCGCCCCGGAGACGGTGGCGGAGGACCTGCACACCTCCATCCGGCTGCACGCGCGTGGGTGGAAGTCCGTCTACCATAACGAGATCCTGGCCTATGGTCTGGCCCCGGTGACCGCAGGACCCTACCATGCGCAGCGCCTGCGCTGGGGTCGGGGCGCGATGCAGGTCTTCCGCTATGCCAACCCGCTGACCCTGCCCGGCCTCACCCTCGCGCAGCGCCTCAACTACCTGGCGACAATGGGGGCGTACTTCGACGGGTTTCAGAAACTCGTCTTCTACGTGACGCCGGCGGTCTATCTCTTCGCCGGGATCCTGCCGGTCAACACGCTGGACTACGCCTTCGTCGCCCGCTTCGGTCTGACATACGGCCTGCTGCTGATCGCCTACAAACTCGCCTGCCGCGGCCACGGCATGGCGCTGCTGAACGAGCACTACAACATGGTGCGGTTCTACACGTATATCAAGAGTACGGCCGCGCTCGTCCTGGGGCGCCGCGGGCCGGAGGAGTTCCGGCCGCCGGTGGCGCCGGACCGCCGGCCATGGCGCGTGCTGGTCCCCGTCCTGCTGGTCTTCGCCATCAACGATGTCGGCGTCTACGCGGGGACGGTGCGCTTCGTCCTGGGCCAGGATCCCAATCCGCTGGGGTATGTGGGCAGCATCTTCTGGGCCACCTGGCATGTCTGGCTGGCCATCTGGGCGATATGGTTCGCCCTGAAAAAGGTAGAGCGGCGCACGGTCTACCGCGTCCCCGTGGCGGTGCCGGTGCGGTACGCCAGCGAGGAGGGGGATACCGGCATCGGCGTCCTGGTGGACATCCACGAGGAGGGCGCGGGGCTGCTCGTCCCCCACGCGCCATTTGAGGCGCACCGGGTCTGGGTGCAGTTCCTCTGGTTCGACGACCGCGTCGGCCTGGACGGCGAGGTGGTCTTCCAGCGCGAGACCCCCAATGGGCTGCACGTGGGATTGAAACTCCGCGGCCTGCACCCGGAGACCCGCGACTTCCTGGCCACGTTCGTCATCCTGTTTGCGCAGCGCAAGTTCGTGGAAGAGATGGGGCGCCCGATGGACCCGCTGGGCGCGGCGGCCTGGCAGCGCGAACGGCGGCGCGCGCCGCGCCGGCGCTGGCACCTGCCGGTGCGCATCGACATGGACGGCCGCGAGATGTGGGGCGTAACTCAGGATGTGAGTGACAGAGGCTCGTTGGTGCTCTTCCCGCGGCCGCTGCCCGAGGGACTCACCTTCCGCCTGGCCGCATGGACGAGCCGGGTCGCCCACGAGGCCACGGTCGTGCACAGCGAGACGATCGACTTGCCGCCCTACACCCTCTACCGCGCCGGCCTCAGCATTACCCCTGCGCCGGTGTCTGACCCGGTCCGGCCCGTCCGCCCGGCGCGCCGCCGCGTCCGCGCCCGCGCGTAGACTCTACACTCGCTCGATTGCCGCCTGCACCGCCCGCTTGGTAAAGACCTTCGCCAGATGCCGCCGGTAGTCGGCGGAGGCGAAGATGTCGGCATTGACGTCGACGCCCTCCGCCGCGGATTCCGCCGCCGCCGCGATCGTCTCCGGCGTCAGCGTCTTCCCGGTCAGGCTGTCCTCGACGGCGTTCGCCCGGTAGGGTAGCGGTGCAACCCCGGTGGTGCCGATGCGGGCCCGTGCGCAGCGGTTCTTCGCGTCCAGCGTGACCACCGCAGCCACGCCGACGACGGCGAATCCGGAGGCGGGATGGGGGAACTTCAGGTAGGCGGTTCCGGTGCGCGCCGGCGGCAAGGGAACGCGTACCTCAACAAGGATCTCGTCGGGGTTGAGTGCGGTGGCGTAGAGGCCGGTGAAGAAGTCCGCTGCCGCGATCGTCCGCCGCCCCCGGGCACCTTCGGCCACGATCTCCGCCTCGAGCGCCAGCACCGCCGTCGGGTAGTCCGCGGCCGGATCGGCGTGCGCCAGACTCCCACCGACGGTCCCCATGTTGCGCACCTGGAGGTCCCCGATCTGCGCGGCGGTCTCCGGCAGCACCGGCGCCTTCTGCTTGAGCACGTCGGAGGACTCGATCATCCAGTGCGTCGCCATCGCGCCGATGACGGCGTGGCTGCCCTCCAGCCTGATGAAGCGCAGGCCGGCGATGCGCCCCAGGTCGATCAGGTGGGCGGGCGTGGCCAGGCGAAACTTCATCAGCGGCAGGAGGCTGTGACCGCCGGCCAGCAGTTTCGCCTCGCCGCCGTAGGTCTGCAGCAATCGGAGCGCCTCCTGGAGCGACGTGGGGGCATGATACTCGAACTGCGCAGGAATCACACACCACAGTTACGCGGGTGCCCCGGGGCTTCCCTGCCGCGCCAGGAGGGAGGCACTCCCGACGGCGAATCTAGTAGAAATTCCCGGAGGAGGCTTCTATGAGCGAACGCACGATCGAGGCTTTGCTGCAGGAGGGGCGCCGCTTCCCTCCGCCGGAGGGCTTCCGGCAGCGGGCCAACGTGACCGACGCGCGGGTCTACGAAGACGCCGAACGCGACCCCGAAGGGTTCTGGGCGCGCGCGGCGGCCGACCTGCACTGGTTCCGCCGCTGGGATCAGGTCCTGGAGTGGAACTTGCCCTACGCCAAGTGGTTCGTCGGCGGGAAGACGAACCTGTCGTACAACTGCCTGGACCAGCACCTCGCTGCGCGGCGCACCAAGCGCGCGATTGTTTGGCAAGGGGAGCCGGGCGACGAGCGCGTCCTCACCTACGAGGACCTGCACCGTGAGGTCGGCCGGTTCGCCAACGTCCTGAAGAGCCTGGGCGTCCGGCGGGGCGACCGCGTCGCCCTCTACCTGCCGATGATCCCCGAGCTGCCCATCGCCATGCTGGCCTGCGCTCGGATCGGCGCGCCGCACACGGTCGTCTTCGGCGGGTTCAGCGCCGAGGCGCTGCGCGACCGGATTAACGACGCAAAGGCGAAGGTGCTGGTGACCGCCGATGGCGGCTGGCGGCGCGGGAACGTCGTGCCCTTGAAGCGCAACGCTGACGAAGCGATGCAAGGCACACCATCGATCGAGCACGCCGTCGTCGTGCGGCGCGTCGGCGAACAAGCCGCCGTCAACTGGCAGCCTGGGCGGGACGTCTGGTGGCACACAGCGATGGCACAGGCTCCCGAGCGCTGTGATCCGGAGGAGATGGACAGCGAGGACCTCCTCTACACCCTCTACACCAGCGGAACGACGGGCAAACCCAAAGGCGTCATGCACACCACCGGCGGCTACATGGTCGGCACCTACCTGACCACGAAGTGGGTTTTCGACCTCAAAGAGGACGACGTCTACTGGTGCACGGCGGACATCGGGTGGGTGACGGGTCACTCCTACATCGTCTACGGTCCGCTGGCCAACGGCGCGACGACGGTGATGTATGAGGGCACCCCCGACTTCCCCGACAAGGACCGCTTCTGGGCCATCGTCGAGCAGTACCGGGTGACCATCCTCTACACCGCGCCCACCGCCATCCGCACCTTCATGAAGTGGGGGCCGTCCTATCCGGAAAAGCACGATCTTTCGTCACTGCGACTGCTGGGGACGGTCGGTGAACCGATCAACCCTGAGGCCTGGGTCTGGTACCACACCCACATCGGCGGCGGGCGCTGCCCGGTCGTGGACACCTGGTGGCAGACCGAGACCGGGATGATCCTGATCACGCCCCTGCCGGGTGTCACCACGCTCAAGCCCGGCTCGGCGACCCGGCCGTTCCCCGGGATCGGCGCCGAGATCGTCAACGACAAAGGGCAGCCGGTCGGGCCGAATGAGGGCGGGTATCTGGTGCTCACGCGGCCGTGGCCGGCGATGCTGCGTGGCATCTACGGCGACCCGGAGCGCTACCAGCAACAGTACTGGTCCCGTTTCCCCGGCGTCTACTTCACCGGCGATGGGGCCAAGCGCGACGAGGACGGCTACTTCTGGCTGCTGGGACGCGTGGATGACGTGATCAACGTCGCCGGCCACCGCATCGGCACATATGAGGTGGAATCCGCGCTGGTGGATCATCCGGCCGTGGCCGAGGCCGCGGTCATCGGCGTGACGGATGAGGTCAAGGGCCAGGCGATCGCCGCGTTCGTCACGCTGAAGGAGGGGCACACCTCCGTCGCGCAGATGGTCGAGGCGCTGAAGGAGCACGTCGTGAAGAAGATCGGCGCCCTGGCCCGCCCCGAGCAGATTCTCTTCACGGCGGAACTCCCCAAGACGCGCAGCGGCAAGATCATGCGCCGCCTGCTGCGAGACATTGCCGAAGGGCGCATCTTGGGTGACACCACGACCCTCGCCGACCCGGCGGTGGTGCAGGTGTTGAAGGAGCGCTACGAGGAGACTGCGGGGGCATGACGCAGGTGGGGATCACACGGGTCGACCGGGGACGAGCCCATCCGCCGGCGAACCCCGAGTACTTTCAGGGCACTGTGCACATGCAGGAGCTCTACCAGCCGGACCGGGACGGCGAGGAATCGGAATTGATCGCCGTCTTCTTTGAGATCGGTGCCCGCACCCGGCCGCACACGCACGATTCGACGCAAGTCCTGCAGGTGCTCTCTGGGCGATGCGTAGTGGTGACGGAGACGGAGCGGCGCATTGTGGAAGCCGGCGAGTTCGCCGTCGTGTCCCGCGGGATCTGGCACTGGCACGGCGCGACTGTAGAGGGACCGATGTGCCACATCTCCATCAAACTGCCCGGCCGCACTCACTGGGACGCACCCCTTCGGGACTGGGAGGCGGGCTAGGGGTTCCTGGCGCGGCATCCAGCGGCGGGGCTTGGCTGGCCGGATACCGAACACCCGTATAATAGGCCCATCATGCTTGACGATCTGTTTCACCCTCTAGTCGCCGGCTGGTTCGGCGAGCGTTTCGGTGAACCGACGGCCCCCCAGCGCGCCGGGTGGCGGGAGATCGCCTCCGGCCGGCACACACTGATCGCCGCGCCCACCGGTTCCGGTAAGACCCTGGCCGCCTTCCTCTGGTCGATCAACCGGCTGGTGGTGCAGGCGCTCGCGGGGACCCTGCCGGGCCGCACGCAGGTCGTCTATGTCTCCCCGTTGAAGGCCCTAGGCAACGACATCGAGAAGAACCTGCAGGACCCGCTGCGGGGCATCCGCGAGCGTGCCGAGCGCGCGGGGCTGGCGCTCCCCGAAATCCGCGCCGCGGTCCGCTCCGGCGATACGCCGGCGCGCGATCGCGACCGGATGCGGCGCCGGCCCCCGCATATCCTCATCACCACCCCCGAATCCCTGTATATCCTCCTCACCGCTGAGGGCAGCCGCGACTTCCTGCGCACGGCGGAGACGATCATCGTCGACGAGATTCACGCCGTCGCCGGGGACAAGCGCGGCTCCCACCTGGCTCTCACGCTGGAACGGTTAGATGGGTTGTGCGGCCGGCCGCTGCAGCGGATCGGGCTCTCCGCGACCCAGAAGCCGATCGAGGAGATCGCGGCGCTCTTGGTGGGAACCGGCAACCTGCGCCCGGACGGGACGCCGGACTGCGCCATCGTGGACATCGGTCACCGCCGGCCGCTGCACCTCTCGATCGAGATTCCCGACCAGGAACTCGGGCCCATCGCCACGCACGAACTCTGGCAGGAGATCTACAACCGTATCGTGGCGCAGGTGCAGGCGCACCGGACCACCCTGGTCTTCGTGAACACGCGGCGGCAGGTGGAGCGGGTGGCCCATCAACTCAGCGAGCGGCTGGGGAAGGAGAAGGTCGCCGCGCACCACGGCAGCCTCTCTCGGGAGACGCGGCTCGGGGCGGAACAGAAGCTGAAGGCCGCCGAGGTTCCGGTGGTCGTCGCTACCGCTTCGTTGGAGCTGGGCATCGACATCGGACATGTCGATCTGGTCTGCCAC
>LDXQ01000004.1:50877-63297 GCA_001443485.1 Candidatus Sysuimicrobiota bacterium CSP1-3
CTCTATCCGCTGACGCGTGACGACCTGGTGCAGTGCGCCGCGGCGGTGCGGGCCGTGCGCGCCGGAGAACTCGACCGCATTATCATCCCGCAGAAGCCGCTGGACATCCTGGCGCAGCAGATGGTCGCGATCGCCGCGAGCGGGGAGATTGCCGAGGAGGACCTCTGGCGGCTGGTCCGGCGGACGGCGCCCTTCCGCACGCTGACCCGCGACGAGTTTGACGCGATTCTGGAGATGCTGAGCGAGGGCATCGCCACCGGCCGGGGCCGGCGGTCCGCCTACCTGCACCGCGACCGCGTGAACGGGATGGTGCGTGCCCGTCGCGGCGCCCGGATCGCGGCCATCACCTCCGGCGGGGCCATTCCGGACGTCGCCGACTACGACGTCATCGAGGAACCTGCCGGCACTTTCGTCGGAAAGGTCAACGAGGATTTCGCCATCGAGTCCATGGCGGGCGACGTCTTCCTCCTGGGGAACCGCTCCTGGCGCATCAGACGGGTGGAGTCGGGACGCCTCCGGGTGGAAGACGCGCAGGGCTTGCCACCCAACATCCCATTCTGGTTGGGTGAGGCCCCCGCGCGTTCGATGGAACTCTCACGCGCGGTCTCCGACCTGCGGGCGGAGGTGGCCGCGCGTCTGAAGGGACCAGCGGCGGCCGCTGGCTGGCTGATGGAAGAGACCGGCGTCCCACAGGCGGGCGCGGAGCAGATCGTCGGCTATATGGCCGCCACCGCGCAGGTCCTGGGGGCCGTGCCCACGCAGCAGGCCATCGTCGCCGAGCGATTCTTCGACGAGGCCGGCGGCATGCAGCTCGTGCTGCACACGCCATTCGGCGGGCGGATCAACCGGGCCTGGGGCTTCGCGCTGCGCAAGCGCTTCTGCCTGACCTTCGACTTTGAACTGCAGGCCGCGGCCACCGACGACGGGATCGTCCTCTCGCTGGGGGAGCAGCACTCCTTCCCGCTGGACAGCGTCTTCAGCTTCATCCGCCTGGCCACCCTGCAGGAAGACCTGATCCAGGCGCTCCTGCCCTCGCCGATGTTCGGCAACCGCTGGCGCTGGAACGCCACGCGGGCGCTGGCCATCCTGCGGTTCGAGCGCGGGCGCAGGGTGCCGATGCCGTGGCAGCGGATGCGCGCCGACGACCTGCTGGCCGCGGTCTTCCCGGGCCAGGTGGCCTGCCAGGATAACCACGCCGGGCCGATCATCCCGCCCGATCATCCGCTGGTGAACGAGACGATCCAGAACTGCCTGCGCGAGGCGATGGACGTCGACGGCCTGCGCGAGATTCTCATGGCGATCGAGCGTGGGGAGATTCGCGCGGTGGCGGTGGAGACGCCGGCGCCGTCGCTGATGTCCCACGAGATCCTGAACGCGAACCCCTACGCCTTCCTGGACGATGCCCCGCTGGAGGAGCGGCGGGCGCGGGCGGTCTCGCTGCGGCGGACCGACGCTGACCTGGCGGAAGGGTGGGGCTCGCTGGATCCGGAGGCCATCGCCCTGGTGCGCAGCCAGGCCTGGCCGGACGTGCGCGACGCCGACGAACTGCACGACTTTCTGCTCACGGTGGGTGTCCTCCCCGTACAGGATGCGGAGCCGTGGCAGCCGGTTGCCGAGGGATTGCTGGCCACGCGGCGGGCCGCGGTGGCCTCGTGGGAGGGTCCGGAGGGAACGCGTCAAGGGTTCGTGGCAGCGGAGCGACTCCCGATGGTCCAGGCGGTCCTCGGGTCACTCTCGCTCGATCCGCCCATCACCGCACCCCCGGGGGTGCGGATCTTCACTGAGGACGAAGCGGCGACCACCATCGTTCAGGGCTGGCTCGAAGCCGTCGGTCCCACCACCGCGCGGGCACTCTCCTCCCGCATCGGCGTATCGGCCTCCACCGTGGAGATTGCACTGGCCGCCCTGGAGGGCCGCGGCGCCGTGCTGCGCGGTCGCTTCACGAAGGAGGCGCCGCCCGACGAGACAGAGTGGTGCGACCGGCGGTTGCTCGCGCGGATCCACCGCCTGACGCTGGGCCGGCTGCGGCAAGAGATCGAGCCCGTCACCACGGCCGACTTTGTCCGCTTCCTCCTACGCTGGCAGCACCTGGCACCCGGGACGCAGCTGCACGGCCGCGAGGGTCTGGCCACGGTCATCGGCCAACTGCAGGGACTGGAGTTGCCCGCGCCCTCCTGGGAGCAGTGGGTGCTGCCTGGACGGGTCGCCCGGTACGATCCAGCTGATCTGGAGAACCTCTGCCTCACCGGCGTCGTCGCGTGGGGCCGCCTTACGCCCAGGGAGCCGGATGACAACGGCGGCGGCAACGGGAACGGCCACCGGCCGCGGCGGGCGCGGCAGGCGCCTACCCGCCAGGCTCCCCTGGCGCTGCTGCTGCGAGAGGATTTGCCCTTCCTGCTGAGCGAGCGGCCGGTCCAGTGGTCCGAGGTTGAAGACCTCTCCCGGGAGGCGCGCGACGTGGCGGCGTATCTCGCGCTGCGCGGCGCGTCGTTTCTCAATGACCTCTCCCGCGGGACCGGACACGTGCCGGCCGCAGTCGAGGATGCGTTGTGGGAACTGGTCGCGCGCGGACTGGTCACGGGTGACGGGATTGCCGGGCTGCGCGTTCTCCTGCAGCCGGAGGTGAAGCGCCGCGCACCGCGCCGGCGGTTGCGCGCGATCCGGGGCGGCCGCATCCCGCAGCGCCTGATGCCGGTGGGGCGCTGGTCGTTGTGGGGCGTGGGGGAGAGCGAGGCGCCCGCAGCCGCCGAGCGCACCGAGTTTGTCGCGCGGCAACTGCTGCGACGCTACGGCCTGGTCTTCCGCGACCTGCTGGCGCGGGAGAACCACATCCCCTGGCGCGTGCTGCTGAACGTCTACCGGCGCCTGGAGGCCCGTGGGGAGATCCGCGGTGGGCGGTTCGTGGGCGGCTTCATCGGGGAGCAGTACGCCCTGCCCGAGGCCGTGGACGCGCTCCGCACGGTGCGCCGTTCGCCGCCGTCTGGCGAACTCGTGCTCGTCAGCACAGCCGATCCGCTGAATCTGGTCGGCATCATCCTGCCCGGCGGGCGGGTCTCTCCGTTCGCTAACCAGATGATCGCCTACCGCGACGGCGTCCCGATCGAGGTGGGTTCGCTCGGGGCCATTCGCAGCCGCCTGCAGCTCGTGGAAGCTAAGTAGACTAACCCATGCGTTGGACTGCGCTCCTTCTCCTGCTGGCGCTGCTTGCGCCCGCGGTTTCGCCGGCGACGGCCCAGTCCAGAACGGCCGCCCCGCTGCGCGTCGTCCTGGACAACGGGCTCACCGTGATCGTCCAGGAAACCCACGCCACCGAGATCGTGACGTTGCAGGCCTGGGTGAAGGTCGGCTCACGCGACGAGACCGACGAGACCAACGGCGCCGCCCACTTCGTCGAGCACATGCTGTTCAAAGGGACGCAGCGCCGCGGGGTAGGGCAGATCGACCGGGAGGTGGAGGGGTTGGGCGGCATCCTCAACGCCTCCACGTCGTTTGACTACACGCAGTACTTCATCGTTTCGGCCAGCCGCTTCTTCGACAAGATCCTGGGCATCCAGTCGGACGCGCTGATGCGTTCGACCTTGGACCCCCAGGAATTCGAGCGCGAGCGGCTGGTCATCATCGAGGAGTTGAACCGGCGGGACGACACGCCCTCGACCCGCACCTTCGACGCCCTCTACACCACGGCGTACGCGGTGCACCCGTACCGCCGGCCCATCGGCGGTTCGCGCGCGGTGATCCAGCAGATGACGCGCGACCAGCTGTTCGGGTTCTACACCACCCACTACGCGCCGGGGAACGTCACCGTGGTGGTCGTGGGTGATGTGAGCGCGCAGGACGCGGTGCACAAGGTCCGGCGGGCCTACGGGGGCTGGCGGCGCCCGGCGCCCGCGCGGCAGCAGTTCGCGCCCGAGCCGCCGTTTGGGGCGGTGCGCCGATCGGTGATCGAGGGAGATGTCCGCGTGGCCTACCTGAACATGGGGTGGCTCGGTCCGGCGGCGCGCGATCGCGACGTCTACGCCATGGACGTCCTACTGTACGTGCTGGGCCGCGGCCGCGGCTCGCGGCTGGCGCGCAGCATCCAGGAAGGGCAGCGCCTGGTGCAGCAGATCAGCGCAGGATTTCCCACTGCGCTTGACCCCACACTCTTCAGCGTGTTCGCGGTCACCGAGCCGGACAACGTGGCCCGCGTGGAGGAGGTGATCCTGGCCGAGATCCGCGGCGTGCGGGAGCAGGGAGTCAGCGACGAGGACCTGCGCCGCGCGAAGACTCTGCTGGAGGGTGAAGAGATCGTCTCCACACACACGACCCGCGGCTTCGCCACCACGCTCGGCTTCTACGCCACCGTCGCCGACCTGGAGTTTGCCCTGACCTACCGCGATCGTATCCGCCAGGTCAGCCGGGAGGACGTGCAGCGCGTCGCCCTACGGTTCCTGGATCCGCAGCGGTACGCCCTTGTCGTGCTGCAACCGCGGAGGTGATGAGGATGCGGGGGCGTCAGCCGATGAGTGGACGAGGTGTTGCCCTGCTGGTGGCCTTTGCGGTGCTGCTGGCTCTCGCCGGTGGGCCGGCGCCCCTGCGCGCCGCCGCTCCGGTCTCGAAGCACGTTCTCCCCAACGGGCTGACTGTCCTGATCAAGGAGAACCCTACCGCCGACCTGGTCGCGGTCGACGTGCTGGTGCGGTCCGGCCCGCGGGTGGAAGAGGCCGACGAGGGTGGTGCCGCGTTCTTCGTCCGGGAGATGCTGTTCCGGGGGACGGCGCGGCGCACCGCCGCGGAGATCGCCAGCGGGCTGGAGTCCGTTGGCGGCGCGCTGAGCGCGGTCACATCACTCGACTACACGGAACTGGCGGCGGTGGCCCCGACGGCCGCCGCGGATACGGCGCTGGACGTCCTGGCCGACCTGGTCACGGACGCGAAGTTCGACCCGGCGGACGTGGAGGTGCAGCGGCGGGTCAGCCTGGCCCGCTTGAGAGCGCGGGCCGACCAGCCCGCCACGCGGGCCTTCGACCTGGCGATCACCACACTCTACGGAGCGCATCCGTACAGCAAGGGGCTGCTCGGCAGCGTGGACACCGTCTCCGCGCTGACCGGCGAGCGGCTCGTCACCTTCTATCGCATGTTCTTCACGGCGCCGAACATGGTGGTCTCGGTCGCCGGGAATCTCACGACCGAGGTGGCGCTGCGAAAGATCGGCCGGGCCTTCGCCAACCTCCGGGCCGATCCCGTCCCCCACCGTGTCCGCCTCCTGCCCGTCGTGGAGAGCGCGCTGGCCCCTCGCCCCTCACAGCCGCAGGAAGTCCGCGAAGTGCGGCAGACCGCCGCGGCGTGGATCACCATCGGGTATCTGGGCGCTGGTGTCGGCCACCGCGACTGGGCGGCGCTGCGCGTGTTGAGCGCGATCCTCGGCGAAGGCCTCTCCTCGCGGCTCTTCGTGGAGATCCGGGAGAAGCAGGGGTTGGCCTATCAGGTGGGTTCGTCCTTCTCCACGCTGGCGGGCCCCGGGCCGCTGGTGATGTCGGCCGGGACAGATCCGGCGAACCAGGCGAAGGTGGTGGACGGGCTGCTGCGCGAAGCGGCCAGACTCCGCGACACGCTCCCCTCGCCTGAAGAGATGGATCGCGCCCGGCAGCGGATCATCGGGGTCCACGCCATCGACCACGAAGACCTGCGGCGGCAGGCCTTCCTGCCGGGGTTGTACGAACTGCTCGGCGTGGGGTCCGCCTTCGACGCGCGCATCCCCGACTTGATCTCGCGGGTGACGGCGGAGGATGTGCAGCGCGCGGCGCGGCTGTACGTGCAGCAGCCGACGGTGGTCGTCGTCGCGCCGGCCCCACGGTAGGAGATTCTCGGAGACCGTAATGAGCCGAAGGAACCGCGACATGCGGAGGGATGTGCAGTGAGGCGGAATCGTGAGCGAGGTCCGGTGTGAAGCCGGGGCTTCTCCCCGGCCGGACCGGCGAGGTCACCGTCACAGTCACCCAGCCGATGGTGGCCTGGTTCGAGGAACTGGGTGTCGTGCATCCCGTCTACTCCACCTGGGCCATGGTGCGCCACATGGAACTGGCGTCGCGCAAGGTGATCCTGCCGTTCCTGGAGCCCGGCGAGGACGCGGTCGGCTACAGCGTGAACGTGACCCATTTCGCGCCGACGCCCATGGGGATGCAGGTGACAGTCCGTGCCACACTGCAGCGGATTGAAGGCAACCGCATCATCTGCGCGCTGGAGGCCTTCAACGAGCACGAGAGGATTGGCGAGGGGGAGAACGTGCAGGTCGTCGTCCCTCCAGATTACCTGCAGAACCGACTTCGCGGGCTCGCTCCCTAGGCGGGCGGGCTGAAGCGGGCTTGCGCTTCTGCTACTATGACCGGAAGGGCCGCTTCCAGCGCAGCCCGCTGATCGTGAGCGAAGACCTGATTCCCGCCCTGCGGGTCACTGCGCGCCAGTCCCCGCCTCTCGCGTCTGCTGAAACGCCTGGTCGGGTGATGGCCTGAAACCAAATCGGCCTGGGTAGTCGTCTAGTCAGTACGTCGCCGCACAGGAGGGTTGCGTGAGAGAGGCCTTCGTCCGCCGCCGCATCTTCGTCGTTGTCCTGACGCTCGTCCTGGCGCTGGGCGGTGTGGCCGCACCGTGGGCCGCCCGGCCGGCCGCCGCCGCAGATGCCGCCGTCGTCTTCGCCGCGCTGGACATCCTTAAGGACCAGCACTTCACGGGGCCGGATCCAGTCCGGCTGCTGGCCGCCGCGGCGGAAGGGCTGCGGCAGGCGCTGACGCAGGAGAGGATCGCCGCACCGCCGCCCACGCTCACGGCCACCACGGAGTCCGGGGCCCGGGAGGAGTTCCAGCGGCTCTTCGATCAAGCGGTGGCGGCGGCGCAGGGCCGCCTCAACGAGACGCAGCTGCAGTACGCCGCGGCCACTGCCATGGCCGATAGTCTGGACGACTCCCACACCGCCTTCCTCACTCCGGAGCAGTGGTCGGAAGTGCAGCGCGAGCTCTCAAACCAGGCCTCCTTCAGCGGAATCGGCATTCGCCTCTTGACCAGGGGTGGGCAGTTCTACGCGCTGAATGTCTTTCCGGGGACGCCGGCGGCGCGGTCGGGACTTCGCGACCTGGACCGCATCGTGGCCGTCGACGGGCAGAGCACGCAGGGGATGACCGCCCAGGACGTCTCCCGCCGCATCCGCGGCCCGCAGGGGACGCCGGTCGCGGTCACGGTGCAGCGCGCCGGACAGCCGGCGCCGCTGGCGTTCACCATCACGCGGGAACCGATCCTGGTCCCGGCGGTCGACTCCCGGATGTTGGACGGCCGCACCGGCTACATCCAAGTGTTCCACTTAGGAGGGGGATCCGCCGGACAGTTTCGCCGGGCGTTGCAGGACCTGCAGGGGCAGGGGATGCGCGCGCTGGTGCTGGACCTGCGCGGGAACAGCGGCGGTCTGGTCAGCGAGACAGTCGGCGTGGCCAGCGCCCTGCTGCCGGCCGGACTCCCGGTGATGTTCCGGGAGAACCGCCGGCGCCGCCTGGCCGACGTGACCGGAGGCGGTCCGTTGCTCGCTCCGGCGATCCCGCTGGTCGCGCTTACCGACGAAGGGACCGCGTCCGGCGGGGAGGTCATCGCCGCGGCGGTGCAGGAGTACCAGCGGGGGACGCTGGTCGGCACGCGCACCGCGGGCGCGCTGCTGGCCGGCCTCTACGTTGCGCTTCCCGGCGGCGCGGCGATTGCGGTGGCCGTGGAGCGCGTCACGACCGGGAAGGGTGTGGTCGTGGAGAAGACGGGCGTGCAGCCGGACGTGGAGGTTGAACTTACCACCGAGGATCTCGAGCGCGGGGTAGACGCGCAATTCCAGCGGGCATTGCAGCAGTTGATGCAGCGCGTCCTGGCCCCGGCCGCCTGACTCTCGCTTCCTGTGCTACCCTAATCTCTAAAGTCAGCACTGTGGCACCGGAGGGTCCCATGCTGCGAGGATCGCTCGTTCCTCTGATCACGCCGTTCCGGGACGGCCGGATCGATGGGAGCCGGTTCGACGACTTGCTGGAGTGGCAGATTGAGCGCGGCAGCCACGGGGTGGTCATCGGCGGGACGACGGGTGAGCCGGCGGCACTTTCCTTGGACGAACGGGAGGCGCTGGTGGCCCGCGCCGTGCGCATCGCGCGGCGACGCATTCCGGTGGTCGCCGGCACCGGAACCAGTAATCTGGAAGAGACTCTCCGCCTGACTGCGGCGGCGAAGAAGACGGGCGCCGACGTGGTCCTGGTGGTGGTTCCCTACTACGTTCGCCCCTCCCAGGAGGGGCTTTACCGTTACTTCCGCACCGTGGCAGAATCGGTGGACCTCCCGGTCATCCTCTACAACATCCCCGGCCGCACCGCGGTGAACCTCGAGGCATCCACGATCGTCCGCCTCGCCCGCGACGTGCGCAACATCGTCGGCGTGAAAGAGGCCAACAAGGACTTCGAGCACATCAACCGCGTCTTCCATTTGGTACCGAAGGGCTTCCTGGTCTACTCGGGGATCGAGATGTTCTGCTTCTCCCTGCTGGCGCTAGGCGGCGCCGGGCACGTCAGCGCCACCGGCAACGTGATGCCCCAGGAGGTCGCCCGGCTCTACGACCTGGCCGCCGCCGGCAAGTGGGACGAGGCGCGGGAGCTGCACAACTACCTGCTGCCGATGAATGAGATCCTGTTCATCGAAACCAACCCGGTGCCGGCCAAGACGGCCCTCGGACTGATGGGCAAGATCACCCCGGAGGTGCGCCCGCCGCTCGCACCGATGGCTCCCGAGAACGTAGAACGCCTGCGCGGCGTGCTGGCGCAGTACGGGTTGCTGGCTCCGGCACCCGTGGCGGGAGGCAGCGGGGGATAGCCGGGTGGTCTCGTGAGGCATGTCCGGTTTCTGGCCCAGGGGCGTCTGCATCATGGCACCTGGGGCGACGAGGTGCTGCTGGATGAGGCGGGGAGAGCGTACAGGTCGACTGCCGTGACCTGGCTGCCGCCGGTGGCACCTTCAAAGATCCTGGGCTTCGCCCTGACCTATGCCGACCACGCCGCGGAACTGGGGGTGAGCCGGCCGGACGAGCTGGCGCTCTTTTTCAAACCGCCCTCCGCGCTCATCGGCCACCGCGCACCGGTCGTCTATCCCGCCGGTGTGGAGTACCTGCATTACGAGGCGGAACTGGCGGTGGTGATCGGCCGGCGCTGCCGCCGCGTCCGCCCCCAGACGGCGCGCGATGTGATCAAAGGGTACACCGTCGCCAACGACGTGACCGTGCGCGATTTCATCCGCAACTTCTACCGCCCGCCCGTGAAGGCCAAGGGGTGGGATACGTTCCTCCCGCTCGGCCCCGCCCTGGTCGACGATGTGCCCGAGCCCGGCGACCTGGCGCTGCGCGCCTACGTCAACGGCGAACTGCGGCAGCAGGGCACGACGCGCGATCTCATCTATCCCATTGAGGAACTGGTCGCCTTCGTCTCCGAGTTCATGACGCTGGAAGAGGACGATGTCATCCTTACCGGGACGCCCAAGGGCATCTCCCATGTGTATCCGGGTGATGTGATGCGGGTTGAAGTGGAGGGCGTCGGCGCGCTGGAGAACCCGGTGGTGGCGGAGGACGTCGAGTAATGAAGACTCTCCCAGAAGTGCGGACCGTGCAGCACTTCATCAACGGCGAGTTCGTGGATGGAGTTTCCGGGCGCACGTTTCAGAGCCTGAATCCCGCCACGAACACGCCCATTGCCGGCGTCGCCGCTGGCACCGGGGAAGATGTCGGCCGCGCCGTACAGGCGGCACGCCGGGCGTTCGATGAAGGCCCCTGGCCGCGGATGTCGGCGGCCGCCCGCGCCCGCGCCCTGCACCGCATCGCCGACCTGATCGACAGGCGGGCGGACGAGATTGCCCTCGTGGAGTGCCTGGACACGGGAATTCCCTACACGCAGATCCGTCAGGGGCAGATCCCGCGCGCCGCGGAAAACTTCCGGTTCTTCGCCGAGATGACCACACAGGTCCCCAACGCGACCTACCCGGTGGAGGGCGCCTTCCTCAACTTCACCATCCGGGTCCCGGTGGGTGTGGCCGGACTGATCACGCCCTGGAACACCCCGTTCATGCTGGAAACGTGGAAGGTGGCGCCCTGCCTGGCCGCAGGGTGCACGTGCGTCCTAAAGCCGGCGGAGTGGGCGCCGCTCTCGGCGTCGCTGCTCGCCGAGGTCATCCGCGAGGCCGACCTGCCGCCGGGCGTCTTCAACGTCGTCCAGGGCTTCGGTGAGACTGCCGGCGCGCCCCTGGTGGCCCACGCCATGGTGAACGTGATCTCGTTTACGGGCGAAACCACGACGGGCGCCGAGATCATGCGCAACGGCGCGGCGACGCTAAAGCGCTTCTCGATGGAGCTGGGCGGCAAGTCGCCGGTCATCGTCTTCCCTGACGCCGACCTGGAACGGGCGCTGGATGCGACGATCTTCGGCGTCTACACGCTGAACGGGGAGCGTTGCACCGCCAACTCCCGCCTGTTGGTCGACCGGCGCATCCACGACGACTTTGTCGGGAAGTTAGTCGAGCGGGTGGCCCGCCTGCGCGTCGGTGTGCCCATGGACCCGGCCACGGAGATCGGGCCGCTGATCCACCCCGACCACTGGGAGCGTGTCACCGCGTACATGGAAATCGGTCAGCGGGAGGGGGCCCTGCTGGCCACGGGAGGGAAGCGCCCGGCCGGCCTGCCGGTGGGCAACTACCTGGAGCCAGCGGTCTTCACCGGGGTAGTCAACAGCATGCGCATCGCCCAGGAGGAGATCTTTGGGCCCGTCCTTGTGGTCATCCCGTTCGAAGACGAGGCGGAGGCCGTGCGCCTGGCGAACGACGTCCGCTACGGGCTGGCCGCCTACCTGTGGACCGGCGATATTACGCGCGGCCACCGCGTCGCCCAGGCGCTGGAGGCCGGGATGGTCTGGGTGAACTCGCAGAACGTGCGCGACCTGCGCACGCCGTTCGGCGGGATGAAGCACAGCGGCATCGGCCGGGAAGGCGGGCACTACTCCTTCGACTTCTACATGGAGTACAAGACGATCCACGTGGCCCAGGGCACGCACCGCATTCCGAAGATGGGCCCGGGCGAGAAAGAGCGGCCTACCGGTTTCCGGGGGCTGGGGTGCTGAGCGGAGTCAGACCGGGAGGCTGAGGAGGGAAGCGCAATGCCGGCACGGACCGGAGCGGAGTACATCGAGGGCTTGCGAGCCCGCCCTCCTGATCTGTGGATCGAGGGGCAGCGGGTCGCGGACGTCACTAGACACCCGGCCTTCCGCAACGTCATCCGCAGCCTGGCCGCGCTCCACGACATGCAGCAGGATCCGGCGCTGCGCGAGGAGATGACCTACGTCTCCCCCAGCAGCGGGCAGCGGGTGGGGCTCTCCTTCCTGGTGCCGCGCTCGCGCGAGGATCTGGTCCGAGTGCGGGCGATGATGAAGCGTTGGGCCGACTACTCCGGGGGCATGATGGGCCGCACCCCAGACTACCTCAACCGGTCGCTGATGGCCTATGCCACGGCAGCGGACTACTGCGCCGAGAACGACCCGCGCTTCGGCGACAACATCCGCCGCTACTACGAGTACGTCCGCGAGCACGACCTCGTCCTCACCCACACGCTGATCAACCCCCAGGCCAACCGGAGCGTCGGTCCCGGCGGGCAGGCCGATCCAACGCTGGCGGCGCGCGTGCTCCGGGAGACCGCCGACGGCATCGTCGTCCACGGCGCGCGCATGCTGGCCACGCTGCCCATCGCCGACGAGATCATGGTCTTTCCCTCCACGCTGCTGAAAGCCACGGACGAGGACCGGCCCTACGCCTTCGCTTTCGCCATCCCCACCGCGACGAAGGGCCTGCGGTTCATCTGCCGCGAGACCTTCGACCTGAACGGCACTCCCTTCGACCACCCGCTGGGGGCCCGCTTCGAGGAGATGGACGCGGTCGTCATCTTCGACGACGTCCTGGTCCCCTGGGAGCGCGTCTTCCTGCTGCGGGACGTGGAGCGCTGCAATAAGGCCTTCGGCGCGACCAACGCGGTCGTCCACATGGCCCACCAGGTCGTGACCAAGAACGTGGCCAAGGCCGAGTTCGTGCTGGGGGTGGCCTCGCTGATCGTGGACGCCATCGCCATCGAACAGTTCCAGCACGTGCAGGGCAAGATCGCGGAGATCATCTACTACCTGGAGACGATGAAAGCGTTCCTGCGGGCCAGCGAGGTGGACGCCCAAGGCGACAAGTGGGGCATGATGACCCCAGCCTGGCCGCCGCTGGACGCCGCCCGAAACATGTTCACCTGGATGTACCCGCGGATGATCGAGGTCATCCAGTTGCTGGGCGCCAGCGGGATGATGGCCCGGCCTACGCAGGCGGACGTGGAGAGTCCCCTGGGCGAGACGATCGAGAAGT
>LDXQ01000004.1:63337-78132 GCA_001443485.1 Candidatus Sysuimicrobiota bacterium CSP1-3
CCCCGGACTACCTCAACCGGTCCCTGATGGCCTACGCCACCGCGGCGGACTACTGCGCCGAGAATGACCCGCGCTTCGGCGAGAACATCCGCCGCTACTACGAGTACGTCCGGGAGCATGACCTGGTGCTCACCCACACGTTGATCAACCCCCAGGCCAACCGCAGCGTCGGTCCCGGGGGACAGGCCGATCCAACGCTGGCGGCGCGGGTGCTCCGCGAGACCGCCGCCGGGATCGTCCTGCACGGCGCACGCATGCTGGCCACGCTGCCCATCGCCGACGAGATCATGGTCTTCCCGTCCACCCTGCTGAAGGCCACGGACGAGGACCGGCCTTACGCCTTCGCCTTCGCCATCCCCACTGCGACGAAGGGCCTTCGTTTCGTCTGCCGCGAGACCTTCGACCAGGGCGGCACCCCCTTCGATCACCCCCTGGGCGCGCGCTTCGAAGAGATGGACGCGGTGGTCATTTTCGACGACGTCCTGGTCCCCTGGGAACGTGTCTTCCTGCTGCGGGACGTGGAGCGGTGCAACAAGGCTTTCGGCGCCACCAACGCCGTCGTGCACATGGCCCATCAGGTCGTCACGAAGAACGTGGCCAAGACGGAGTTCGTCCTGGGCGTGGCCTCGCTGATCGTGGACGCCATCGCCATCGAACAGTTCCAGCACGTGCAGGGCAAGATCGCGGAGATCATCTACTACCTGGAGACGATGAAGGCGTTCCTGCGGGCCAGCGAGGCGGAGGCCCAGGTGGACAAATGGGGCATGATCACGCCGGCCTGGCCGCCGCTGGACGCGGCGCGCAACATGTTCACCTGGATGTACCCGCGGATGATCGAGATCATCCAGTTGCTGGGCGCCAGCGGCATGATGGCCCGCCCCACGCAGGCGGACGTGGAGAGTCCCCTGGGCGAGACGATCGAGAAGTACTACCAGGCGGCGCGCCTGAATGCCACGGACCGGATTAAGCTCTTCCGCCTGGCCTGGGACCTGGCGCTCTCCTCCTTCGGTTCGCGGCAGGTCATCTACGAGCGGTTCTTCTTCGGCGACCCCGTGCGCATGCAGATGGCCACGTTCGCCAACTATGATCGTCGGGAGGTCATGGAGCGGGTGCGGGCCTTCCTCAACCGGCCCGACGCGGCCGCATCCCTGCAGTCGGCGGCGACGCGGTCGCGCGAACCCCTGCCGACGAGCGAGTAGGTGGACACCGTTGCCGAGTGGAACCCAACCGCCTTCCGGCGGATCATGGGGCTTTTTGTCACCGGGGTGACGGTGGTGGCGGTCGACGTCCCGGAAGGCGTGCACGGGATGACGGCCAACGCCGTCGCGTCCGTCTCGCTCGATCCCATGCTGGTGCTGGTCTGCGTGGACCGGCGGGCGCGCATGCACGAGCAGCTGGCCGTGGGACGGGTCTATTCCATCAACATCCTGCGGGAGGATCAGGAGCCGCTCTCTCGCTACTTCGCCGGTCGGTGGCCGCAAACCGCGCCGCCGGAGTTTCACTTCCACCGTTGGGAGCATGGCCCGCTGCTGGTGGGCGCCCTGGCTACGCTGGGCTGTCAGATGGAGCGGCTGCTGGAAGGCGGGGACCACACGATCGTGCTCGGCCGCGTCACCGGCCTGCATCAGGGCGAGACCGGGCGGCCGCTGACCTTCTTCGGCGGACGCTACCGCCACCTCCGCGAGCCGGACGAATACGTCGGCCCACCGGCCGACGAGTGGACTCACGAGTCCGTGCGCATCTACTACGATGAGACCTAGCCCCAACATCCTCCAATGACCCCGGTCAATATCCTTCGCGCCGCCCACATCGAGTTCCGCGTCACCGACCTGAGGCGGGCCGCCGAGTTCTACATAGACCTGCTGGGGTTTGTGGAGACGGCGCGGGACGTCGATCGGCTCTACCTGCGGGGATACGAAGAATGGCTGCACCACAGCCTGGTGCTGCGCCGCGCGCCGTCCGCGGGAGTCGGTCACATCGCCTTCCGGGTTGCGGCTCCAGAAGATCTGGAAGCGCTGGCCGCGCTCGCGAGCGCCGAGGGCCTGCCGCACCGATGGGTGGAGGGCGAAGAAGCGGGGCAGGGGAGGGCGCTGCGGCTCCAGGATCCCGCGGGATTGCCCTTAGAATTCTTCCACGAGATGACGCCCGTGGAGCGACTGCTGCAGCGCTACGACCAATACCGCGGTCCCGGGGTCATGCGGCTGGATCACTTCAACTGCCAGGTCACGGACGTGCAGAGCGGCGCCGACTGGTATCAGCAGACCCTCGGTTTTCACTGTTCCGAGCTGACCGAGACGGAAGACACCCCGCCGCGTCTCTGGGCGATCTGGCTGCACCGCAAGCAGAACGTACACGACATCGCGCTGATGACCGGCACCGGACCGCGAGTGCACCACGCCGGGTTCTGGATGGCCGATACCGCGGGCGTGCTGCGTACCTGTGACATTCTTGCCGCGGCCGGTCGCGTGGAGGCGATCGAGCGCGGGCCCGGGCGCCACGGCCTCAGCAACGCCTTCTTCCTCTACCTGCGCGACCCGGACGGCAACCGGATCGAACTCTACACCGGCGACTATATGATCACCGACCCGGACTGGCCGCCGGTTCGCTGGAAGCTCAACGACCCGCGCCGCGCCACACTGTGGGGACACGCCGCGCCGAAGTCGTGGTTTGACGAGGCCTCCCTGGTGGAGTCTATTCTCGACGGCACCCTCCTGCCGACGCGGTCGCCGGCGCTTCATGATCGCCCCGCTTTCGTCACCGGCGGAGACGGCGCGTGACGCGCGCTCGCTTCGCCGACTCGTCCGACTGCATCAGGCCGAAGCGGTTCCCCTCCGGGTCCGCGATCATGGCGAACCAGCCCAACACAGCATCGTGTCGCCAAACCGGACAATAGCGCCAGGACGATGGGCGACCGGACGGAGGTTCAGCGCCTGCTCGCAGAGCAGCAGATTCTCGTCGATGACGAGACCCTGCGCGCCGTGGAGGAGTGGCACCGGGCCTGGCTGCGCGAGTGGGAGTGGGTGCGGGCGTTCGACCTGCGGGACGAGGATCCGCCTGCCCCGCTGTGGTGCTGGCCGCCGTGAAAGACGATCTGGCCGCGCTGGCCGCCGGAATCCGCGCGGGCAGCGTCTCGCCTGTTGATCTCGTCGCCCGCTGTCTGGAACGCATTTCTGCCACCGATGCTACCCTGCACGCCTTCATCCACGTCGATCGCGACGGGGCGCTCGCCGCCGCCCGGCAGCGCGAGCAGGAAGCGCGCCGGGGTGAGCTCCGCGGGCCGCTGCACGGAGTCCCGGTCGCGGTGAAGGATCTCTTCGATCAGACCGGCCTCCCCACGACGGCGGGTGCGGCCATCCGCCGGTCTCACCGCGCGACGGAAAACGCGACGGCCGTACAGCGGTTGCTGGATGCCGGCGCGATCGTCATCGGCAAGACGAACCTGCATGAATTCGCCTTCGGTGTCACATCGGTGAACCCGCACTTCGGCGCGGTGGCCAACCCCTGGGATCCGGCGCGAGTCGCCGGCGGATCGAGCGGTGGATCGGGGGCGGCAATAGGGGCGGGCCTGTGCGCGGTGGCGTTGGGGACGGACACGGGCGGATCAATCCGCATCCCGGCGGCGCTGTGCGGCGTCGTCGGTCTCAAGCCCACCTTCGGCCGCATCAGCCGGCACGGGGTGGTGCCCCTGGCCTGGTCCTTTGATACCGTCGGCCCCATGACCCGCACCGTGGCCGACGCCGCGCTGCTCTTCGGGGTGCTCGCGGGGCCCGATCCGCGGGACCCGCTGACGGGGCGATACCCGGCGTTCACGGGAACTGTCCAAATACCACCACCCGGGTTTCGTGTCGGACGCCTGCGCGGTCCGCTCTTCGACGACGGCCTCGACGATGAGATGGGCGCGGCGCTGGAGCGGGCCTGCGGTCTGCTGGCGCGCGCCGGCGGCCGGATTGAGCCCGTCGCCGTGGAGGCGGCTATGGCGGGGCAGGCCGCCCAGACGGCGATCCTCTTCGCCGAGGCGAGCGCCTACCACCGCCGCGCCTACCCGGGCCGACTGGGGGAGTACGGGCTGGATGTGCGCGAACTCCTGGCCGCGGGCGCGACGATCCCGGCGACCGCCTATGTGGACGCGCAGCGCGTGCAGGGAGTGGTGATCGCGCAGACGCGCCGCCTGCTGGAGGACGTTGATGTGTTGATCTGCGCCGCCGTGCCGGTCCAGGCCCCGCGCATCGCGGACGTCGATCCCGCCCGCGGCGAGGGGTGGCGGCGGGTGCGGGCGCCGCTCTCGCGCCTCACCCGGTTCTTCAATCTCACGGGATTGCCGACCGTCGCAGTCCCTGTGGGCCCGACGCGCAGCGGGCTGCCCGTCGGCGTGCAGCTCGCCGCGGCCCCGGGTGCGGAGGCGCGACTGCTGGGAATCGCCACGGCCCTCGAGGCCGCGGCCGGCTGGGAACTCCCTCCGTTGATGTAGAGGGGGCTACGAGGCGCGGGCCGCGGCTGTGAGCAGCTCGGCGGCCGCGGCGGGAGATGGCGCGGTCAGCGAGTAGCAGCGCGCGCCGCGGAGCAGGCGGCTGAATCCGGCGAATGCATCCTCCAGGCGGTGCGGGTAGCGGAGCGACGAGTGGTGCTGCCCCAGCGCCATCAGGACCTCCGCCCGTGACAGGGGTTTAAGTTCGGGGCGGCCGCCCGGCCGGAGCAGGACGAACGCCCGTACCGAAGTCGGCCCCGCTCCCCGGTCCGCCGGGAGGTAGAAGCGCACGCTTCCCTCGTTCGCTACCTCCGATCCTTCCGGCAGCGGGCCCACCGCCTCGGCCGTCCACGGCTTCACGGCCATCGGGAGCGGGAACGGCAGCGCCGTGCCGGCGGCGGGGTCGAGCAGCGTGATCTCATCGGTGAGGTAGGCGGCGCCGTGACGCGTCAGGAGGGCGACGGTGGAGGTCTTGCCCGTACCGCTCTCCCCGATGATCACCCAGGCGCGGCCCTCGACCGCCACCGCTCCGGCGTGGATGAAGAGCAGGCGGCGAAGCAACGCGGTGGCGGTGGCGCCCACCTGGCCCACGAGGAGGGGGAGCCACCCGCTGCGCGGCAGGGCCACCGACCAGAGGAGGCGACCCTCGGCCGTCCCCGCCGCCTGGCGTCCATCCTCGGACACGGAGACCTCGAAGGGAGGGAGCGGTTCCGCGACGGCAATTGCGGAAAGCGTCGCGGCCAGCGGCGCGGCGACCGGCTCCGGAGCCGCGATGCGGACCTGCCACCCGGGGAGCGACAGGAGCCGCTCCGCGCGCGCACCCACCGGGATTACACCCAGCGCAGCGCCGCCCGCAGCCACCGGCCCTGGTCCTCGCTGACCAGGCCGGTCCCGGCCAGCGCCTGCAGCGCCTCGCGCACCCGCTTGGCCGGCGCCCGGAGGACCGCGGCCACCTCTTCGGTCGTCCGCCCCTCACAGGCCTCCCAGGCCTGTCTGCTCCAGGCATCGACCTGGATCAGGCGCGCCTCCGGCACGTCCAGCAGCACGACCTCCCCGTCGAGTTCGGTTGCCAGGAACGAAGTGCTCATGGAGCGGGGGAATCGCTGACGCCGCGCAGGGTTCCCAGGACGACGAGGCGGTAGGCCGCGCTGTAGGCGGGTGTGCAGGTGACGAGCGCGATACCGCGCACGCCCGCGGGCGCCGCCAGGACCTCCATCTGCTCGGGGCGCACCACCTGCGATTCCATCACCGCGTAGCGATAGCGGCGGCCATTGTAGTCGATGAAGATCGCGTCGCCGCGGCGCAGTGTGTCGAGACGGAAGAAGGGCGCGCCGTAGGTGGTGCGGTGCCCGGCGATGCCCAGAAGCCCCGGGCTCGCGGGAAGGGCGGTCCAGGTGATCCGGCCGACGCCGAACCGCCGCAGGTGATCGGGGGTGGCCCCCTCGGGGACAAACCGGCGCAAATCCAGGCGGGGGATGCTCACCACCATTCCGGCAGCAGGATTTTGCGCGGGGCCGGCCGGCGTGGCCGCGCGCTCCCACGCGGCCAGGGCCGCCGTCTGCGTCGGGCCGACCGCCATTGCCGTGTAGGCCACCCACCCCAGGGGCGAGAGCACCAGCACGATGCCCGCGATGATGAGGAGGGTCCCCAGAACGCGCAGGATCCGGTAGAGCGGTGGAGGGTCCTTGATCCCGTAGACGATCATGGCGGACCGGCGAGCCGGCGCAGCACCATTCCGAGTGAAATCAGCCCGAGCCCGCCGGCAAACGGCATCCACAGGTTCGCTCCCCCGTACGGGAGGACCTGACGCGACGGCAGGATGCGGGGCGCCGCTCGGACGGCCTGCGCCAGCGGCGCCGCGGCCGGCGTGGCGATCGCCCGCGGCACGGCGGGCAGGACAATTGGCGTCACGCGGGCGGCGGGCTGCACGACAGGTGTCACCGGCGTTCCCAATGCCCCCGGATCAACCGGTGACACCGCGACCCCCGGCGTCGCCACCGGAGTCGGTGCAGGCGCGACGGCCTCCGGCGGCGGGGTCGGTTGTGCCACCAGGATGGGCGCGGCGATCAGGATGGGCAGCAGGATGCCGATGATCGGGAGAATGGGCGGACCGGGCGGCGGCGGCGGCGGTGGTGGTGTAGGAGAAAACGTCGTCACCCCCTGGGCGAGGGGGATCGAGGCGATCCTCACTCCTCGCATCAGGGACGCCATCGGGCTCGGTCGTCACTCGTGCTCATGCTGTTGCGTCGCTAGGAATGCCCCCTTCTTGATAGCACAAAACGCACCTCGAAGAAAGTTGACGTAAAGCGAAAGCGCCCGGCCAGGGGGCCCGCCCGGGAGATTCGGGCACAACAAGGAGTGAGAAGACCGCTACGGTATCAGGTAGACCCGCATTGCCGGCGGGACTTCCAGCGGTCCGATGGTCGGTCCGGCCGCCGTGACGGTGTTCGCCGGCGGGACTACGGTCTGTTCGTCCGACGGAGCGGTGAGCAGACTTCCGCCCAAGCCGAGGCCGAGCAGCAAGAGTCCAATCAGACCGGCCGCGCCGGCCGACCCGCCGCTGGGACGCGGCGACGGGCCGGGACCGGGGTCGGGTGAGCTTCCCGACTCAGGGGAGAACGGCTGCACCGTCTGCGCCAGCGGAATGGAGGCCATTCTGATGCCACTTCCAGGGAGTTTCGGCATGATCATACTCCTCTCTCTGGCGGAATGTACCACCGTCGTGCGGCGGACAACAATCCATCGGAGGGGGGAAAGCGACCGCACTGAACGACGGATGCGACATGCCTCGCCCGTACTGTTGCCCGGCACGGCAGGAAACGGTGTGGACAGTCCGGGAAGTACCTTTGCCCATGATTGAAACCTGGAATCTCGGCAAGACGTTCCGCTCGCCCCCGTGGCCTCTCTCGCTGGCGGGACGGCGATCCGTCCGTCCTGTCCGCGCGCTCGTCGGTCTCTCGCTGCGCGTGGAGCGGGGGGAGATCTTCGGCCTGCTCGGCCCCAACGGCGCGGGAAAGACGACGCTGTTGAAAGTGCTGGCCACACTGCTGCTCCCCTCGGAGGGCGGCGCGCGAGTGCAGGGGGCAGACGTCGTGCGCGAGGCGGCCGCCGTGCGGCGGCTGGTGGCGCTGGCGACCGGCGACGAACGCGCCTTCTACTGGCGGCTCAGCGGACGGGAGAACCTCGAATTCTTCGCCGGTCTGCGCGGATTCGCTCGCCACGCGGCCCGGCGCCGGGCGGAGGCCGTGCTGGGGATCGTCGACCTGCTGTCGCACGCGGACGAGGTCGTGGGGCGGTACTCCACGGGGATGCGCCAGCGCCTCTCCATCGCCCGGGCGCTGCTCGCGGATCCGCCCGTGCTGCTGCTGGACGAGCCCACGCGCAGCCTGGATCCGGTGGCCGCGGGCCGCGTGCAGGCGATGATCAAACGCCTCTCCGAGGCGGAGCAGCGGACGGTGCTGATCGCGACCCACCAACTCGGCGAAGCCGCCGCCATCTGTCACCGCATCGGGATCCTCGTGGCGGGAACGCTGCGCGACGTGATGGCGCCGGGGGCGGTGGGAGAAGTCGGCGTGCGGCAACGCTACCATACACTGCTGGAGGTCCAGGATGACCGCCATCAACCAGTTGCGGGCCTTCCTTAAGCGGGACTACCTCCTCGCGAGTTACTCCCGCCTGGCGTTTGCCTGGCAGGTCTTCACCGTCGTCCTGGTCGCGCCGACGCTCTACTACCTCGGGCGGCTCATCCGGCCCGCGGCGTCACCGCACCTGGCCCCCTACGGGGGCGACTACTTCGCCTTCGTCATCCTGGGTGTGGCGCTCTTCGGACTGCTCGCCGCCGTCATGGGGGCCGCCGCCGCGGCGGTGCGGCAGGAGCAGATGATCGGTACGCTGGAGGTGCTCATGAGCTCCCCAGTCTCGCTGCCGACACTGGCGGTGGGCTTCTCTTTGTGGAACATCTTGCTCGCCGCCGGGCAGACGGTCCTGTACCTGCTGTTGGGGGTCGTGGTCTTCGGTATTGATCTCGCCAGGGTCAACGTTGTCAGCGTCGCCGTCGTACTCGTCCTGGGCATGGCCACGTTTGCCGCCATGGGCATCTTCGCGGCGGCCTTCGTCCTCCTGTACAAACATCCCGATCCGATCACGAGCATGTTCGCGGGACTCTCCGCGTTGCTGGGGGGCGTCTTCTATCCGCCCAGCGTTCTGCCGCCGGTCCTGCGGACGCTGGCGGAGTTCATCCCTCTGACGCACGCGTTGCGGGCCATCCGTCTGGCGGTGCTGGAAGGGTACGGCCTGGGCGCGCTGCGCCGCGAGGTGCTCATCCTGCTGCTGTTCTCCGCCGTCCTCCTCCCGCTGGCGGCGTACCTCTTCCGCTGGGCGGTGCAGTACACGAAGCAGTCGGGCACGCTCGGCGCCTACTGACGATCCGGGTGGCGACCACCTCCCGCCGGCACGCCGTCGAAGCCGCCCTCCTGCAGCTCGTGCACCTCAGTCCCGGGCCGCTGCCGCAACTGACGTCCGCGGAGTGGGCGGCCGTGCAGCAGCTGGCCACGCGGGAGCGCGTGGGGCCACTGGCCTTCCGGGCGCTGGAACGCGCGGACGCGGAGGTACCGGACTCCGTCCGGTCAGCGCTGCGGTCATCGTATGAGCAGGCGGCGGCTGCGGCCGAGACGATCTACTGGCAGGCGGCAGACCTCCAGAGGCTTCTGCGCGGGGCGGGCATCCGGGCGCCGCTGTTCAAGGGCGCCGCCCTCGCGCGGTTCACCTACGGCGACGAAGGGCTGCGCCCATTCAGCGACATCGACCTGCTGACCCGGAGGGAGGACGTCGCCGCTGTGCATCGGCTCCTCCGGCGGACGGGATACGCGATCGTCGGTGACGCGCCGACGGAGGCGGACCTCACCTGGCGGCACGGCCGAGCCTACTACGATCCGCAAGCCACCCGCGTTCCCGTCGATGTCCACTGGCGCTACCTGGGGTACCCGCTGCAGGTCGCGCTGGACTATAAGCGGATCTTCGAGCGCGTGATCGAGGCGTCCGTGAACGGGGAACCGGTGACGATCCTCTCGCCAGGGGATCACCTCGTGGCGACGGGCGTGGCGTTCCTGCGGGAGCTCTGGTACGGCAAGCCGCGATTGCGCTACCTGCGGGACCTCGCCGAGATCGCGCGGAGGCACAGTGTCGATTGGTCGCAGGTGCTCCTCACCGCCGAGGAGACACCGCTCCTGCGCACCCCGATTCGGATCGCCCTCGCCGCCGCAGTACAGGTTCTCGGCGCCCCGGTGCCCGCCGCGCTGGCCGCCGCCCTCCGGCCGCCGCGGGGGTCGGCCAGCGGAATCCTGCTGGCGCGGACTAACCGGACACTCCTGCGCCGGGAACATCCCGCCGCCGCAATCCTGCAGGTAGGAACAATGCGCTGGCTGGACGGGGGACCCGCGGAGCTGATCGACTGGCTGCGGAGCCTGCTCTTCATCCCCGCGCCGTTGGCGGGCGGTCGGCGGCGCTGGCTCCGCCACCTCTGGGAAGGCTAGTTCCCGAAGTTCTCGACGACCACCACGCCGTACGTTCCGCCGTCGACCACGCCGATGCCGACCAGCCGGTAGTCCGGCAGCAGGATGTTCTGGCGGTGCGCCTCGCTGGCCATCAGCGCCTCGTGGGCTTCCCGGATGTCCGCGGCGTAGGCGATGTTCTCGCCGACTATGCGCACGCGCACGCCCCGCCGCAGCACGCGCTGTTGCGGGGAGAGGCCGCTGCGGGAGACGTGCGAGAGGTACCCGAAGGCAAACATCTCCCGGCCGTGGGCGCGGGCCACGCCGCGGATGGTGGCGTGCGGCATCAGCGGCGCCAGGCCGGCGGCGACACGCTCATTGTTGATCAAGTTGAGCATCGTCACTTCGAGGTCCCAGCTGGTCTGCGCGGCCGTCGTCCGGTAGGGCAGCGGGTAGACGACCATCGCGGCGGGCGTCCCGGCGACGATCGGGCCGGGAGACGCGCTCGGCGCGGGCGCGACCAGCACCGCGACGGTGAGGAGAAGCGCGGACAGGAATGCGACTCGGGGCATCGTGGCCTCCTGCCGGGCTTCCGCAGTCCCGCAAAACCACAAAGCCTGTCCGGCTGACCGAACAGGCCCACGGTGCGAGCTTCTTCGGCAGCCTGGCGGACTTCATCCGAAGTCCCAGCGCTTTGCGCCCCCGCCTCGCGGCGGGTTTGCCCGTTCGGAAGCCCTTGCAGGCTGATTTTTGCCCAGAATGGAGGCGATCTAGTCGAGGGTTACCGCGGGCTCAGGACGCTGGCGGCGGCGTCATCCAGAAACCAGGTGATTCCCGGCCCGCGCAGCAGGGAGGCGGGGACCGCCGGGGTGGGTGCGTCCTCCAGAGCCCGACGGACGGCTTCCGCTTTGTCGCGTCCGGTCACGAGGACGAGCACGCGCGCCGCGGCCTCGATCAGGCGGGGCGTGACGGTGATGCGCCGCTGCGGGGGGACGGGCGCGGTGGCCGCGGCGACCAGCCGGTTCGAGGCGAGCGCCGCCTCACCCGGGAAGAGCGACGCCGTGTGCCCATCGCGGCCGACCCCGAGGAGCACGAGATCGAGCCGCGGTGGGTCGCCGAGCACCCGGCGCAGTTCCGCTTCGTAGTCCGCCGCGGCCCTCTCCGGATCGTCTTCGCCCCGCAGGCGGTGAATGCGGCGAGGGTCCAGCGGCGCGCGCGCGAGCCATACCTTCCAGGCGAGCCCGTAGTTGCTCTCTTCGTGATCCGGCGGCACCCCCCGCTCGTCGCTCCAAAAGATCTCCACGCGGTTGTAGGGGAGCGTGTCCGGTCCGGCCTCCGCCAGCAGCGCGTAGAGTGCCTGCGGGGTCTCCCCCCCCGAAAGAGCGAGGGCGAAACGGTTGTGATCAGCCACGGCCTGCTGCGCGGCGTCGCGCACGAACCGGGCGGCTTCTTCAACCAGCGCGTGGGGGGTGGGGAGGACGCGGATCTCCGGGCTTGCGCTCATGCCTGCCCGAGGAGGGCGGCAACGGCGCGGAGGGACTCCTCGTACACGCGGTCGTGGCCGAGCACGTCCATCTCGGCCGCCAGCAGCGGGGCCTCATCCTGCGGATCCAGCGGCAGGGCGCGGCGGATCACCTGCCCGTGTTCACTCTCGGCGACGGCGATGACGCTGCCGGCGTCGTCTTTGCGCGCGATGGAGAAGGTCGCCCCGCCGTTCTGCCCCGCTGGACTCCCGGTGACGATCAGCGTGGACAGGAGGGCCCCGGCGGGATGCGGCGCGCGCGACTCCGCGTGCAGGGAGACGGGGATGGCGCGGCCGCGCTGGTCCACCAGCGTCCCCCGCCACGGCCCGTCGCCGCGGATGAAAGGCTGCTCCACCCGCCAGCGCATCCGTCCCGCCAGCCACCCGACGTAGAGCAGTCCCTGCGCGCGTGACGAGCCCGCGTGCGCCACGCGGATGCGCGTGATCCGGTCGAGCGCCTCCGTGTACGGCGGGTCGAAGAAGTGCGCGGTCAGGCCACGCCACGTGGTCATGCGGCCCCATGTCAGGTCGCTCAGCGCGGCGTGACTGGAACGGTCGGCGGCAAGCGTGTGCGCCGCGAGGAGTGCGCCGTGCCCGTCAGGGACGGCGGCGGTGTCGACGATGACGCGGTCGACGATTTCCCCGAGGTCGCGGAAGAGCCGCTCCGCCGCCGGCGGTCCCGGCCAGTAGAGGACCACCGGCATGTCCGGCAGGATCACCTGCCTGACCAGGCTGGGGATCCGCCCCTCCGCCGCGGGCGCAGCCCGGATGAGGACCTGTTCGCAGCAGATCTGCTTCAGATTCCGCCGCCGCACCTGGCAGACCGCGGTCACTTCCGCCGTCAGGTCGGCGGCGGCGGGATCGGCGATGAGAATGATCGTCCGCGCGGGGTGGCGCTGGCAGGTGCGGGCCGCCACCTCCGCCAGGCGGGTACCCGCGTCCGGTGTGGGCGCGTACGCCACCAGCGTGAGGGTGCGGGCGCGGGAGAGGGCGATGCGCTCGGCCTCGGAACTCGCCGCGGCGGCGCGCCAGAGTTCGGCCAGTTCCCGGTCGATCGCCTTGACGTCGACGCGGCGCGGCGCGGCGATCAGCGGGATGAGCGTGGCGGTGGACATCACCGGCTAGAGACGGCGCCAGCGGCGGCCGTCTCGTTCAATCAACGCGCGCGCCGCGGGTGGGCCCCAGCTGCCGGCCTCGTAGTTGGGGAAGTCCGTGGGGCGATGCGCGTCCCACGCCTCCAGGATGGGCATCACCAGCGCCCAGGCTTTCTCCACCTCGTCGCGGCGGGCAAAGAGGGTACGGTCGCCGACCATCGCGTCGAGCAGCAGCCGTTCGTACGCGGTCGGTTCCTCGACGCCGAAGGAGGTGCCGTAGTCGAACTCCATGTTCACCGGCCGGATGCGCGTGGCCTGTCCCGGGACCTTCGCGGCGAAACGCAGCGTGATCCCTTCGTCGGGCTGGATGTTCAGCGTGAGCATGTTCGGTTCCATGTCCTCCACGCCGGCCTGGCGGAAGAGAATCAGCGGCGGCAGTTTGAACTGGATGGCGATCTCCGTCACCCGCTTGGGCAGGCGCTTGCCGGAGCGCAGGTAGAAGGGGACCCCCGCCCAACGCCAGTTGTCGATCTCGAAGCGCACGCCCACGTAGGTGGGCGTGACCGAATCGGGAGCCACCCGCTCCTCCTGGCGGTAGCCGGGCACCTCCTTGCCGTCCACGATGCCGCGGGCGTACTGCCCGCGCTCGACGAACGTCTCCACTTCTTCGGGAGTGAAGAGGCGGACCGCGTGCAGGATCTTCACCTTCTCGTTGCGCACGGCGTCCGCCTCAATGGCCGTGGGCGGCTCCATGGCCACGAGCGTGAGCAACTGCAGCAGGTGGTTCTGTAGCATGTCCCGGGCCACGCCGGCTTCCTCATAGTATCCGCCGCGGCCGAGAATCCCGCCTGACTCCGCCACGGTGATCTGCACATGGTCCACGTACTGCCGCGTCCAGATCGGCTCGAAGATGGTGTTGGCGAAGCGGAAGATCATCAGGTTCTGGACGGTCTCTTTGCCCAGGTAGTGGTCGATGCGAAAGACTTCCGTCTCGTCGAAGACTTCGAACACTTTCGCGTTCAGGCCGCGCGCCGTCTCCAGGTCGGAGCCAAAGGGCTTCTCGATGATGATGCGCGTCCACCCGGCGGGACGCCCCTGCGCCGGCCGCGTCCGCCCGGCCAGGCTCGCCTCGCCCAGCCGGTCGATGATCGTGTGGTAGGCGCTCGGCGGCGTGGCCAGATAGAAGAGGCGGTTGCCGCCCAGGCCGAGGCGGCCGTCCAGCTCCGCCAGCAGGGTACGCAGCTGCGCGTATCCGGCTGGGTCGGGAAACTCGCTCTGCACGTAGTGGATGCTGCCGGCGAAGTTCTCCCAGACCGCGGCGTCGTACGGCACCTCAGTGCTGTGCTGCACCGCTTCCTGCACCTGCTCGCGGAAGGTGTCGCTGGTAAACGGCCGCCGGGCCACCGCGACCACGGCAAAGGCTCCGGGCAGCAGCCCCTTGCGGGCGAGATTGTACAGGTCGGGGATGAGCCGATTCCGAGCGAGGTCGCCGGTCGCCCCGAAGATCACGACCGCGCAGGGCTGGGGTATGCGGCGCAGCCGCAGCCCCTCCCGCAGCCGGTCTCCCAGCAACGTTTCCATTGATTCAGCCCTCGCGCACGGTGTGTCCGCCGAACTGCTGCCGCAGCGCGGCGATGACGCGGGCGGAAAACGAGTCCTCCTGCCGGGAGCGGAAGCGGGCCTGCAGCGAAAGGGTGATCACCGGCAAGGGGACCGCCTTCTCGATCGACTCCTGCACGGCCCACCGCCCCTCGCCGGAATCCTCCACGTAAGCGCGGATGCGCTCCAGCTGCGGGTCCACCGCCAGCGCCCGCTGGGCCAGCTCCATCAGCCAGGAGCGCACGACGCTGCCGTGATTCCAGAGGTCGGCGATGCGCGGCAGGTCCACCGGGAACTCGGAGGCCTGCATCAACTCGAATCCTTCCCCGATGGCCTGTAGCATGCCGTACTCGATGGCGTTGTGCACCATCTTCACGAAGTGGCCGGCGCCGTGCGGGCCGACCAGCGCGTAGCCCTGCTCCGGCGCCAGCGTGCGGAGGATCGCCTCCAGGCGGCGGAAGGGTTCCGCCTCGCCGCCGAGCATCAGGCAGAAGCCCACCTGCAATCCCCAGATCCCGCCGGAGACGCCCGCGTCCAGGAAGTGGATGCCCTGCGCACTCGACTCCGCGGCGCGGCGCTGCGAGTCGCGGTAGTAGGCGTTGCCGCCGTCCACCACGATGTCGCCC